>NZ_JBMPOW010000022.1:0-106192 GCF_049340205.1 Undibacterium sp. Ji49W | reverse complement strand
GCGTATTTCATCATGCGTCAGCAGTCATCAAGCGGCTGCAATAAAGACCGAATGTATGGCTGCAATCGACTACGTCAGGTTTAATTTGAAAATGCTCTTGCAAATGGGGGGCGTCCATGTATGCGCTGAGCGCACCGAACTTGCCTGGCTTTACTGCTATGGTGCGCGCGGCGCACAGGTACTGCGTGCGTTAACGCTCTAATCGCACACACGGGGCATTTGATCACGAAGTTGCGGGTGTAAAAAACGGTGCGCGTGGCGCACCCTAAGTACGGTTATTTACTATCGTGCTCACAAATACTCAACCAGTTGCCCACTGACGCTGCGCAGGCGCTGGCTCATCAGCTTTGCCAGTTTCGCCAGGATGTGGACGGCCAGTAATGGTTTTTCCTTGATGATGCGTGCGTAGTTGTCTTTGGTCAGCAGCAGCAAGATGCTGGTTTGTGAGGCGACGCAGTTAGCGGAACGTTTTTCGCCGTCGATGATGGACATCTCGCCCACGGTCTTGCCGTGGCTTATCCGGACGATGCTGTGCAGGACGCTGTCCTGGTCGGACTTGAGTATTTCGACCTCGCCTTTCACCAGCAAGAACATGTAAGTGCCAGAATCACCTTCCTTGAAGACGACGGTGCCAACTGACACTTCATAGCATTGCACGTAGCCCGCCAGGGCCTGGATGTCTTTCCATTCCAGGTCGGCAAACAACTGGGATTCGGCGATCATGTCGCATATGTCTGTCGACTGGAATGTCGTACCTGTACCCACGAGGCGAAAACCGTCCAAAGCATGATCTGGATTCATTGTGTACCCGTCAATTTGATATTCTTGCCTGTCATAAACCACACACGCAACTGCACGTATCAACTGTACTTATTCATCAATAGTCCGTCAACTGGGCGCAGCAATGTCATCCCTGATGATAGAAAGTGTATCGCCGTCCAGCTGGCTGTGGTAGCAGCATTCATTACCTGGCACCCAACGCCTGCAGGCGCTCTGACGCATGCTTGTTCTGCACATCAAGCGCCAGTGACAAGCGATAATGTTTTACGGCTGATACGGTATCGGCCTTGAACTCATATACCTCTGCCAGGCTGTCATGGAGGTTGGCACTGTTGGGATAAACCTGTATCCCCAGGCCAAATACCGCTACGGCATGATCGGCCAGCTTCTTGCCAAGCAAACGATATCCCCAGGAATTGAATTCATCTTCTGATGGATCGGGCAAACCCTGGTCCGTTTTGATTTTTTTTAATTTGTCCGCCAGCCTATCGTAACCACTGTAACCACTCTGTGCAATCTGCTCACGCAAAAGATGTGCTGCGTAAGTACCGCCGTGCGCCTTTCTTAATCCCGGCAAATAGAAGCCGGCGATGTCATCGATCATCGCCTGCGGTTCGGCACCCGCCAGATTGGTCAGCGTGACAATGGCAAGATCATGATCGGGATACACATAAAACGCCGAACGCGCCCCGCCCATACCGGCGACAGCAGCATACTCACCCTGGCGCACCACTGGCCAGCCAAGCGCCCACACAGTCGGTTTGCCGTTATTGAGGGTAGCGGGCGTCCAGAGTTGTTTTAAACCTGCGGCAGAAATCAGCTTGCCCTGTTGCAGCGCGATGAGCCAGTTGGCAATATCTTCAGCACTGCTGTTCATGCCCGCACCAGTGCGCAAGAAAGGAGGAAAAACCTCAACGACATGCTTCAGGTTGGTACTCTGTCCTTCATATCGGTACGATAGCGCCTTGTGTGGAATGACATCGCGTGAATCACCAAAGCCAACGCTACGCATACCGGCCACGGCAAACTGGCGCTGCTGGAAAAAATCTGTAAACGGCATGCCACTCAACCGGTCAATCATCTTGCCCAGCAAAATATAATTGGTCTGGTTGTAGCGATAACGCTCACCTGTCTTGAATTCCATAGGCCAGGTTTGAATCGCCGCCCAGGCAGCGTCGACTTCTTGCGGCGTCGCCAGCGATGGTATTTTGCTGCTGATGATGTCAGGAATACCTGATGTATGCGTAAGCAACTGCCTGACAGTTACCGTCTGCCAGGCGACCGGCAAACCATCCAGATAACGCGACACCGGTGCCGACAGATCCAGCTTGCCGTCTTCCACCAATTGCATGATGGCTACGCCAGTAAACGACTTGGTTGCAGAATTGATGGAAAACACATTCTGATCATTGACTGCAACCGCGTTGGGAATCTCCGCCAGCCCATATGACTGCAACAGAACAATCTTGCCACCCTTGACTACGGCCAATTGCATGCCCGGAATGCGCCGTTCTTGCATTTCGCTTTTCACATAACGCTCAATTTGCTGCCTGATGTCTGCGTCCGGGGACGGGGACGGGGACGCGTTTGACACGGCAGTATCACTGAGATTTGCAGAAAAACTATCTGTTACCGTCCCGACCAAACTGCCGGCCAGGAAGAGTGATGCGATCAGTCTTGTCATTTACATGTGCTTTCGAGCGGAAAATATCTCTGGGAGAAAGTAAATCTGTGTATATACAGCGCATACACAGATACTACTTCAAGCTGGCACTTGTTAAATGACATGCCAGCGCTAAAAACAATTCGACTTGCTAATGGTCAAATAGTTCTATGCGCATGGCCAGTCCATGAAGAAGCAGGCATCAGGATTGCTGACATGCCAGGGTCTGTTAAAACTACAATCAAATTGAGAGATACCTTGATTGACCACAGATCCCGAAGACGCCCCCAATCTTATTGTCTGTCAGCGATTCACCATTTTTTGGTTGCTTTCCGAATAGCGACCACCCTGCACCGTGAAGCTGGCAAGAACGTGCTGGATATCTTGCAGATCGTCGGCAGTCAAGACTACATCCGTGCCACCGATGTTTTCGACCAGGCGGTGCTGCTTGGTGGTGCCAGGGATAGGAACGATCCAGGGCTTGCGTGCCAGCAGCCAGGCGATTGCTATCTGCGCTGGTGTTGCCTGCTTGTGGTCGGCGATTTTCTTGATCAGTTCAACCAAAGCCTGATTGGCTTTGCGTGCCTCCGGCGCGAAACGGGGCAGAGTGTTTCTGAAATCTGTGCTGTCAAAGCTGGTGCTGTCGTCAATGGCGCCTGTCAAAAAACCTCTCCCCAAAGGACTGAATGGAACAAAGCCGATTCCCAGCTCTTCCAGCGTTGGCAGTATCTCTTGCTCTGGCTCACGCCACCACAGGGAATATTCACTTTGAAGTGCAGCGACAGGCTGCACGGCATGGGCGCGACGTATCGTTTGTGCGCCAGCTTCAGACAAACCGAAGTGCTTCACTTTACCTTCTTCGATCAGGCGTTTCACAGCGCCGGCAACGTCTTCAATAGGGACATCCGGATCAACCCGGTGTTGGTAGAATAAATCGATGCAATCTGTCCGGAGCCGTTTGAGAGCGGCTTCGGCGACTTCCCTGATATGTGCAGGCCTGCTGTCAAAACCAGCTTTTGCATCGCCATTTTTAAAGCCGAATTTGGTCGCGATCACTACCTGATCGCGTATCGGGGCCAATGCCTCACCGACGACTTCTTCGTTGATGAACGGGCCATAGACTTCGGCAGTGTCGAATAGGGTAACGCCGCGTTCGGCGGCAGCACGTATCAGTGCAATCGCCTCTTGCCTGTCGATGGCTGGGCCATAAGCATAACTGAGCCCCATGCAGCCAAAGCCGATTGCTGAAACCTCCAGGCCGGTATTTCCAAGTTTGCGCTTTTGCATATAATTTCCCTTTGAGTGAGAAGCAACATCAATGCAAGCCGGTTTGCTTGCATGTGCCATGGTGTTCACTTTAGCTTGTATGTATTGCTTTGATTAGATGGCTGGTCCAGCATGCGCTTATGAACTGTACTCATGAATGGTGTACTGCTTGCAGTATCAAAACTGGAACTCACTTCATTATTCACTCATTGACAATTGTCACCCGCTGTTCACCGGGCATTTACGTCGCCAGCCTCACCCGCTTGATATCCCGCAACGGTGGTGCGCCAAACAGTCTGGTGTATTCACGGCTGAACTGGGATGCACTTTCATAGCCTACCCGCAAAGCGGCGCTGCTGGCGTCGATGTCTTCATTGAGCATCAGTTGCCGCGCATCTTGCAGCCGCAAATGTTTCAGGTATTGCAAGGGGCTCATGCCTGCGACTGCACGAAAATGCTGGCGGAAGGTGGATGGGCTCATATGGGCTTTGTCTGCCAGATCGTCCATGGCTATATTTTCGGTGTAGTGCTGTTTCAGCCAGGCGATGAGCTTGGCGATTTGCTGGCCAGGTGAGCCAGCCGTCATCAACTGGCGCAATGCCGGGCCATGTTCACCATTGAGCAGACGCACGATGATTTCCTGCTGTATCAGCGGTGCTACCAGTGGTATCAGTTGTGGTTCGTTTTGTAGGCGTACCAGGCGGGTAATGGCATCCAGCAGCCCTTCATCCAGCGTCACGACCGACATCGCCAGTGAGGTCGATGCTTTCAGCGGTGCCGAGAAATTCATGTCAGCTGCGCATTGGGTAATGACGCGGGCGTCCAGCACCAGGCCCATTCCCAAAAATGGCTGCGCACCGCTGGCGCGCGTGACGTAAGACACCACGGGCAGGTCCAGCGAAGTCACCAATGATTGCCCGGGTGCATAGTCAAATATCTCGTCCCCCAGCATGACGCGCTTGCCGCCCTGCACGGTCACGCCCAGGCCCAGACCATAGATGCAGGGCATGGGGTCGGTCACCCTGCTGCGTCTGTACATCATCAGGCCAGGGATATGGGTGGTGTAGTCGCCATCGGATTGGGCAATATTGCCGACCAGTTCAGCCAGCGTGTAGCTATTCGCAGATGGTGTTGGATGTCCGGGTTGCATGGCGGTGCCAGAGAATTCTTGAATAGGCATAGCCTACCATTTTCAATGCGGTGTTTTCCATTTCTGCGGATGATTCATCAAATTGGGCAAGAAATGCATCGAATCAGGCAAACGTCTTTTATGGCTGTGGGCACACAATAGCCGTCAATAAAAGTATTCCGGCATATCAAAAGGACTTATCAATGAAACATGCACTGATCATCAACGCACACCAGTTTTATGAAGGCATTTCTACCGGCAAGCTGAACCAAAGCGTGGCCAGCATCATCCAGACAGAACTGGAAAACTGCGATTACCAGGTCAGGCAAACCCGGATTGAGCAAGGCTATGACATCAACGCCGAAGTACAAAGTCATCTGTGGGCCGACCTGATCATTTTGCAGTCACCAGTGTACTGGTTTGGCATGCCATGGATATACAAAAAGTATGTGGATGAAGTCTTCACGGCGGGCATGATGCAGCAAAGTTTTCTGGATGGCGATGGCCGCACCCGTGAAGACCCTAGCAGGCAATATGGCAGCGGCGGCAAGATGTTCGGCAAGAGGTATATGTTGTCACTGACCTAGAATGCACCGCAAGAAGCCTTTGGCGACACCGCGCAGTCATTATTTGAAGGCAGGACGGTTGACGATGTCTTCATTGCCAACACGGCCAATTACAAATTTTGCGGCTTTGATGTCTTACCCTCTTTCTCTTGCCATGACGTGATGAAGCAGCCAGATATTGAGAATGATATGGCAAGGCTGCGCACGCATCTGGCGCAGGTGATCTGATCAATTTTCGTCATCAATCCAAACTCATCAATCCCACATCAGCAAGCGCACATCATTCCCATTCTGGAGGTTTACATGATCAATACGACGATTAACGGCAAGAATACCAGCGTTGATGTCACACCCGACACACCCGTACTGTGGATGCTGCGCGATGCGTTGCAACTGACCGGCACCAAGTTTGGTTGCGGCGCTGCCTTGTGCGGCGCCTGCACCGTGCATCTGGATGGGCAGGCGATACGTTCCTGCATCACGCCTGCTTCTGCCGTGCAGGGCAAGAAACTCACCACGATAGAAGCAGCGACCGGTGGCAATGACAAGGTAGGCAATGCCGTCAGCGCCGCCTGGATCAAGCATGACGTGGCGCAATGTGGTTATTGCCAAAGCGGGCAGATCATGAGTGCCACCGCGTTTTTAAAATCGCTGCCGCGTGGCAAACAGCCGACGGCTGCGGAAATTGATTCGGCCATGGCAGGCAATATCTGCCGCTGTGGCACGTATGCCCGCATCCGCGCCGCCGTCGCCGACGCTGCCAAAGCCATTATTTGAAGGAGATACCATGTTGCCGAATATCGATTACAGCGAAATGCCGCGTGCCTTGCAACACATGCTGGAGCGCGACCAGCCCGCTAAAGTTCTCCCTCTCAGCCGCCGCAGCTTTCTCAAATTTGCCGGTATAGGTGGCCTGGCCCTGGGTGCATTCCCCCACCTTGCGCTCGCCCAGGCGGCCACTGCATTGAAACCGACACAGCAGCCATCTGCTTTCGTGCAAATTGCTACAAATGGCGAGGTCACGGTCATCATCAACAGGCTGGAATTTGGCCAGGGTGTGCAAACTGCCTTGCCAATGATACTGGCAGAAGAACTGGATGCAGACTGGAACCTGGTACGCAGTCACCATGGCAGCAGTGATGCGGCCTATCACGACCCTTTCTTTGGCATCCATCTGACCGGCGGTTCCAATTCCGTCAAGAACAGCTTCATGCAATATCGTGAACTGGGTGCACGCGCCCGTGCCATGTTGCTGGCTGCGGCGGCAGCGCGCTGGAATGTGGATGTGACCACGCTGCGCACGCAGGCAGGTAATGTGATTGCCGCCGATGGCCGCAAGCTGGGCTATGGCGAACTGGCCGAAGCGGCGATGGCATTGCCGGTACCAGAAAAAATTGAACTCAAAAATCCGAAAGACTTTCGCTTGATCGGCCAGCCAACCGGCCGCCTGGATGCCCGCCCAAAAAGCAGCGGCAAACAGGATTACGGCATCGACATGCACTTGCCCGGTCAGTTGACAGCAGTTGTGGCACGCCCACCGGTATTTAGCGCGAAACTGAAAACTGTCGATGACAGCGCAGCACGCGCCATCAAAGGTGTGAAGGCAGTTTTCCGCCTGCCGCTGGATCGTGGTGCCGAAGGCGTGGCCGTGGTAGCCGATGGCTATTGGGCCGCCAAGCAGGGGCGTGATGCCTTGAAGCTGGAATGGGATACTGCCGGTGTCGAAAAAGTCGATAGTACAAAACAACTGGCTGACTACCGTAAGCTGGCCAATGAGCCGGGGCCACGCCACTTTGATGCAGACATCGCGGCACTGAGTACAGCGCCAAAACATCTGGAAGCGGAATTCATTTTTCCTTACCTCGCACATGCCGCGATGGAGCCGCTAAACTGCACCGTTGCACTGAAGGATGATGCTGCAGATATCTATACCGGCTCGCAATGCCCCGGCCTGGATGCAGCAGCCGTGGCACGTACGCTGGGCATCAAGCCGGAACAGGTAGCCATGCATGTGCAGATGGCTGGCGGTGGCTTTGGTCGCCGCTTTGCCAGCAGCAGTGACTTTGTGGTGGAAGCCTGCGAGATCGCGAAAGCCACCCGTACGGCAGGTTTGAATGTGCCAGTGCGTACCATCTGGAGTCGCGAAGATGATATGCGCGGCGGCTATTACCGGCCCATGCATTTGCACCGCGCCCGCATCGGTTTTGACGACAAGGGTAAGGTATTGGCATGGGACCATGTGATCGTTGGCCAGTCCATCACTGCCGGTTCAGTGTTTGAACAATTCCAGGTCAAGAATGGCATAGACGCCACTGCCACTGAGGGCATGCGTGAGCCCTACCCTTTCCCCATGCGTTTAACTGTGCATCACCCAAAACTGAACGTGCCGGTGCTGTGGTGGCGCAGCGTGGGCTCTACCCATACCGCCTTTGTCATGGAAACCCTGTTGGATGACATCGCCCGTGCTACCAAACAAGACCCGGTGGCGTATCGCATGAGTCTGTTTGGCGACAAGCACCCGCGCCACCGCGCGGCCCTGCAACTGGCGGTGGATAAAAGCGGCTACGGCAAAAAGCGCCTGCCAGCAGGACGTGCCTGGGGCGTGGCGGTGCATGAATCCTTTTCTACCGTGGTGGCCTATGTGGTGGAGGCGAGCATGCAGCAAGGCCGCCCCGTACTTAAAAAGGTAACGGCTGGTGTGCATTGCAACCTGGCTGTCAACCCGCGTACGATAGAAGCACAGGTACAGGGCGCGGCGCTGATGGGTCTGGGCATGTGTTTGCCGGGTGCAGCTATCACACTCAAGGATGGTGTGGTCGAGCAAAGCAATTTTGGTGACTATACCGTGGCACGCATCACTGACATGCCCGCCATTGAGGTGCATGTGGTACCCAGTGCAGAACCACCTACCGGCATGGGTGAACCTGGCTTGCCACCGCTGGCACCGGCATTCGCCAATGCCATCGCCAAGCTGACTGGCAAGTCTTTGCGCCAGTTGCCTTTCAATATCAGCTAGAGCAAAAATACGATGGAAGATCTCGATACCCTGGTCTTGCGTACTGCACTGGCGTGGCATGTACAGAGATTGCCGGTCATCCTCGTCACGGTGGCGCGCACCTGGGGTTCATCACCACGGCCACCCGGTTCGCTGATGGCGATCAATGGGCGGGGTGAAACCGTGGGCTCGGTATCGGGTGGTTGCATAGAGGATGATCTCATCCATCGCATCAGGGAAGAAGGGGGGCAGACAGTCTGCGCAGGCGACCGACCTCTGGTGCTGCGTTATGGCATCTCCGCCGACCAGGCACATCGCTTTGGCCTGCCCTGTGGTGGTACTGTGGAACTGGTGCTGGAACCTGTTTCTGTGCATAGCCGTCTGGATGAACTGCTGCTGGCTTGTGAACAGCGGCGCAGCATACAAAGGACGCTGGATTTACAGACCGGCCATGCAGCCCTGCAAGCAGGCCAGCACGATGGCTTGCCACGGTTGGATGAGCACAGGCTGGTCACTTACCTTGGCCCGCAGGCCCGCATTATTGTTATCGGTGCCAGTGATCTGTCGGGTTACTTGTGCCAGTTTGCCTTAAGCCTGGGGTTTGAAGTCATCGTCTGTGATCCACGTGAAGAATACCGGGCCAGTTGGCAATTGCCGGGTGTCATGGTCAGCGAAGAAATGCCGGACGATCTGATACTGCGACTACAGCCCGATAGCCGCACTGCCATCATCGCATTGACGCATGACCCAAAGCTGGATGACCTGGCGCTGATCGACGCCTTGCAATCACAAGCGTTTTACGTCGGTGCCATCGGTTCACGTCGCAACAGCGAGCAAAGACGCGAACGCCTGCGCACGCACTTTGATATCGCCGAACCCGCTTTGCAAGCCCTGCATGGGCCAGCCGGTTTGTATATCGCCAGCAAAACCCCGGTAGAGATTGCACTGTCCATCATGGCCGAGATTGTGGCGGTGAAGAATGGCGTCAGTCAGGAATTGACCACGCCGGTGATGGTGGGAAAGGCTATGCATGAAAATCCTGTGTTGGCTGTGCCGCAAGCCGAAACAACTTGATTGCGGCATTTAATCCCCCGTCCATATCGCACTAAGCCAATGTGCGATGGAGAAAAAGATGGGGGGGGGGAAAGATAGAAAAAATCTGACAATGAACCATCTTTGTCACGAACTCTATTTCTGATTTTAGAAAACCCGGATACTACGGTAGCATTTTTGTTTCATGACAAAGGCAAGGCTACAAGAGTAGATATCAGTGGACTGTTACAGTCCACTAGTTGGCACTAAAAGCAAATTACCAGTCAATTTTTTGTCATGGTTAATTCTTTTATTGTTTGCCTGGCTGATTTTGCGTTTTGATAATCCGGGTTGATCTCCAGCGCTTTTTGATAAGCGAGAACCGCCTTCCTGTTCATTTTCAACACGACATAAAACTCACCCAGGCTATCGTATAAATTGACATCATCAGGATGCAACTCTATCGCAGCATGAAGAATTTTCAATCCGAATTCGGGTCCATTTATTTCTCTTAACCGGTAGGCCGCTCTATTGAGATTAGCGGCGCTGGCCTCGCCCTGAGGATTAAGGCTGAATGCCGTTTTGAGTGAGGCGATTCCCATATCTTTGTCTCCTGCTGAAACTTCCAACACACCTGCAAGTGCAAGGGCAGCATCAGACATGGGGTAAAGTTCCTTCCCTAGTTCTCCAATTTGCAGCGCGTGCACTGAATTGCCACTATGGATCAAATCTTGTACCAGGATATTCAAATCTGCGAGATAGTCAGGGGTTACTGCCGCATTTTGAAATGCCTTCTTCATATTTTGACGAAGTGTTGCCAGTGCTTTATCTAGTTTAGTCGCACTGTCGGCCATGCTTGTACCCCTGCCATTCATATATTTCTGTATATCAAAATCTTGCTTGAAGAATTTGATGCGGCTTGTTTTTTCCCACGCAGCATACAATTGCCCGACTTGACGTTCAAACGCCTCATCAAAACGAAAAGCAGCGGTAATAGCGCCGTCTTTTTTGTACAAGGCAATGTAGTCATGAAAGAAGGCAATCGCCCCGGTATTGGAATAAGCTGATAATTTGTGGTGCTTATCATGCAGTTTTTTCGCCATGTAAGAACCGACTTTACGTAATTGCAATCCCCCAGCCGGGTGTTGCGTTTCGCTGATAAAAAGCTGTGTCTGCACTGCATCGCTCTTCAAATTTCCGGACTTCATATTTTGATTGAACAGGCTGAATGCTTCACCCAATATTTTGTTCTCTTTGATTTCATCAAGATAGCTATACTGTGTGCGTTCAAAATAGGCATTGCCTTCATTGAACACCGTTTTCATGGCATCGTAATACACCCGTTTCTGCGGATCATGAATATACAGCGGGGTATCCCATGCCTCACCCGTGATGGCTTCAAATAATTGTTCGGCAAAGACGCTGGTATCGACTCTTTGCAGATTGGCAGCGACTGCAATCGTCAACTGCCGCGAAGGAAAACAGAATAAATAGGTGGATGTCTCTGGCTGCACTCCATCGTGTGAAATGGCAAACCTGCCATTGACAGGATTGGTAAGCCAGCCAGCACTGTAATTGGTAAATTTTCCTTGATTGGTCACCATGGAGCGAAACATCAGATCCTGACCGTCTTTGGATACGATGCGCCCACGGTTGATACCATCACCAAATTTGAGCATGTCAACGACATTGGAACGTGTTCCGCCAGCAGAAAAACGGCTGCTGATATCAATAAACTCGGCATGTTTTATTTGCTGATTGCGCAGCTGGTAGCCGCGTACCCTTTCAGGAATAAGGTCGTAGGGATCATCCAGCCTGGTTGCCGTCATGCCTAAAGAACCCCAGATATTTTTTGTCATGTAATCACTGTATGACATGCCTGATGCGCCTTCGATGATGGCACCCAGCAAATTATAGCCGTAGCTGGTGTAGCGAAACCGCGTGCCCGGTTCAGCGATCAGGTCAAAATTTTCAAATACGGCGATCGATTCCCGTGTATTTTTGTGGTCTTTAAAATGTTGTTCCAATTGTGGATTAACGTAAGCATTAATGCCCGCCAGATGACCAAGTAACTGACGCACTGTGACGGGATAGGCCTTTCGCGGAAAATACGGAACATAGCTTTGTACCTCGGCATCAAGCGAGATTTTTCCGTCATCCACCAATTGCAGGATTGCAGCCGCAGTCATGGGTTTGGTCACGGAAGCCAGCCGATAGCTGGAGCTTGCAGTTGCAGGAATCTTGTTTTCGAGATCAGCAAAGCCATAGCCCTTGGCCCACATCACCTGACCTTGCAGATAGCCTATCGATAACCCCGGAATTTTATCTCTCGTCATTTGGGTAGCGACGAATTGTTCAAATTTTTTCAGCCGGATTTGTGTATGTGCATCGCCCGGCACTGTCGCTGCCAGGCTATTCATGGCAGGGGAAATCAGTATGAAAAAAATGACGGATGGAAAAGACAGAAATATTTTTCGCATGATGATGACGCAGACGATAGGCAAAAGAGAACCGGCATCTTAGTCATGCATCAACAGGAAAAATGCAAAAACCACACGAACTGCACTTGTGCCACCTGATTTGCACTTTGCAGCCGAAAAACATGGATACAATCCTCTCATGACTTCGACTTTTACAAAATGCCTGCTATTCGTTCTTTTGCTCTTTGCGCTCGACCCCTGTCATGCGCAGGTAGATTTGATGGACCTGCGTTTCCAGCATCTACAGGGTGATTTTTCCCAATGTGGTAAAACGGGCCTGACATCCCTGACTGATCAATCCGGGCAGCCGGTTCAGGCAGGCTTTTCTTTGCACGATCTCAAAGCAATGCAGCATTACTGTCTATCAGCGCAATTTTTGATGCCTAAGACGCCAACGCGAAATAAAGTCTTGTCTTTTTCCTTGCTGGCAGCTTCCGAGTTATTTCTTGATGGTGTCAAAGTGGGACGCAATGGCAAACCGGGCATCTCGGCCAAAGAGGAAATACCTGGATTTATAGAATACAGTGTCAGTCTGACGCCTGAGCAATTACAGCAAGGCATGCACAGCCTGGTATTAAAACTTTCCAGCTATCACGGCAACAACCAGATCAAGAATCCCTTCTATGATTTGTCGATCACGGAACAGCACAGCCTGTATGTGGCCAGTAACACGGGGATTATTCTTCCCCTGTTGTTGGCCGGTGCGTTATTACTGGTAGTCTTGCTATTCTCAGGTCTGACTTTGTTTTACCAGCGGCATATGCACTGGGTACTTTTTTTAATATTGTGTCTGGTGGCGAGTTGCCTGCTGGTCGTTGAAGCCTGGCGCGGCCTGTTTGGCTATCTGTATCCATTTCACTTGATCAGGTTGTATCTGGTGGCAGGACTGACCTGCCTGTTCTCTGTCCTGTTACCGGTGTATTTTCTGGCTTACTTCCGCTTCAAGCGCCTGATGTTGATTACTGGCATCCTGGCCGTATTGACTGTCACGACGACTTTCATCAGTCCTTATTTTGATCACAAGAGTGAGGTGATGTTTGGCGTCGCCCTTGTAGCAAGTTTGGTCATCTGTATCATTGCGTATAAACGTCAGAAAAGTGCCAGTAAAAGAGGGTTGGTCGTCGTGATTTGTTCTTTGGGACTTTTTTTGATACCCGCTTTCCATTTCGTAGAAACGGGTTTTGGCCTGAGTGTCTGTTTTCTATTATTCAGCATCTTGCTGCAACTGCTACGGCAGTTTGTCCATGACAGGCAAAAAGCAGCGTTAGCCACTCAGTTGGAAAATCAGTTACTGCGACGCAGTTTGCAACCACATTTCCTCATGAATTCCTTGAGTCTGGTGGGAGAATTACTGCATCAGTCGCCACGACAGGCGGAAGAATTTATCCAGGCATTGGGGCGCGAATTTAGAATGCTGAACGAGTATGCCAATCACACGCAGATCGCTTTGACGCAGGAATTGGAGTTGTGTCAGAATTATCTGGAAATTATGAGTGCCCGCCTGCAAAAAAAATGCACCTTGCAGGTAGAAGGTGATCTGTCGGCGATCAGCATCCCGCCAGCCATTTTGTTGACTGTATTGGAAAATGCATTTTCACACAATAAATACAGACAGGAAACGCTGTTTGAATTGCATATACATCGCAGCATGGAGTCTGTGGGCATAGCAATGAAACTACCTGTAGTCAGCCCAAGAGCGCACACTGGGACAGGTACAGGAACTCACTATATTCAACAAAGTTTACAAGAAGTTTTTGATGGTCGCGCCAGCTATGTAACGGAGCAAGTTGGTGATTTTTGGCATGCACGATTCCAATTGCCACTGATATCTGAAACTCATTTCATCAATAGGGATGAGTTCTACATAGAATCTGTTCAGAAACAGACGAAGAAAACCCATGAAATTACTGATCGTTGAAGATGAGCCCTTGATCGCCCAACGCCTGCTGCGCGAGGCAAGGGATTATTTTGGAGAGCAGCTTGATCAATTGCATCAATGTGATGATATTGATGATGCCCTGGCCCTGCTGGATAAAACACGTTTTGATCTGTTATTGCTGGATTTGAATTTGTCAGGCCATGATGGTTTTAAAATTTTGCAATTGAATCACATGGATGCCAAGCCGGACGCGACCAATTTGCAGACAATTATTATTTCCGCACATACCGAGCAGGCAGTGACCGCATTTGGTTTTGGTGTTATTGACTTCGTACCCAAACCCTTTAGCCAGGAACGCCTGTTTTTGGCATTTGAACGTTATGAGAAACGCCGGCCACCAGATAATCAAAGCGCCAGCCTGGTGATTAAAAAGATGGGGAATATAGAATTACTGCTTATTGCAGATATCGATTTTGTGCAGGCTGACGGGCATTACAGCAAGATTGTCTGTTGCGACGGAAAACAGCACTTCCATGAGAAATCTTTAGAGAACATGCTGGGAATTCTGCCCCGGAGTTTTGTACGTATACATCGCTCGTATGTAGTGAATATGCAGCACTTCAAGCGCTTGTCTATCAATGCGGGAGGAAAGTATTCAGTCGATACCGCATTTTCAAGCGAGATTCCGGTTTCACGCTCCATGTATCCAAAAATCAAAAAAATACTTGGCGCTTCCTGATCAGTTTTCCAGCTATAGGGTAGACGCCACTATCCGAATTCCCGCCCTACGACTCTGGAATCTCTTTCAAGCAATGCAGCCGAACTTCATTTGTGCTTTAAATAGCAAGAAATAATGGCAACTATTATTAAAAAACCTTAAACTTGATCGTCCTGTCTTATTGCTGAAAAGTCTCGCGCTGTCACTGCGTATGAATTTCTTCAGGTAGCCATAAGTGCTGATAAAAAAATTACTAAAATAATAACAAATACACACAGACGCACCTTGTAAGGGCTGGGGGCGTGGCAGTGTCAGCGTGCGATGTTGGAGAGTTTGGATCAGGACGGAACTGAAGCTCATTTCAAAACAATGTGATTCATTAACTGGAGAAGCAACATGTCTGGCAATCTGAGTACTTCTGCACATTCTGCACATTCTGCCTCAGCAAGTTCCGGTGCTCTTACCGTTCGCGCTTATAGCGGTGACCAATGCGTGATGCTGGCCTTTAACGTGGCTGAACACAAGAGGAAGGACCTGGCTGGTTTTTCCATACGACGACGCTTTAAAGGTGGCAGTTGGAGCCCGCTGCTCAACAGACTGTCGTTTACATCGGATTACACCAACGAGACCACTGCCAAGGACAGAAAATGGCATTCGTCGGAAGATGCGCCATTCCAGAAGTTCTGGTGGGTTGATTTTCCGGCAAGTGATGCCTTTGGCGAGCTTGAATATGAAGTATCCGTCAAATTATTTTCAGCCGCGCATAGCGCTGCGCTGACTACGGGTGATACGGTCAGCATCAAGGCCATGTGCCAGCCATTTAAACAAAAGAATTTTGAACTGGCTTTCACAAGAGGGTATTTATCGTCTCAGGCTTATACCGACAAATTTGGTGCGAAAACGATCAGCCCGAAGCAGAAAGCGATTGATTTCCCCACTGCCGACTATGTAGCCCAGTATGAATGGCTGGGTGCGCATGCGCGGGTAGCGATCATTGACTTTCTGAACGAATGTTATTTGAACAAAGATGCCACGCTGGACGCCATGGTCTACGATTTCAACGAACCGGATATCGTCCGTGCGCTGGCAGTTCTGGGCAAGAAGGTACGCATCGTCATGGATAACTCTGCTACCCATGTCGGGGATAAGGCACTGGAACCACAGGCTGAGGCGTTGCTGCAAAAATCGGCCGGAAAGGCAAACGTAAAAACCGGGAAATTCTCAAGGTACCAGCACAATAAAGTCTTCGTCATGCGTATCAAGGGGAAACCTGCGCGCGTGCTGACCGGTTCCACCAATTTTTCGGTGACTGGCCTGTACGTCAATGCCAACCATGTTGCGATCTTTAGCGACAGTGATGTGGCCCAACTGTATGCGCAATCCTTTGAAGCCGCTTTCAATGGCGGACTGAGTACTCCCAAATTTACGGCCGACAAGATATCCCAACAAGAATATGCCATTAACAAACCTGGTCTGCCATCCAGTGTTTTCAGTTTCGCACCCCATAAGAAAAATGCCTTTTCTCTGGACAGGCTGCAAAACGAAATGAACACGGCAAACAGTTCTGTGCTGTTTGCTGTCATGGCACTGGTTGGGCAAAGTTCGGTGCTGGACACACTCAGGACCATCCACGACGACGGAAAAATTTTCTCGTATGGCATTACCGATAATCCTGGTGGTAAAGATGGCGAAAAAAATTCTGCTGACAATAAAAAATCCACTTCCGGCGTACAAGTCTATTCGCCCGGGAAACCTGGCGTACTGGTCACGTCGGCAGCCTTGAATAAACTGGTGCCGCCACCGTTCAATAAAGAAATGCAGGAAGGCCTGGCGCATAAAATCCACCATAAATTCGTGGTGGTGGATTTCAATGACAGCAAGCCAGTGGTTTTCTTTGGCTCATCGAATCTGGCGGAAGGTGGCGAACAGGAAAACGGCGACAATCTGATTGCCATTTACGATCAGGAAGTCGCTACTGTCTTTGCGATTGAAGCAGTGCGGCTGGTCGACCACTATGCATTCAGGGCCGCAGTCAGCACGGCACAAAAAGCCACCCCACTCAGGCTTAAATTCAATGATGAAGACTGGTCAAAAAATTACTATACGCCGGGGCATATCAAATTCAAGGAAAGGATATTGTTCTCAAAATCTTGATATTCCAGCATCATTCTAAAGAGTCTGGCTGCTGCGCCGTGTTGCAATTACCAATACGACTACATTGCTGATGCGCAAAAGCGAGGTGGAATTTCATTTAAATATTAAATTGATATTAATTTCGTCTTTTTATCCACGATCTGCAAGCAAATGCGGCGAAATTGGTGCAAGAGAGTATAATCCGGGTATAACTGAATTTCGCGCGTCTGAAAAAAGCCGGGTTTCTGTAATTGCAATACCGGCAGCAAGCTGCGAAAAGTGCTCCATCGCCCTTTGCATTACCTATCTGCCTTTGTATCAACGCACTGTGATGACCTGATGGCCACAGCCATGGGCTGCACAGCCTACTTCAACCTCGATGCACCGGCTTTCAGGCCTGACAGTCTGATAGTCCGACTACCAGCGAGTTCACTGTATTCCCTTGCAGATGATTGCGATCATCTGTTCATATGAGACGCCGTCTGTGTGCTGTTGTCTCACCTACTATAAAGATGAAAAACCCATGGCAAAAGAAGAACTGTTGGAAATGAATGGTCAAGTTGAAGAAGTGCTGCCCGATTCACGTTTTCGTGTGAATCTTGAAAACGGTCACAAGCTGATCGCTTATACGTCCGGCAAAATGCGTCAGCATCACATCCGCATACTCGCTGGCGACAAGGTGACGCTGGAATTGTCACCGTATGATTTGAGCAAGGGCAGAATTACTTTCCGCCATATTGAAACGCGCGGTCCATCAGGTGGTGGTCAGCAGCGTCGTCGTTATTGATAGCAGATAAACTGGCAGATTTAAAAAATATGGGGCATTGGCCCCATATTTTTTGTCCGCATTAGCTTTCCTTCAAGAAGAAGCTAACAAGCATCACTCTGGGAAACGTACCAATTTTTTCCCATCCTTTGGCAACTGGTACTGCGCCACATTCATCTGCATCGCCAGCAAAGTGTAGTAGGCATTGATACCTGTCAGATCAACTATACCTTTATTGCCAAAACGCTTTTCTGCACGTGCATAGGTACGGTCTGATACACGTTTGTTTTTGTGCAACTCTGTAGAAAAGTCATACACGATTTCTTCATCTTCAGTCATGCCTACCGGACGCCTGCCGTCAGCGATGGCGGCTGTCACTTCTGGTTTAATACCGGCTTTCAGGGCGATAGGATGGTGCACATACCATTCATAATCCTGCGACCATTCGCGCGCGGTGATAAGTATGACCAGTTCACTGAGTGTGGTACCAAGTGCAGACTGATAGCGCAGATAATCCCCCATGGAACGCGCCTGTGTCATCACCTGCGGGCTGTGCATCAGTGGTTCGAAAGGACCGAACACAGGGACTTTGCGTGTGGCGAGAAAATCCTCGGCCGCTTTTTTCTGTTCATCCGTATATTGTGACGGTGGGATGGTAGGCAAACGTTCGGCAGCCTGGGCCAGAGTATTGAGAGACATGGCGATAATAATGGAAATAAAGACAGGCTTCAGTGTAATGCGTTTCATGCTAACTCCAGGTTATAGTGGCTAAGGTAAAAAAATCAATTCTCTTGCTGGCGCTGTACCCACTGTATAACGCCTTCAGGACTACGGAAATCAGCTACGGAGCGACAGGTAATCTGCGGGTGGCGTGTTTGCAGCATTTTTGATAATGCTGATCCTGGCCCCAGTTCCAGCGCAAAGCGGATGCCATTTTCTGCAAGGGCATCCATGCAGGTATGCCATTGTATGGTCTGTGTCATCTGGTCCAACAAATTTTTGCGTATTGTTACAGGCTTGGTGACAGCCTCCCCGCTCACACCAGCCAGCACAAATGCATCAGCTTCACGCATGGCTGTGTCTTGCAGCAGTTGGGCGAAGCCTGGTGCCGCGGCCTGCATAAGCGGGGTGTGTGACGCGATATACACTGCAATTTCGGTGTAAGTAATATCATGCCCGGGCAAGCACGCTATGTCGGGTAAAGCAGCGCTGATATGTTTTTCCAGACCCGCGATAATGGCCTTGTTATCTGCTGTGATGATGGCGACATGCAAATCATGGCTGGCAGCAAAACTCTGTATATCGGCAATGGCAACACCAGACACTGCCAGCATGCGTTGCGGTGCCTGCACGCAAGCCTGCATCAGGGCTGCGCGCCCCTTGGCGAGTTCCAGTGCGGCATGCACTCCCAGGCTACCACTAACGGCGTGGGCTGCCACTTCGCCTACACTATAACCGGCAACCAGGTCGGGGTTGGGCAAGTACTCTCTTAACGCCAGCCAATTGGCCAGGGTAGCGGCAACCAGCAAGGGCTGGGCATAGCGGTTTTCAAACAAGAGTTCTGTCGACGACAGCGCATCTGCAAGCATATGCTGATGGATAGTTTGCTTTAATACATCCTGTAAAAAACTGGCAGCACCAGCATGTTGACTGGCCAGCGAAAACATCTGTGCTGACTGCGCACCTTGACCCGGACAAAGCAGGGCAAATTTATTCATGACCAGTACTTAGAGAGAATATTTCTGCACAATGATGTACGAAGCACGTTGCAGCCAGCATGTCTGCTGCGCCGCCGGGTGACAGCCTGCGCGCAATGAATTGCTTATGGCAGCATTCTGCAATGTGTAGCCATTGTGGATGAGCTGTGCCCCCCTGATCCAAAAACTGTTGCGCGGCATGCCGTGCATAGGCAATCCCCTCGGTACCGCCACGGTGATACAGATTGGTGTCGCTGATACGTGCCATCAGGCTAAAAAAACTGTCCACTTGTGCCAGATACAGGCTGCGGCCTTCATCCAGACTTTGCTGCAATCGCGGCAACGCCAGTTCGAAGATGGAAGGAAAACCCAGCGCCGCTTCTTCCCTGGCACCGCTCGCTGCATATTGCTTCGCTGCCTGCTGCCCATGACTGTGCGTCTCGCTCACGGGTGGCAGGCTATGCATGCGCAGTGCCTTGCCCCATTGCGTGACAATGGTTTGCCGTAATGCCGCAGCCGTCACGGTCTGATCACGGGCAAGGCAATATCCGGCAGCCGCACTAAGCATGCCCAGGGCAAAGATGGCACCGCGATGGGTATTGATGCCCCTGGTCGCCTGCAACATGCGCTGCTCTGCCACTATGCCCAGGGCTTTCAGTTCGTGAAATTCAGCACCCTGTGCACCGGCGATGGCGATGGCCCTGAAATAATGGCGCAGCGAAAACAGACTACGCATGAAGCATGATGCATCCATATCATGGTGGCTGCCATTGTCCCGCAGGGACACCAGACCCGGTTTGGGATACAGGACTAGCTCGGCATACAGACTGCGCACAGCCAGTCTGGCGATGTGTTTTGCATAGGGATATTGCCGGCCTGACTTTGCCACGCTTTGCCACAAGGGAAAACCAGATTCAGCAACGGATTTTAGCCGCGTCAGCATGGTAATTCACCTTCAGACAAATGCGCAAGCAGACTCTGCCGGGTACGCAGACTGACACTGTGCATGCCTTTGACGATGACACGTTGCTGGTTGAATTCCTGTTCTGTATCGGCGGGCAAGGCCCATTCCTTCCATGCGACTGCTGCTTCACCGGGGAATACGATTTCTCCATCCAGCGGCAATAGTTGTTGAAATTCTTGCAGCAGTGCCAGACCGGCACGCAATTGCGCCTGATGGAAAGGACGAAACAGGATGTCGATGTCGGATGTTGCACTCAGATAGTTTTGTCCGGTCAAAAACTGCATCGCCAAAGAACCATAGACACGCAACTTGATACCCGCTATCAATGCCTGCTGATGCAGGTTCTGTAGTGCAGCCTGCCAGTTGACCGGGGCAACCGCAAGCACACCATGTAAAGATAGGGCCGACTGATGGACTACAATGTGTTCTGCCTTGACAACGGCGGCAAACCTTGGCTTGTTGCCATCCACAGGTGGCAAGGGAAAACCTATGCAAACTTCATCTTCTGCCACGTCGGGATGACGGCGCGTCACCACGGCTGGCCATTCCTGCTGCTGCCACTGCCTCAGCATGTCTGGCGCTGCGGCGGTCTGCAATAATGTAGTCTGCAATACAGCGCCCCAGGCTTCATCATCAAGCCAGACCAGATCATGCCTTTGATATTGCGGAATGCCAGACATGCCATCCATACCTTAGTCTTCTTGTGCCTGTAGCAGTATCGCGTCTATCACCTGCTGCGCCATGCGGCGGCCACCGCGCTGCTGGCCCAGGGCGCTGCGTTGGTCACTTGCATCGGCCTGTGCCAGGGCTGTGCGCAGGCAGGCGGCAAGATCGCCGTCCCAAATTGCCTGCACACCACCCATGCGTTCATAGTTTTTTGGACCTGGGGCAAATACCGGATTATCCTGCGCCAGTTCGGTCAATCTGTCTTCTGCCACTTTGGTAATGCGTGCCATGGCGGGCAAGCCCATGACGCGTATGGTCGCTTCCGGCAAGGCATAACAGGCATCGGCCATCATGCCGCTGGTGATAAAGCCGCCAGACAGTGCCTGGTCATAGACCAGGGCAATGATCTTGTGGCCAGAATGTCTTGCCAGCTCCAGACATTTTCCCAGATGTGCCATATAGCTGTTAATGCCCAGCATTTCATCACGATGACGCAGACGCTGGCCCTGGGTGTCCACCAGCAAGAGTATCGGCCTTTGCGGAAAATCCCGCACTGTCACCAGCACGGCCTTGGCCTGCGCCAATGCAATTTCCACACCTATGGGTGTATGACTACTGGTGCCGATCACACTGATGGCCTGTCCATCGATTTTTGCTGTACCAGATATGAAATCATCCGTGACCGTGACCTGATGGCCTTGTGGAAATAATTGTCCCAGCAATTGCATGCTATCCATTATTGCCCTCCATCCGTGTCAGCATAGTAGTGCTTGTTTTGCCTGAGCCCGGCTGTCAGTTGCAGAAAAGCCTGTGTATCGAGCATGGCCAGATCTTCGGGCTGTCTGACACCCATGGCAGACCAGATGTCCATCGGTTCTTTCTTGTCGCCAAAATCTTGCAGACGTTCGCTCAGCATGCGTTGTTCTGCTTCCAGTTCAGTCAGGCTGAGTGCGGCTTCGGTGGTAGAGTACTGGTCTATAGCCTGCGCAACTGCGGCCTTGAATGCAGCATCATCGTCTGCCACCAGCATCTGGCAATCGCCCAGCAGATAGCGGTGTTTGCCACCAGTGGTACGCCATACCAGGGCGCGGTCACGTGAATCAAATTCTTCTACGCCGTTGGCGGTTTCTATAACTTCGGGGCCAGACATGGCCAGCCGCGCTTCTTCCGACATGATGATGACATTCGCGCAGCGTGAAACGATGCCCATGCCACCAAAGCAGCCATTACTGCCACCAATGACGACGATGACGGGTATGCCTGCGGCACGTACAGCCAGCAAGGCGCGCATGACTTCAGACACGGCAATCAGGCCCGCATTGGCTTCATGCAGGCGCACACCACCCGATTCTGCCAGCAGTATCAGCGCCTGTGGCTTGTGGATGACAGCAGCACGCATCAGCCCCACCAGCTTGGCACCATGCACTTCGCCGACTGCGCCGCCCATGAAGCCACCTTCCTGTGCCGCGACATAGACCTGCTTGCCATCCAGCGTACCGCGACCGATGACGACGCCATCATCAAAAGAAACCGGTGCATTCAGTTGCGGCAGATGCGGGCTGGTCCATTGTCTGGCTGGTGGCAGAAATTCTGTGAAATCGCTGATCAGTGCGGTAACTCTTTGCCTCGCACTTGCTTCCAGATAGCTGCTCATTTGTTCTGCTCCAGACAGGCTTCTATCGCCTGATCCATGCGCAGGCTGACAACAGCCGGGGTTGCGCCCATGTCGTTGATGGCAATGCGACAATCGGCCAGTTGCCAGCGCTGGTTAAAGTCGTTCATGACTGCTTGCCAGATCGCGCCAAAGCCAACCGCAGCCGTGCTGATTTCTATCTCACACGCCGATTGTAAATCCAGCGACTGCACCAGCACTTCGAGGTTGCCTGAACTGACCACGCCGACCAGTTGCGCCGGCGCCCCCAATCCCAGCTTGCGCTGTCCTTGTTCAAAGCGGTATACCAAAGTTTCCATGATGACGATCCTTACCAGTTCCTGAAACGCTTGGGTGGTTGATATAAACCGCCAGATGCACGTACCAGGTCTTTCATATTCTTTGCGGCCAGCAGATCACGCGTGGCCATGCGCTTGTCTATGCCCATGTCTTCTGCACGTTTGATAATGCCACGGTCACGCAGGTTTTCTACCATGCGTTTGTCACGTGTCAGCCCGACCGGTGTATAACCTGCGACACCGCGTATGGCCTGTTCGCGCTCTTCTTCGCTACGGCACAAGAGCAGGTTGGCAATACCTTCTTCGGTCAGGATATGGGTGACATCATCACCATAAATCATCACCGGTGGTATGGCCATATTGGCCTGTTCTGCCAGTTGCCAGGCATCGAGTTTTTCTACAAAGGCAGGTTGCATGTGTTCACGGAAAGTCTCTACCATCTGCACCACCAGTTTTTGCCCGCGCGGTATCTGATTGCTGCCTGCCCTTGCTTCACGGCCAGCTTTTAACCAGGCCGGGCTGGCATGGCGACGGCCGCGTGCATCAGCACCCATATTCGGCGCGCCACCGAAACCGGCAATACGACCCAGCGTTGCGGTCGATGAATTGCCCTGCAAATCGATTTGCAGTGTAGAACCGATGAACATATCGCAGGCATAATGCCCTGCTGCCTGCGACAGCGCACGGTTGCTGCGCATGGAACCGTCTGCACCGACAAAGAAAACATCAGGTCGGGCGCGGATATAGTCTTCCATGCCCAGCTCAGAACCAAAGGAATGCACGGATTCGACAAAGCCTGCTTCTATCGCGGGTATCAGTGCCGGGTGCGGGTTCAATGCCCAGTGGCTGGCAATCTTGCCTTTCAGACCCAGCGATGCTGCATAGGTAGGCAACAACAATTCTATCGCGGCAGTGTCAAAGCCTATGCCGTGGTTGAGACGTTTTACTTCATATTCGGCATAGATACCCTTGATGGCCATCATCGCCATCAGGACCTGTATTTCGGAAATCAAAGCCGGGTCGCGGGTGAACAATGGTTCTATGTAATGCGGTGTCGGCGCCTGCACCACAAAATCCACCCAGCCAGCGGGTATATCAACACGCGGCAGGACATCGACGATTTCATTAACCTGGGCAATCACGATGCCGGATTTGAATGCCGTAGCTTCAACTATCGTTGGTGTGTCTTCGGTATTGGGGCCGGTATACAAATTACCTGCGCGGTCAGCCGATTGTGCTGCCACAAGTGCCACCCGTGGAGTCAGGTCAACAAAGTAACGCGCATACAATTCCAGGTAAGTATGGATGGCACCGATATTCAATTTCCCGCCAGAAGCAAGCTTGGCCAGGCGTGCCGCCTGCGGGCCGGAAAAAGAAAAATCCAGCTTGCTGGCAATGCCTTTGTCAAACACATCCAGATGTTCAGGCAAGGCCAGCACGGACAACAGCATGTGCAAATCGTGAATGCGTGCTGCATCCAGTTTAGTCAGTGCCCTGGCCAGGAAATCAGCCTGTTTCTGGTTGTTTCCCTCCAGGCAAACCCGGTCGCCTGCTTCCAGTACCGCATGCAGGCAGTCGCCTATGCGCTGCTGCGGAAATAGTTTGCCCTGCAAATCATTACCCAGTACGTCGGCAGCCCTTTGCAGGCGCTGCTGGCGGTTGGTTTGCAGGGTATTCCAGCGACCGGTTGCGGTCATCATTTTGCTCCCATCAAGGCATCAGGAAATGCGGTTGCGATATGCGGGAATACACACAATAAAATCACCGCCACCAGCATCAACAACAGAAAAGGCATGACACCCCAGACGATATCCTTCAAGGGTATGTCTGGCGCGATATTCTTGATGACAAAAATATTCAGGCCCACGGGTGGATGTATCAAACCCATCTCCATGACAATGGTCATGACCACACCAAACCAGATCAGGTCAAACCCTGCCACTTTCAATGGCGGCAAGATGATGGGACACATCATCAGGATAATCGATACCGGCGGCAGGAAGAAACCAAACACCACCACCATCAGCAAGATCACCGTCAGCAACATCCATTTACTCAGATGCAGATCGACCACCCACTGCGCGGCCGACTGGCTGATATGCAGATAACTCATGACATAAGAATAGAGCAGCGACATGCCGATGATGAACAGTAGCATCGTCGATTCTTTGATAGTCGAGGTGATGAAGGGCGAAATATCTTTTGGTCGCCAGACGCCGTAGACGATGGCGATCAGCACCATCGCCAGCAAGGCACCCAGACCTGCTGTTTCGGACGGTGTGGCATAGCCGCCATACAAGGCCACCATGACACCGATGAGCAGGATGACGAAGGGCAGCACACGCGGCAGCATTTCGACTTTTTGCGCGAGTGTGAAATGCTCTTCTTCCAGATAGGCTGATTTAACGCCGCCCTGCTGGTAAGCTTGATAAGCAACTGCATACTCACGGCGTGCGCGATATACGGCATAACCGGAAAACAGAATCACCAGCAGGATACCAGGGCCTATGCCAGCCAGGAACAAGCGTCCCAGCGACTGTTCGGCAGCAACTGCATACAGGATCATGGTAATCGACGGTGGCAGCAAGATACCCAGGGTACCACCAGCAGCAATGATGCCCGCAGCAAAGCCGGGCGAATAACCACGTCTGCGCATTTCAGGGATACCGGCAGAACCAATCGCTGAACAGGTCGCAGGGGAAGAGCCAGCCATTGCCGCAAACATGGCGCAGGCGAAGACATTGGCAATACCCAGGCCACCCGGCACCTTGTGCAGCCAGGCATGGATGGCAGAATACAGGTCACGTCCGGCTGGTGACTTGCCGATGGCTGCGCCTTTTAAAATGAATAGTGGTATCGACAGCAAGGTGATCGATGCCATTTCTTCATACACATTCTGGGTAATGGTATCGAGCGATGCCGCAGGCATGAAAAAATACATGAAACCGGTGGCCACCACACCCAGCGCAAAAGCGATAGGCATGCCGGAAAACATTACGATCAGGGTCACGATGCCATATAAAACACCTAGGGTAAGCGGACTCATGCTGCCCTCCGTTTGGCAGTGATGGCAGCCAGCACCTGTACCACTATTTGCAGCGACAGCAGTGTCACGCCGGCAGCCATCATGGCATAGGGTATCCACAGCGGCGGTGCAAATGTTGACGAGGTAGTTTGTCCATCTACCCAGGCTTCATGAAACAGCGTCCAGGATTTCCAGGAAAAAAACAGGCAAAACGCCGCGCTGATGATATCCACCAGCAATAGGCGAAAGCGGTTGATGGCTGGTGGCAAGATCGATGACAGTACCTCTATGCCTATATGACCGCGATAAGACTGCACATAAGCCGCAGAAAAGAAAGTCACGCCTATCAGCATGAAGACCGAGGCTTCATCTTGCCAGTCTGTAGGTATCTTGAACAGATAACGCGTGACGACAGAATAGGTAAGGATAAAAGCCGTCAACAGCATGGCGAACATGGATATGCGCACGATGGTTTTATTGATCCATTCCAATCCTTTGGCCAGTCTGGCGACAAAGGGATGGTCTGGTACCGGAAGCCCTTTCGGGCTTGCTATTTCAAAGCCATGACTCATAACAATTTCTCCGCCAGTTTCAGCAATTTGGCGCAGTTTTCATTTTTGTCGGCATAATCCTTCCAGGCCGTGGTGCGGGCAATTGCCTGCCATTTCTTGACGGTGGCGGCATTCAGATCAACGACTTTGGCACCTTTCTTTTCATATACGGTGGCAACGGCGATATCATCCTGTTTCGCAGCCTTGATGGCGAAGGCTTCCAGCTCGGCACCCACTGTCATGATGGTGTTTTGCTGGTCTTTTGTCAGCTTGTCAAAAATCGTTTTTGACATCATCAACGGCTCAAACATATACCAGTAACTTTGACCACGACCGCTGGTCAGGAATTTGGAGACTTCTTCCAGGCGGAAAGAGATCAGCGAAGTCGACGAAGTCATGGCAGCTTCCATCGCCCCTGTCTGCATGGCGGCATAAATTTCATTCGATGGCAGCGACACCACGGCAGCACCGGCAGCTTTCAATACCAGATCGACTTCGCGTGAACCACCGCGTATCTTCATGCCCTTGACATCATCCGGGTCCACCACGGCCTTGGTGCGTGATGCCACACCACCCGCCTGCCAGATCCAGCTGACGACAACGATGCCCTTGTCCAGCAAGAGTTTATTGAGTTCCTTGCCGACTTCGGCATTCTTCCAGGCGGCACCGACTTCATACGATGGCACCAGGCCCGGCATGAGGCCGATATTCACTTCTGGCACCTCACCACCGGCATACGACAAGGGTACCAGGGACAGATCCAGGGCCCCCTTGCGCATGGATGAGAATTGCGCATTGGTCTTCATCAGTGAAGAACCGGGATAGATTTCAAACTTCAGGCTGCCATTGCTGCGCTTTTGCACTTCTGCGGCAAACATGCGGCACAGACGGTCACGAAAATCGCCCTCTTCCAACGTACCACCAGGAAATTGATGGGAAATTTTCAGCGTCGTGGCTTGTGCCCACGCAGTCAAGGGTGACCATGCTGCGGCCAATGGGGCAAGACTCAGGGCTTGTAAGACTGTTCTTCTCTTCAGTTGCGACATGATGACTCCTAAGGTTTTGTGGATGAAACATCTCGTTTTGGCAAAATTCTGTCCCTTGCCCTGTGTCTTGCATATTTTGCCAGAATTTCTTCTGTGTATGCTTTTTTAATCTTCTTGTATACAAGATCTTATATTTTGCATTCAAAGTCAACTTGAATATATACTGGCTACATGATTTATATTGATGTACCAAAAAAATGAAAAACCGTTCCGCCAGCCTGCGAGAAGAAATTGAAGAATTGATAGCAACAGGACAACTCCAGCCTGGTCATCATCTCGATGAAACCGAGCTGGCAGAACAATTTGGTGTATCCCGCACACCGATACGTGAAGCCCTGATACAACTGGCTTCCATGGGCATTATAGAAATGCGTCCACGACGTGGTGCCCAGGTGGCAACCATCAGCCCACAACAACTTGTGGAAATGTTTGAAGTCATGGCCGAATTTGAAGCCATGTGCGGACGTATGGCAGCACGCCGCATGTCAAAACAGGAACAGGCCGATTTAAAAACCGCCCATGAAGCCTGCAAGGATGCGCGTGATGCCGAAGACCCTGACGAATATTTTTACAAGAATGAAGTCTTTCACTACCTGATTTATCAGGGTAGCCACAATGATTTCCTGGCGACACAGGCCATGAACCTGCACCGTCGCCTGCGCCCTTACCGGCGCCTGCAATTGCGCGTGCGTGACCGCATCGCCAATTCTTACAATGAACATGATGGAGTAGTGCAAGCCATCTTGCAGGGCGAAGCCGAGATGACCGCGAATTTATTGCGCGGCCATATCATGATACAGGGCCAGCGCTTTGCTGATCTGATCGCTTCGCTGCCACGCGTGGCAAACTGAAACTTCAGCCGCATCTACAGGGTTTTGCCGGATCATCGCAACTGGTAGAAACTTTAGTCGACCCTCTGATGTTCAACTCGGCATTGAATTGCACCAGCTTGATGCAGAAGTATTGATCACCAGCTATTTTCCAACACATCCTTTACAAATCTTTTGCTGCAGATTGACAAGCCTGATCGGCTTGCCAGATGATTCTGAAGGCTTGCAGGCAGGATTGCCCGTCTTGCTTTATATTAGCCAGCGAGTTCTTTATTCAAGTTTTCATTTCTTGCTTTGATCAGGACAATCCCTATGACACGCCCACTTGGCAGTTATAAATACTATGATTTTGTAATGGCGGCATTCGTCACGGTATTGCTGTGTTCGAACCTGATCGGTGCGGCCAAGGCGGCCCAGGTGACCCTGCCGATACTGGGCACGGTGACATTTGGGGCGGGTGTACTGTTTTTCCCTGTGTCGTATATTTTTGGCGACATCCTGACTGAAGTATATGGCTATGGCCGCGACCGGCGCGTGATCTGGGCAGGGTTTGGGGCACTGCTGTTTGCTGCCGTGATGTCCATCGTCGTGCTGTCGCTGACACCGGCAGCAGACCCGTTCAATACCGAATACCAGACGCATCTGAATGCCGTCTTTGGCAATACCCCCAGGATCATCCTTGGTTCCATTACCGCATTCTGGTGCGGCAGCTTTGTGAACAGTTATGTGATGGCGAAGATGAAGGTGGCCATGCAAGGCAAGCAGTTATGGATGCGCACCATAGGTTCCACCATATGTGGTGAATTTGTCGATTCCAGCCTGTTTTATGTGATTGCCTTTTATGGCATCTGGTCAAACAGTCAGTTAATCACTGTCATGGTGGCGCAATATATTTTGAAAACCGGCTGGGAAGTCGTGATGACGCCGGTGACCTACAAAGTCGTGGCTTTCTTGAAACGCATAGAAAACGAAGACTATTACGACAACGATACCAATTTCACACCCTTCCGCCTGAAGGTATGAAGCGTGAAACAATTCAGCAAATAATTTCACCATGGAAAAATTGGTTTAATCACAATTAAACCAATTTAGCTGCAATTTCTAAAGTTTTACACAATTTTACCGTTCTAAGTGTGAAGAGTCATATTCGCAAGCACTTAGGCCATGTTTCCATTAAAAGTATTCCGACTGTTTGAGCAGGCAGCAGAAACGCCGCAAAACACCACACAGCAACGTCGTCAAACAGCCGCAACTACGCAGGCGAGTGGTGGTGCGACTAGTGAGGCTGATGAAAGTACCTGGCCAGATGTGGATCGTCGTCAGACCGATGGTAGACGCCGTGCCGACCGTCGCGAAAAACAGCATGCCATTTTACTGAATACTCGCAAATTGCAAGGCAGACGCAAAGACCCGGGACGGCGCCTGGAAGACAAACTGGCAGCGCCGAATTCGCGTATTCATTTTTCCATCAAAGGTTAGGCCAGCTGTTCCAAGGCGCTTAGTTACCAGAACGCACGCCCAGCCTGCGCAAAATACTTTCCATCAGGCACCACTTGGTAATGCCACTCTGCAATAAATTAATTCCTACAAAAGCCGTAAAAGCCAGCCACCACTGATTCACAAACAGCGGGCTGCCGGGTATGCCCAGTGCCAGGCTCAGGAGGATGAAGCAACCTGCAACGATACGAACGATTTGCCAGCTAGTCATGATGAAGCTCCTTGTTGAAAATCAGGGTGGTTTTGGTGGTTTTTGTAGGCGCTGTAATACAGCAGCGGTATCACCACCAGAGTCAGCAAGGTGGATACCAAAATACCAAAAATCAGCGAGATGGCCAGGCCATTAAAGATGGGGTCATCGAGAATGAAGAAGGCACCCAGCATGGCTGCCAAACCGGTCAGCGCAATTGGCTGCGCACGCGTGATGGCCGAACTGACTATGGCATCCTTAAATGCCATGCCGGCAGCCACCTGCACATGAATAAAATCCACCAGCAAGATAGAGTTTCTGACGATGATGCCTGCCAGGGCGATCATGCCTATCATGCTGGTAGCCGTATATTGCGCGCCCAGCAAGGCATGGCCAGGCATGACGCCGATGATAGTCAAGGGTATCGGTGCCATGATGATCAGCGGTGTCAGGTAAGAGCCGAATTGCGCTACAACCAGCAGGTAAATCAATACCAGGCCCACTGCATAGGCAGCACCCATGTCGCGGAAGGTTTCGTAGGTAATCTTCCATTCACCATCCCATTTCAGGCTGAAATCGCGATACGGATCAGACGGAGTATGGATAAAGAATTCCTTGAGCTTGCCACCATCGGGGGCGATGATTTTTGCAATGTCGCTGCGCATGGCAAACATGCCGTATAGCGGGCTGTCTATCGCACCTGCCATGTCGGCAACAACGTAATTGACGGGCAAGCCATCTTTGTGAAACAGCGCCTGCTCGCGCAGGGTGTCAGAAATAATTACCAGCTCACGCACAGGTACCAGCTTCCCTTGCGCCGACATGACACTCAGGCTTAACAGGCTATCCAGATTGCCTTGTTCAGTCACTGGCAATTGCAACTGAATAGCGGTCGCATATTTACTTTCATCATGCAGATAGCTGGCTGCATCACCATGCAGGCCGGCAGGCAAGGTGGTGACGATTGCCGATTGACTGATACCAAGTGCAGCCGCCTTGCGCTGGTCTATCAGCAGGATTTTTCTTGGTGCATTGATGATACTGCTGTCATCAACATCGACCACACCGGCCGTCTTGTTAAATACTTCGCGTACTGCCTTGGCAACTTGCTGCCGTCCGTCATCGGTCGGGCCATAAATTTCTGCAACAATGGCTGACTGTACTGGCGGGCCGGGTGGCACTTCCACTACTTTGACATTGGCAGAAAAACGTTGACCGATTTCCTGTAAGGCCGGACGCAAACGGCTGGCGATAGCATGGCTTTGTTCACTGCGATGATGCTTGTCCACCAGGTTGACCTGCAAGTCACCGACATCACCACCAGAGCGCAAATAATACTGGCGCACTAGGCCATTGAAATTGATGGGTGCGGCAAGACCGACATAAGCCTGGTAGTCAGCTACCTCTGGAACTCTGGAGAGGTAAGCGCCAAGCTCACGCAATACCGCCGCTGTTTTTTCTACTGGCGTACCGGCTGGCATATCGACCACGACCTGGAATTCTGACTTGTTATCGAACGGCAGCATCTTCAATTGCACTAAACCGATTACCGGCAAGGCAACTGAAATGGCAATCAGTGCAAAGATGAACAGCGTAAGCTTCCAGCCATTCACCCTAGCCTTGCCTTCATCAAGAAAAGGACGAAATACACGCTGGAATAACACGCCCAGTTTTTTCTGCAATTTACTTTCATGCCCATCATGAGCCTGCTTCATCCAGATACGTGCCAGCCAGGGTGTGACGATGAAAGCAATAGCCAGCGACAGCAACATGCCCATGCTGGCATTGATGGGAATGGGACTCATATACGGCCCCATCAGACCACTGACGAATGCCATGGGCAGCAATGCGGCAATCACTGTCAGTGTCGCCAGTATGGTGGGGCCACCAACTTCATCGACAGCAGCAGGTATGATTTCTGTCAGCGACTTATCTGGAAACAAAGCCTGATGTCGGTGTATGTTTTCGACGACGACAATGGCATCGTCGACCAGTATGCCTATGGAAAAAATCAGGGCGAACAGGGATACGCGATTAAGCGTAAAACCCCAGGCCCAGGAGGCAAACAGGGTTACGGTCAAGGTCAATATAACCGCCGTGCCGACAATCGCGGCTTCGCGTCGCCCCAACGCAATGAATACCAGCGCCACTACAGACAAAGTGGCAAACAATAATTTCTGTATGAGTTTTTTGGCCTTGTCGTCAGCCGTCTGGCCATAATTGCGGGTGATGCTGACTTCCACACCTTCCGGTATGACGGTATTGCGTAACTCTGCAACGCGCTGTTTGACGGCATCGGCAACGGTCACTGCATTCTGTCCCGGTTGTTTGCTGATGGCGATGGTCACTGCCGGATATTCCCCAGCCTCTTTGCCGACCTGGCCATGCCATACAAAAGTACTGGTTGGCAGCGGGCCATCGACCACGGTGGCAACGTCGCTCATGAAGATGGGCTTGCCTGCCCTGACACCAACCACGACTTCAGACACTGCCTGTGCATCATGCAGAAAGGGACCGGCGTCGATGGCAATACTTTGATTTGCACGCGTCAGCTCGCCAACTGGCAAACCCAGATTGACGACCTGCAGACTGTTTTGCAAATCCATGACGGTCAGGCCATTTGCCGCCAGTCTGGTGGGATCAAGTTCTATATTGATGGCACGGCCAGGACCGCCTATGGTGCTGATCTCACGCGTGCCTTTTACACGTTTGAGTTCGGCTTCCATGCTGTGGGCGACACGTTCCAGATCATAGGCTGCGCTGTGCGGATTCTTGCTCCATAAAGTCAAGGCAACAACAGGCACATCGTCAATGCCCTTTGGTTTGACGATGGCCTCCAGCGTGCCCAGCTTTGCCGGGAACCAGTCACGGTTGCTGTGTACCACATCGTACAGACGCACCAATGCTTCGGTGCGTGACACGCCGACTTCAAATTGCACGGTCATGACAGCCATGCCTGGCCGTGATACCGACAGCACATGTTCGACATTGGCGATTTGTCCCAGCACCTGTTCTGCCGGTATTGCCACCTGCTGCTCCACCTGCTTGACGGATGCGCCAGGGAAGGGAATCAGCACATTCGCCATCGTCACATTGATTTGCGGTTCTTCTTCACGCGGCGTGACAATAACGGCAAATATGCCGAGCAAAAATGCCAGCAGAGCCAGCAAGGGTGTGATTTGTGCCGTCTGGAAAAATTGCGCAATGCGGCCTGAATATCCCAATTGTTTTACCATGGCCATCCTTATCGCGACAGCACAGCAGCCAAAGGAGAAAGCGCCACTTTTTCACCGGCAGCAACACCTGCCAGCACTTCCTGTTCGTTGCCGACGACGGGACCAGGCTTGATCTGTCTGAGCATGGCCTTGCCTTGCGAATTCACTACATACACTGCATACAACTCGGCACGACGCACCACTGCTTTGGCCGGTACATACAGACGTGCATTATCGTCCTTGCCCAATGTCTGCGCCGGCAATTGCAGGCGAGCAAACATGCCAGGAGCCAGTCCACTGATAGCTGGCAGATCAATTCGCAATTGCACCGTATGCGTACCGGCGTCCGTCACCGGCAGCACGGTAAGCCTGTCAACTTTGATATGTCGAATCGCAGCAGGCAGTCCAGGTATTTCTACCATTATCGATTCGCCTTTTGACAGATTGACGAGTTGCGCTTCGGGCAGGGTTGCGGTCACGCGCAAGGCACCCGGATCGAATACTGTCATCAGTGATTTACCGGGCGTCACCATATCGCCCTGACTGATATAGACATCTGCGATGCGGCCTGCGTAGGGTGCTGTCAGCGTGTAGAAGCCCGACTGTGTCTGCACCGCGCCAGCCTGCGCGATGAGCGCGCTGGCATCAGCGGTGGCCGACTTGAATTGCGCATCAGCACGATCAAGTTGAGCCTGACTGATGTACTGACGGGCAAATAACTGTTTCTGGCGCTCAAAGTCCTTACTTGCCAGTTGCAGGCTGGCGCGTGCCGCTTCTACCTGCGCCTGGCTGGCATGCGCCTGCTGACTTGCCGCACGCGCATCCAGACGCACCAGTACCTGTCCCGCTTTCATGCTGTCACCAGCCTTGACTGGCAAATCGGTAATCCCCCCCGATACCTGTGCAGCAATCACGGTCTGCCGGACAGCTTCGACAACGCCATCGGCGGTGATACTGCTGGCATTGCGGCTGCTTCTCACCCCGGCCACCTCCAGGTCTGTCGCAGCAACTTGCAGCGCAAGAAAGATTCCACAGAAAGCAAGTACTTGCTTCAATATGAAAGGTATCGATGGAGTCAAGAATCTGGGAGTCATGGACAAGGCTCATTAAAAAAATGGCACCTTTTTTTAAATTCTTTTTACCGGTACCATGAGCGCATAATATGCTTATTTGCGCAATTACGCAAATAGTAAATTAAGCATGGGAAATCCTCATCAGTCGGGGTATGATAGGAACATTCCCCACTATTACATTGATTGCTATGGACGGATTATCTGATCAGGCATTGATACAGATTGCCCATTATTTCTCAGCCCTGGCTGAACCAACCCGTTTGCGCATTCTTAATTGTCTGCGTGAAAAAGAACATAATGTCGGCGAACTGGCAGACCGTTGCGCCTGCTCGCAGGCGAATGTCTCGCGACATCTGTCTACACTGGCCAAGCATGGCCTGGTTGGGCGTGAAGGTCGTGGTACTTCGGTGTATTACCATATTGCCGACGAATCAATTTATGCCTTGTGTGATCTGGTATGTGGCAATGTCGCACGCCAGTTGGAATCTCAGGCTGCCTTGCTCAATGGCAGCCGCACGGGCACCGGCTGACTGTTTAACTATTTAACTGTTTAACTGTTTAACTGTTTAACTAATAATCAGGACTTACACTGTTGCCGTTGTTTTGCGTAAGTTCTGTTAATTTACTACGCGGTAAAACAGGCTGGCGGCCACACATGCCAACAAACAAATGAAAATAATTTGCACCTGATGCGGCGGAAGCCGGACGGCAATGCGTCGCGCTGCCACCATGCCACCGACCGTCGTGATCACGAAAAAAGCCGACAAGGTCAGCGGCAAGCTGGCACCACTCAGCAAGGCCGACCCCACCCCCATGCTACCTACCAGGCTGACCACCAGCAACGAGGTAGCGACCGCCACATGCATGCTGGCATTGGTGTAATGCCTGAGCATGGGAACGATGACGAAACCACCGCCCACACCCAGCAAACCCGTCATGAAGCCGGAGACAGCACCAATCGAGGCAATCACCGCCCCGGTCTTGAAAGACCATTCAAAGCGCCCCGTGCTGCTATTGATATGTGCCAGCGCAGAACGCGGGCCATCTGCATTGTCCGGTGTACGCAATTGCAGCACCAGACGCACGGCGACAGCACACAGGATCAGGGCAAAGGCCAGCATCAGCCATTGTTGTGACAGACGATGGGCAAGCTGCACGCCCAGCAATGTAGGCAGGCTGCCAGCCACCGCCATCAGCATCGCGGCACGGTAGCGCACCAGCTTGCGGTACAAGCCTTCAATGGCACCGATGGCAGCAGCCGCACTGACTGCCAGCAAGGCAACCGGCATGGCTTGCTGCATGCTCCAGCCCTGGGCGTAGACCAGGGCCGGTACCGCCAGGATACCGCCCCCCGCCCCTGTTAAACCCATGATCAGGCCGACCACGGCACCAATCAGGATAACGATGAAATCAGTCAGCGATAGCAGCATACAGGCTCGCAATCAAAAAAATAGCGCTAGTGTAGTCCTTGCTGCCCGGCTCGTCGAGTGAACCTCGCTTGAGATTGTTCATGAGATTGTTCACGAGATTGCGCAAGAGAGTTCCCATACAAGACGATATCAATTTCACCAACATCTTTGCTATCATCAATACATCACGCAAAACCGGGCTCGCCATGAAACCGCATATACAAAGCTTCTTCGATACCCAGACCTGCACTGCGACCCATGTCGTCTTTGATGAAGCTGGCGGCCATGCGGCCGTGATTGATCCTGTACTCAATTACGAACCAAAATCTGGCCGCACCAAAACCCAGTCTGCCGATCAGGTGCTGGAATTTCTTCAGGCACAGCAGTTGCAACTGCAATGGATACTGGAAACCCATGCCCATGCCGATCACCTGTCTGCGGCGCAATACATCAGACAACAGGCCGGCGGTACGATCGCCATCGGTCAGCACATCAGCCAGGTGCAAGAGGCATTCAAATCCCTGTTCAATCTGGAGCCGGCATTCGCCGTCGATGGTTCACAATTCGACCATCTGTTTGTCGACAATGAAGATTTTTTTATCGGCAAACTGAGGGCCCGTGCTTTGCTTGTACCGGGGCATACACCGGCAGACATGGCTTACCATATTGTTGACAGCATTTTCGTCGGCGATACCCTGTTCATGCCGGACGTGGGTACGGCACGCTGCGATTTCCCTGGTGGTGATGCCACACAGTTATACCATTCCATACACAGGCTGCTGGCCTATCCACCAGAGACACAGCTGTTTCTGTGTCACGACTACCCGCCTGCCGGACGCGAGGTCTGTACACACACCAGCGTTGCCAGACAAAAAGCAGAAAATATCCATATACGCGACGGCGTCAGCGAATCCGACTTTGTGGCTTTACGCCAGAAGCGCGACAGTGGCCTGGAAATGCCTTATCTGCTGATACCGGCAATACAAGTCAATATACGTGCCGGCACTCTGCCTGAAGCAGAAAGCAACGGCATACGCTATCTGAAAATTCCCTTGAATGCCATGTAAATGCCATGTAAATGCACAGTCTGGAATGCGGTATCCGCATTACTACCTGACACCTGTACCTCCACCTGACAGTTGTCACACTTCCTTGTGACTTCAGTGATATCATTTCAAACAATAACTTTCAGGCAACTATCATCAAGATAACTGGCATCGCACATGCAATCTCACTAAAGGCAAAGGGTAGCAATGGCAAACATCAAAGTAAGCGGTCAGGGTCTGTTTTTTTCTGCCCCATACAGCACGGCAATCAGTTTTGTCCAAAACCGGGAATCAGGTAGCTTCACCAGCAACGTGCTGCAAACGCAGTGGACGGGTATTAACCTGAGTTATAACAGCACTGAAGCGGCTCCTGTTGGTGGCACCCTGACCTCATTTTCCGTCAGAAACGGGCAAGGCGTCGAACAATTCAGTATCACTGGTGCAAATTACCAGATACAGCCAGGTGATGACTTGAACAAATCCGTTGATGTCTTCGCCAGAATAGTGGCTGGCAATGACAACTGGACAGGCACCAGCGGCAGCGAACTATTCATACTGGGCGTCGGCAATGACAGCTTCGATGGTGGTGCCGGACTGGACACCTTGTTGATACAGAATGTATCGAACTACTTTTCCATCAATCAACAAAAAATGGCTTCACTATCACCATCAATGCACCAGGTTGGGCTTTAAATGGCCAGGTTGATACCCTGGTCAATGTAGAACGCCTGCAATTTAACGACAAGATCGTAGCGCTGGATCTGGATGGCAATGCTGGTCAGGCCTATCGTCTGTATCAGGCGGCCTTCAATCGCACGCCTGATAAAGCTGGTCTGGGATACTGGATAGGTCAACTCGACAAGGGGGCAGAAAGTCTGAGCCATGCCGCAGCAGGATTTGTGAATTCCGCAGAATTCAAACAAATGTATGGCACAAATATTTCAGACAACATGTTTTTGACTGCGCTGTATAACAATGTCTTGCATCGCAATCCTGATCAGGCAGGTTTCAATTACTGGAATGGCCGCGTTGCAGCTGGCATGACACGTCCGGATATTCTTGCCAGTTTCAGCGAAAGCACGGAAAACATTGCCCAGGTCATCGGACAGATTTCTCATGGAATCGAGTATATTCCTTTCTGATAAACCTCAGACTCTCAGGAAAACCATGTCCGCATCCATCAAACGCATTGCCATCAGCACCGGTGGCGGCGATGCGCCTGGCCTGAATGCCGTCATACGTTCGGTGGTACTGGCGGCAGAGCAAAGGGGGTGGGCATGTTTTGGCATACGTGAAGGCTTCAACGGCATCTTGCTGCCGGAGCGCTATCCGCACAATGGGGTGGTGCGTCTGACCATCGATCAGGTGCGTGGCATAGGGCATCTGGGTGGCACGATATTGGGAACCACCAATCATGGCAATCCCCTGAAGTTTGCAACCACCATGCCGGACGGCAGCGTGCAAGAGGTCGACCGCAGCGCAGACATCCATCATTACCTGAAACAGATGGATATCGACGCCCTCATCTGTGTAGGCGGCGATGGCACCCTGACCATAGCCCACGCGCTGCATCAGCAAGGCTTGCGGGTAGTCGGTGTGCCCAAGACCATAGATAATGATCTGGACAAAACCTTCACCACGTTTGGTTTTGATACGGCTGTTTCATTTGCCACCGAATGTGTGGACAGGCTGCACAGCACAGCCGAAAGCCACCAGCGCATCATGGTAGTGGAAGTGATGGGACGTTATGCCGGCTGGATTGCCCTGCATACTGGTATTGCGGCCAATGCACACGCCATTGTGATACCGGAAATTCCGTACGATGCAGAAAAAATAGCTGCCATGATACGCAACCGCGATATCAATGGCAGGCATTATTCCATTGTGCTGGCAGCAGAAGGCGCTACACCGCTCGGTGGCCAGCATGCATTGCAGGCAAGCGCCAGTAGCGGCTATGTGGAAAGACTGGGCGGCATTGGCGACCAGTTGGCGCATGACTTGCAGAGACTGACCGGCAAGGAAGCTCGCTCGGTGGTTCTGGGGCATTTATTGCGCGGTGGCAGTCCGACAGCATTTGACCGCCTGTCAGCCATGCGCTTTGGTGCAGCGGCCGTACGTGCACTGGACGAAGGTCATTCCGGCATCATGGTGGCACTGGCTTTTCCGAATGTAAATTATGTCGCACTGGAAGAAGTGGCGGGCCGCATGAAGGCCGTACCGATGGACAGTGATACCCTGCAAACCGGAAGAGACATCGGTATCTGCCTGGGTGATAACTGATTCTACTTATTTCAAATTATTCCGGACGTAGGCTTCAAACTGCTCGGGTGGCAAGGGCCTTGAATACAGGTAACCCTGCACTTCATCGCAGGCTTGCTGGCGCAAAAATTCCAACTGCTCTGTAGTTTCGACACCTTCTGCAATAGTCATCAGGCCCATGCTTCTGGCCATGCTGATGACCGCACTGACGATGGCCCGGTCTTCCGGATCGGTGCTGATGTCGCGTACAAAACTCTGGTCTATCTTCAGTTTGTACACTTTGAACTGCTTCAGATAACTGAGTGAAGAATAGCCGGTACCAAAATCATCGATAGACATACGTACGCCACGCTCATGCAGATTATTCATGACGGCGATGGCACCTTGCGGGTCATGCATGGCGACCCCTTCGGTCAGTTCCAGCTCCAGACATTCTGGCGGCATGTCTGCCTCACGCAAAATGCGCGTGACCATCGCCGGCAAATCATGATGGCGGAACTGTACGGCAGACAGATTGACGGCAATCAGCAAATCCGGGAGGCCATTCGCTTGCCACTGCTTCCACTGCCGCACAGCAGCGCGCAACACCCATTCGCCGATAGATAAAATCAGGCCGCTTTCTTCCGCCACCGGGATAAATTCTGCTGGCGACACGGCACCCAGTACGGGATGCTGCCAGCGCAGCAAGGCTTCGGCACCAACCACTGCCCCGCTGTGCATGGCAATCTGCGGTTGATAATGCAATTGAAACTGCTGCTTTTCCACCGCCAGTCGCAAGGCGTTCACCAATTCCAGATGGCGGGTCGACCGTTCCTGCATTTCCTGGGTGAAGAAACGGAAGGCATTACGTCCTTCACGCTTGGCGCGATACATGGCGGCATCGGCATTGCGGGAAAGGGTTTCGAGGTCTTTGCCATCGTTGGGATAAATGGCAATACCCATCGATGCGGTGACATTCAGATCATATTCACCGATACGGAATGGCGCGTTCACGACCTGCATCAGTTTTTGCACGACCTGTTCCACCTTGTGTTCATCGACCCCTGTCAACAACAAGATAAATTCATCACCACCCAGCCGCGATATCGTATCGTTTTCACGCATGGCGGCCACCAGACGCTTGGCAAGCTCAACCAGCATGACGTCACCCAGGCTGTGACCGAGAGTATCGTTGATATCCTTGAAGTGATCCAGATCAAAAAATATCACTGCCAGCGCATCGTTGTTTCTTTCTGCAAGGCTAAGCGCATAACGCGCCAGTTCATCCAGCAGGGTACGGTTGGGCAAACCTGTCAATGCATCATAGTGGGCAAGGTATTTAATGCGTTCTTCCGTTCGTTTCTTGTCGGTGATGTCTTCCTGTATCGACAGGTAATGCGTGACCACACCTTCGCTGTTGCGTATCGGTGAAATATGCGCCAGGTCAGTATGATCAAGGCCATCGGCATAGCGATTGACAAGTTCACCTTTCCAGCTCTCACCGCGCTCCAGTTGCTGCCACATATCTGCATAAATCTCCGGTGCAGTCTGGCCAGAACGCATGATGCTGGGCTTGCATCCGATGACTTCATCAAGTCGCATGCCTGCGTTCTTCAGGTAGGCATCATTCGCGTATTCAATATTCACCAGCGTGTCTGTAATCACGATGGCGTTCGAGCTTTGTTCCAACGCCTGCGATAACTTGCGCAAGGTTTCTTCTGTCTGCTTACGCTCTATGCCTATAGCGATCAGGTTGGCAGCCATTTCCAGCATCTGCAAAGAAAACTTATCCGGGCTTAAAGGCTGCCGGTGGTAAATGGCGAAAGCACCGATCACCTTGCGCTGTGCCGAAAAAATCGGCTCTGACCAGCACGAACGCAGATTCGCCTGCTCTGCCACCGCCCAATAATCCAACCAATGAGGATGCGTGGATAAATCATTGGCAATGGTGCGCTCGCCCACAAACATCGCATTCCCGCAGGAGCCTACACCACTGCCGATAGCCACGCCTTCTATGGCGTGAACATAAAAGTCCGGCAGACTGGGGGCGGCCCCGGTGCGCAAACGCAGGCCATCCTTTTCCAGCAACATGATGGAACACAGGCAATCTGGCAGCAATGATTCAACTTTCAGCACAACATCATGGAACAATTCTTTCTGCGTCGCATTGCCGGTAATCCGTTCCAGCATGAAGCTACGCAATTCTTCCATCTGCAAGGCATGCAGGCGTTCAGCTTCCAGTTCAAAACGATTGAGTACATGGCTGACATCGACGGCAAATTCAATCAGTAAATCCTGTACTGCCTTATCAAAGGCATCTTCCTGGTCAGAATACAGATTAAACGTACCCACCACTTTGCCATTGTTGAGCAATGGCAGTGCTGCTGATGCCTGCCATCCATACTCAGCACTACGCATATGCCAAAGAGCAGTAGCCGCATCACTCTGAAAATGCTGACACCAGTATGGTTGTTTTTGCAGATAGGCCAGGGAACTGGGTCCCTGCGCCGTCGGGTCGTCAGCCTTGAGCGAAAAATGCAGATCACGCAGATAGCCGGCTCCGCTGCCAAACGAGGCAATCGGTTTCAACACCTGTTCGTTTTCATCAGCCAAGCCTATCCAGGCCATTTTAAGGCCGCCAATAGTAACGGCATCTTCACATATACGCGGCATCAACTCGGCTTTATTATCGATGCGCAAGATGGATTGGTTACACTGCGCCAATGCACTGTAGAGCTGGCTCAGACGCGCACTTTTCTGTGCCGCCAGACGCTTTTCTTCTTCGATTGCCGCCAGCCTTTTGCGGGTGATGGCTAACCAGCCCATGATGCTTTCTTCTGCCCCCAGCCTGACGGGAACAGGGGCAGAGAAATTTCCCTTACCCAAATTCACCAGACCTGCATGCACATCTGCAATCGAACCTCCCAGTGTCAGATTCAGCGCACGGTAAGAACGCCACAGCAAACCCACCAACAAAACACCGACCACAATAAACAGCAAACGCAGGCGCAAGGCGAACTCTTCGGCGCCCTTGACCAAAGCAAGATTGCGTAGCTCTATCATTTCATGGGCTTCCGTTATCGGACGCAAGATGGCCAGTTTAGCCTGCCTGTACTGATTGTCGTACAACATGGCCATCGCCCGTTGCCTGGCGGATTGCGGTTCTTCTGCCGGGTCTTCGATCAAACGCATGGCAGCCCATTCTATCTTGGTCAGGGCATCGGAATTGGCTTTTGCCAGCTCCAGACGAGCAAATTCCTCCTTGCTGAGACCGGCATTGCCAAGCAAGTCAAGCAAGGGAACGCTGCTTCCTGCAACACTGGGGGCACCGGGATCATCACTGATACGTTTGCTGTTGATAGCGGGGACCAGATCCCAGAACAGGTTTTTTCCCATTGCGGGTCGTGGTGCCTTGCCATTGCGGACATCGAGAATATGCTGGTAATAGCGTTTGTAGTCAGGGTTACCGGTAGCGACATAGCTACGCACCATGCGCGTCAGGTCTTCCGAGGTTTGTTGCAACTCTGTGGACAGCACGTGGGATTCAAAACGGAGGTCGTTCACCCGGTCTATGGATTTTTCTGAATGCACATACCAGACAAAAACCAGTGTAAAAATGGCGAACACGGCCAATGTCAGCCAGAAGCTGCGTGTGTAGCTGGTCAAACTGTTGTGAGAAGTCATCGAAGGAAGGCTTTCCAGACTCGGGCAACAAAACGGCGTCAGTGCGCGGGCATTTTATAAAGTAGGACTTACGCAAAACCGCCCCAGCTGCGTTGCAGCTCCTTGCCGTACTGTTCGTACTGTCTTCGTCGCTACGCCTTGCTGGGACAATTTTGCGTAAGTCCTATAAAGATTATATTTAGGTCTGACCAATATACAGTGTACAGAACTCTGGCAACAGCTCAAACGCCTATTTAAGCCGGATTTGCGTTAAACCAATATTGCCCGTTTTTTTGTCAAAACCTGTGTGGTTTATGACTCGTTCTTTGGGTGAATACGGACGAGAATAATGCGCGGGCCATTCATTTTTTTGACCACGGCATCGAAGCGTTCAAATTCAACCTTTTGGCCTTCCACCGGCAAATCACCCAGCTTGTGCATGATCAGCCCACCAATCGATTCGACTTCATCGCTATCGACATCAAAGCCCAGTGCGCTACCAAGGGTAAACAGCGGCAGGCTGCCCTTGCCTATCAGAGTGCCGTCGTCCAGCAGGGTCCAGTCATTTTCATTCTGGCGGAATTCATCGCGTATCTGGCCAACCAGGGCACTGAGCAGGTTATCCAGCGTCAGAAAGCCGACCGGCTTGCTGCCACGGTTGCCGACAATGGCAAAATGCGGCGCGCCCTTGCGGAACCGGCGAAACAATTCCAGCGCAGGCATGGTAGGCGGAACAAATTCGACCTGGCGCAAATGCTTGCTCAGATCATCCAGCGGCTTGCCGGCCTGCTGGGCCAGGAACAGGTCTTTCAGATGCAGCATGCCGAGTACGGTTTCGTCATCTTCATCAAAATAGGGATAACGGCTGAAGCGGTTACGGGCCGCGGTTTCCATGTTTTCTTCGAGCGACACGCTTTTATACATGGCCACCACTTCATTGATGGGGCGCATCAGGTCAGAAATTTCCAGGCCACCAAAATCCAGCACCTGGGCCATGATGCTCCATTCATCACGGGTTTCTTTTTTGCCGCCGTGGCTGCCGCGCAGGATCAGTTTCAGTTCTTCCGGCGAATAATGGGCGTCGCCACCGTGCTCGGCACTCAGACCTATCCATTTCAAGACCTTGTTGGAACTCCAGTTCAGGGTCCAGATAGCCGGATACATGGTCCAGTAAAACGCATACAGAGCCGGTGCCGTCCACAGAGATACCCGTTCAGGCATGCGGATAGCCATGGATTTGGGGGCCAGTTCACCCACCACGATATGCAGGAAGGAAATGACAAAGAAGGCGAAGAAGAAGGAAATGCCGTGTATCAATTCTTCCGAATTGACGCCGACCAGGATAAAGACGGGGTGTAGCAGGCGAGCAAAGGCAGGTTCACCGATCCAGCCCAGGCCCAGTGAAGCCAGCGTAATGCCTAACTGACAGGCAGACAAGTAGGTATCCAGATGCTGATGGACCGTGAATAGCAAACGGCCTCGCAAACCCGAGGTCTTCGCAATACTGCGTACCCTGGTCTGACGCAACTTCACCAGACCAAACTCTGCTGCAACGAAAAAGCCGTTTAACAAGACCAGTAACAGGGCAGCAAGCACCAGCAATAAATTTTCCAACGTCTGACCTTTGTTATGTACAAGCCGACACTTTAGACTAAATTGTCCTTACTTGCATGCAAATGCTCTGGAATAAGCTGTACAAAACCCCATTTCATGAGGACCAACCACATTTAAGGGCAAAAACTTCTGACTTGTTCACATGACAAATGGCGCAAATTGCGTTACAACTTACGCTCTATAGTATTTTGAGGAGAAACGTTTGAGCATCGACAAGGTTTTAGACGAGATTCAACTCCGCCTTACCGAACACCCTGCACTGAACGATATCCTGCACCTGCGCAAACTGGTAGCAGAAATAAGACCACAACGGCCCCATGATATCGGCCGTGCAACGGACAATCTGCGGGCACTGTGTTTTGTCTTGCGGCAACGACCTGCATGGCGCGGTGCACTACGCACCTACCTGATGCAGGTACTGACCACGCGCAAGCTGGTGCATTTGTTCACCGATACCGGCATTACCCAGAACGTTGGTTTCTGGACCGCAGCCCGCCAGCGCCTGTTCAACAAGATTTTGCCGCCCCTGGTCAATGAAGCCTACATCAAGGATGTATTTGGGCAATTGTTTCACGAAGAGACTGACCATATCTGGGTGAATGGCATTGAAGACCAGGCCTGGGTAGATTTGATCGCCGCCATCGGCTTTCGCTCACGTAAGGCGCGCCTGACTCATGGCACTCTGACAAGCGAAATCCTGAGTGCAGTGCAGGTGCTGTCGTATCGCATCACGAATATCGGGCTGGAAGCAGAACTGGTACGCAATCACCCGGATATAGAAAAGTTTGAATCCCCCTTCCTGCGGCAAAACGATGCCATCAATGACTATGTGCTGAGTTACAGCCAGTGGCTGATCGATCAGGACAAGTTGCGCGAAGACAGCAAGCACATCGAAGTCTTGCTGACACAGTGTGAAGACATCGCCAACCGCATACGTCGTACTGCGTCTTTGCAAGGCGTCTCCATCAGCCTGACGCGTTTGCTGCTGCAACTGACGCAGAGCATTGCCCGTTTGCGCAAATTGCTGGATGTGCTGGATAGCCGCGCCACAAGCAACACCGCTCAACTGGGCGTGCAATTGCTGAAAGAACTGGTCAAGGCAGACAACGAGCGCCACAGCCTGCGCAATCTGATACAGACCAGTACCGAACTGCTGTCGCTGCAAGTCACGGAAAGAGCGGGCCGTAGCGGCGAACATTATGTCACCAACAACCGCAGCGAATGGCTGAGCATGCTGCGCTCGGCCCTGGGGGCTGGCTTTATTGTCGGCTTCATGGCGCTGATCAAGATCCTGTTTGGCAGTATGGCGATGGCACCGTTTGGTTATGCCATGCTCTATAGCCTGAATTATTCATCCGGCTTCATGCTGGTGCATGTACTGCATTTCACCATCGCCACCAAACAGCCTGCCATGACGGCCGCCCTGATAGCGCGGGCAATTGACGAAGGCAAGCAAAAACTGGATGAACTGGTGGAATTGATTGTGCGTGTCTTGCGCTCACAATTCATCGCTATTATCGGCAACGTTGGTCTGGCCATACCCACGGCCTATGCCATTGCCTGGGCCTGGGTTGAAATCACAGGCAAGCACCTGGTGTCGCCAGAAAAAGCAGAGCACCTGCTGCATGACATCGATCCATTCAACAGCCTCGCCCTGCCGCATGCGGCAATTGCCGGCGTCTGCCTGTTCTTGTCGGGCTTGATTTCCGGTTATTACGACAACAAGGCCAGCTATGCCTACATCCCTGATCGCTTGCGGCAACTCCGCTGGCTGAAGGCAATACTGGGTGAAGACAGATTGCTGCGGGTGACGACTTATATCGGTAATAACCTGGGTGCTTTGGCTGGTAATTTTTTCTTTGGTGTCATGCTGGGTACCATAGGCCAGCTCGGCAGTTTCTTTGGCTTGCCGATTGATATACGTCATATCACCTTTGCCAGCGCCAATTTTGCCTTTGCCCTGGTTGGCCTGGACAACCATATGAGCTGGCAGGTAGCGGCTTATTCGCTGTTTGGCATCATGACAATAGGTATGGTGAACCTGGGCGTCAGCTTCAGTCTGGCGATGCTGGTTGCCTTGCGTTCACGGCGTGTCAGTTTTGGTCAGGGTGGCCTGTTGACTGTCTTGTTGTGGACTCGCTTCTGGCAAGGCCCGCGTGATTTTTTCCTGCCACCAGCAGCTCGGGAAGAAACTGCTACCGAACAAGATGATGTCAAGGATGAAGTCAAATAAGTTGAATATGATCACGTAAAAATCGGGTAAAACGGTGGCCAGGTCAACCAAAACTGGCATGGCACCGTTAAGCTTGAGTCATCATCCTGATTGAGAACACTATGAAATTGTTGCAGACCCTGATTGCCACATCGATCACGTCGCTTGCCATGATGGCGATACAAACCGCCAGCGCCCATGAATATGAAGCGCTGATGAAAGCCAAGAAATATGCCGAAGCCGATAAAGCTGCCAGCGCAAAATTGGCCAGCGACCCGAACAATGCCGATGCCCTGCTGGCAAAGGCTGACCTGATACTGACCGAAGGCAAGCTCGATAAACTCGATGATGGTGCAAAGTATGCCGAGCAATGCATCAGCGCTCATCCACAGATGTCCGAATGCCATGAAATGCTGGGCAATGTGCTGGGAACCAAAGCCACCTCAGGCAGCATGTTTGCCGCCATGTCCTATGCCGGTAAAATCCGCGATGCCTTCATCAAGGCGGTGGAGCTGGACCCGAAAAATTTCAGCGCCCGCAATTCGCTGTTGCAGTATTACCTGCAAGCGCCGGCCATTGCCGGTGGTGGTAAAAGCAAGGCACAAAACCTGGTACTGGAAACCGCCAAGGTCAGCAGCGCAGCCAGCAACCTGATGCAGGCAACGATAGACCTGTCGGACGAAAAAGCCAGCCGTGCAGAAACCAGTGCACTCTCGGCCATCCCCGGCAATGTCGAAGCCCTGGGCAGGATGCAGCGCAACGTGTTGTTCAACGTTGGTGCCGTGTATGTGCAAGAAAAGAAATATGCCGATGCAGAACGCGTCTTCAGTGAACTGCAACAGCGTTACCCGGACAAATACCAGGGTTCCTATGGCATGGGCCGCGCCTTGCAGGAACAGGGCAAACACAAGGATGCCATCAACTGGTTTGAAAAATCCCTGAGCATAGACGTCAATGCTGCCAGCTACTACCGCCTGGGCCAATGCCAGCAGGCCGTCAATGACAAACCCAAAGCCATTTCAAATTTTGAAAAATCCCTCTCTTACAAACCTGCCCTCAACAAAAAATTGCGGGAAGATGCAGAAACACAGTTGAAGACTTTGAAGAGCTGACAGCAAGCGGATTTGTTACAAGACTGTATCAAATCCGGCTGCGCTTGCCGGCAAATTTTGATGCATATCAACGAAGCTGATTATCACTCGCCAGACAGATAGGTAGCGGGGCAGGCGCCAAGTACAATCGTACTTTCCCGATCCTGCATTAGTACCTACGTACCTGCCTAACTGCCATCTGTCATGAAGACCGTCAGCAACACCCCGCCCCCATCCCTGGTAGCACACAGCCTGCTGGAAGATGTGCTGGCCATCATTACCGGCACCGTGCTGGTATCACTGGGCGTGGCTTTGTTTAACCAGGCAGGCTTGCTGACTGGTGGAACAGCCGGACTGGCCTTTCTGCTTCATTACAGTACCGGGCTATCCTTTGGTCTGGTGTTTTTCCTCATCAATCTGCCGTTTTACTGGCTGGCCTGGCGACGCATGGGCTGGCGTTTCACGCTCAAGACATTTTGTGCCGTGGCGCTGGTGTCGGTGTTTTCTGGCCTGCATCCCAAATTGATACACCTGACCAGCATGACGGCGCTGACGCCGTTCTATGTTGCGCTGATCGGCGGCTTGATGATGGGCGTGGGTTTTATTGTGCTGTTCCGTCACCAGGCCAGCCTTGGCGGCATCAATATCCTTGCCCTGTATCTGCAAGAAAAACGCGGCATACGTGCAGGCAAACTGCAAATGGCGGTGGATTTCTGCATCGTCATGGCGTCGCTGGCGGTAGTGGCGCCGATGGCGCTGCTGGCATCCGTCATTGGTGCCTTTGCCCTGAACCTGGCAATCAGCCTGAACCATCGTCCTGATCGTTATGTAGCGATGTAAAACTGTCGCGGTATTGCGTCGGCGACAGATGCAGGTGCTTTTGAAAGACCCTGCGTAAATGATCGTCACTGGCGAAACCACAGCGGGCTGCAATGGTCTTGACCGGCATGGCCTGTTCCGACACATCGGCCAATAAGCGTTGGGCAAATTCCAGACGTGCAGTTTCGATAAATTCTGAAGTACTGACGCCCACTTCACGCTGAAACAGGCGGGTGAAATTGCGCAGGCTCATACCGGCCATGTCGGCCAGTTGCGATACCGGCAGGCGCTGATGCAGGTTGGATAATATCCACTGTTGCAATTCACGGATATTGGTCTGCGCGGTTTTCTGACTCAGCAAATGGGTACTAAACTGCGATTGCCCACCAGGACGTTTTAGGTAGACCACCATGTCACTGGCAACTTCCAGTGCCAGTTCATGGCCGCAATCATCTTCGACAAAGGCCAGGGCCAGGTCTATGCCTGCCGTCACACCGGCTGATGTCCACAGGTTGCCACTGCGTATGAAGATGGCATCCGCATCCACCTGCACCGCCGGAAAATCATCCTGCAACTGGCGTGCCACACTCCAGTGCGTGGTGGCATGTTTGCCATCCAACAGCCCTGTCTTCGCCAGGAAAAAAGCGCCCGAACACAAGGCTGCCAGGCGCTGTATTTTTGGGGCAACATGCGCCACCCAGTCGATGATCGCGCCATTTTCTTCCAACGCATCGCGGATATGGCGCGAGCCGACAATGATCGCGTCATCCGGCAAAGCCAGCGGGTTGATGGCCTTGGTTGCTTCCAGGCACATCAGGGTGTCTGAACGCACCGGCCCGATCTGGGCCGCAGCGATTTTGACATCATAGGCGGCAGGCTTGCCCAGGCGCTTTAAATGGATGTTTGCATACTCAAACACCGACATCGGCCCTATCGCTTCCAGCGACTTGAAACCTGGGTACACGATAATATCGAGCCTGCGGGGAAAGCCACGTTTGTCTGCGGGCTTGTCTACCTGTTTAGCCATTTTCACTGCCTGCCCCTGCACATAAGCAAAAGCAGGATGATAGTCCAGAAGTGACCATTCCGTCTTTTTAAGCCATTCTTCATTCAGAATCAGCCAGATAGCCAAAAAAACACCCGCAAGGCATCTGCTTTCTAAGACAATCAGCGAACCTTAACATTCCATAAAGGATCAGCATGAAAACCAAAGCCGCCATCGCCTGGAAAGCAGGTGCACCCTTGACGATAGAAGAAGTCGATCTGCAAGGCCCGCAAGCCGGTGAAGTGCTGATCGAGGTCAAGGCCACCGGCATTTGCCATACAGATTATTACACCCTCTCTGGTGCCGACCCGGAAGGTCTGTTCCCAGCCATTCTGGGGCATGAAGGCGCAGGCGTGATTGTAGATACCGGCCCTGGCGTCAGCCTGCGCAAAGGTGACCATGTTATCCCGCTGTACACGCCAGAATGCCGCCAATGCAAGTTCTGCCTGTCACGCAAAACCAATCTGTGCCAGGCCATCCGTTCCACCCAAGGGCGCGGGCTGATGCCGGATGCCACATCGCGCTTCTCGCTCGACGGTAAACCTTTGTTCCATTACATGGGTACATCAACCTTCTCCAACTACATCGTAGTGCCGGAAATTGCTGTTGCCAAAGTCCGTGAAGATGCCCCCTTCGACAAGATTTGCTATATCGGTTGCGGCGTGACTACTGGCGTCGGTGCCGTGGTTTTCACTGCCAAGGTAGAAGCTGGCGCGAATGTGGTCGTATTTGGACTGGGCGGCATAGGCTTGAACGTGATCCAGGCCGCCAAAATGGTTGGTGCCGACAAAATCATCGGCGTGGACCTGAACCCCGCACGTGAAAGCATGGCGCGCAAATTTGGCATGACCCACTTCATCAATCCGTCGCAGGTAGAAAACGTGGTTGACCATATCATCCAGTTGACAGATGGCGGTGCCGACTATTCATTTGAATGCATAGGCAATACCAAGGTCATGCGTCAGGCGCTGGAATGCTGCCACAAGGGCTGGGGCAAATCCATCATCATCGGTGTGGCTGAGGCTGGCGCAGAAATCAGCACTCGTCCGTTTCAGTTGGTGACGGGGCGCGAATGGAAAGGTTCTGCCTTTGGCGGTGCCCGTGGCCGTACCGACGTACCAAAAATCGTCGACTGGTACATGGAAGGCAAGCTGAACATCGACGACCTGATCACCCACAGGCTGCCGCTGGAACGCATCAATGAAGGCTTTGACCTCATGAAAAGCGGCGAATCCATCCGTTCTGTCGTGCTGTACTGATGAAGTCGCTCCTGCCCCTGCCGGATGAGATAACCCTGTTAAGCCAGCATGCCTGCCATGCTGGTGTGCAGCGGTTTTATCAGCATGCATCCAAAGAAATCGGTTTGCCTATGCGGTTTTCTGTCTACCTGCCACCGCAGGCGCTGGCGGGTGCGACTTGCCCGGCAGTGTTTTACCTTGCCGGGCTGACCTGTACCGAGGAAACCTTCATGATCAAGGGTGGCGCGCAGGCCGTTGCCGCCCGCGAAGGCATCATCCTCATCACGCCTGACACCAGCCCACGCAATGCCAACATCCCCGGTGACAGTGACAGTTGGGATTTTGGTGTCGCAGCCGGTTTTTACCTGGACGCCACCGAAGCCCCGTGGAGCAAACATTACCGCATGCACAGCTACATCGTGCATGAACTGCGCAACATCCTGCTCGACCACTTGCCCATGGACAGGCAGCAAGTAGGCATCATGGGACATTCCATGGGCGGCCACGGTGCGCTAGTGCTGGCCTTGCGTCATCCAGAATTTTTTCACAGCGTATCCGCCTTCGCCCCGATTGCTGCCCCCACCCAATGCCCCTGGGGCAACAAGGCTTTCAGCGGCTATCTGGGGTCAGATACGGCAAGCTGGCGCGCCTACGACGCCACCCAGCTCATGTTGAATCTGCGCCAGGCCCCTTTTCCCAAAGGCATCCTGATAGACCAGGGGCTGGACGATAAATTTCTGGCAGAGCAATTACACCCAGACCAATTCGCCGCCGCCTGCCAGCAAGTACAGCAGCCACTAAACCTGCGTTACCACGCTGGCTATGACCACGGCTATTACTTCATCACCAGCTTTGTTGAAGAGCATTTGCTGCATCACAAGCAACAATTGACTGCTTAAAGGCCCAAAAACGGCCAATGCTGTCATACAGGCTTGTTCCAGTTTTAATATGCACCAAACTGGAACAAGCACTCTATTTCTGTGCGTTTCTCGCTAGATTGTCATTAATTTTGTGTAAAATCGAGCGACATCGTCGCGCATTTTTTGCGCATCATTCAGAACGACATAACAAGAAAGCAAGAGATGAGTAAAGTAGTCATCAGCGGCACCGGCCTGTATACGCCATCCCAGTCCATTTCCAATGAAGAACTGATTGCCAGCTTCAATGGTTATGTCCAGCAACACAATGCACAAAACGCTGCGGCCATCGCCAGCGGCGACGTGGTGGCACTGGAAGAATCCAGCGTTGCCTTCATAGAAAAAGCATCCGGCATCAAAGCTCGTTATGTGATGAACAAAGATGGCGTGCTGGACATCAATCGCATGACGCCTCGCATCCCGGAACGCAGCGACGACGAACCATCCGTCATGTGTGAAATGGCCGTGGCAGCAGCCACCCAGGCGCTGGAACGCGCGGGCCGCACCGCAGCAGATATCGACGGTGTGATTTGCGCTGCCAGCAATATGCAGCGTGGCTACCCAGCAATGGCCGTTGAAATTCAGGCAGCGCTGGGCATAGACGGTTATGGCTACGACATCAATGTTGCCTGTTCATCTGCCACGTTTGGCATACAGGCTGCCGTCACAGCGATACAAAGCGGCCAGGCACGCGCCATCTTGGTGGTTAACCCGGAAATCACCAGCGGCCACCTGAATTGGCGTGACCGCGACAGCCACTTCATTTTTGGTGATGCCTGTACCGCCATCATCATAGAACGCGCTGACCTGGCCACATCGCAACATCAGTTTGAAATTGTCGGCCTGAAACTGAAAACCCAATTCTCGAACAATATCCGCAACAACTTCGGCTTTTTGAATCGTGCCGATGAAAGCGGCATAGGCAAGCCAGACAAACTGTTCCGCCAGCAAGGCCGCAAAGTGTTCAAGGATGTCTGCCCCATGGCCGCTTCGGTGATCACCTCGACGGTAGAAGCATCGGGCATCAGCATCCCCGATGTAAAACGCTTCTGGCTGCATCAGGCCAACCTCAACATGAACCTGTTGATTGCCCGCATGATTTTAGGACGTGACGCCACACCTGAAGAATCGCCAACCATACTCGATACCTACGCCAATACGTCGTCAGCAGGCTCCATCATCGCCTTCCACAAATACCAGGAAGACCTGGCACCCGGCACGATAGGTGTGATCTGCTCGTTTGGCGCAGGCTATTCCATAGGCTGCGTGGTCGTGAAAAAATTGAACTGAACTGAACTGAACTGAATTGTCCGTACAAAGCAAAAGGCCGCCTAATGAAAATTAAAGCGGCCTTTTGCTTACCTGCATCTTGGTTATACCTTTGCTTCATCAAGATCTGTCTTGATGCAAGGTATGCAAGTTGACTTACATCCCCAAAGACTTCAACAGTTCAGCATTGTCATCTTCTGATGCCGCAGCCGGTGCTGCTGCGTCTGTTTTTTGACTGGATTGCTGCATATCCAGCAAGGCATCCGGATCAGGCACTTCATGTGCATCAAAATCATGCAGCTTGATGAACTCTGTCCTGTCGATGGCCAGTTCCAGGTAAAAGATATTATTCTTTTCAGTGAAGAAGGACACGCGGCGCAGTTCTGGCCTGTCCAGTGGAGTATCCACACTCAGCATGACCTGCTTGGTCAGCACCAGCATCTTGGGCTGGTTCTGGGTGATATTGGTTTGTAGTTCACGACGTATCTTGCCGGTGAAATCACCGACGATCTGGTTCATCAGTTCACCCAGGATATTGGCAACTTCATCCGAGGTGAAAGACGTGGCCAGCTCAGACTTGGGCATGCCCATGTTGAGCATGTATTTTTCGTAAATCTCAAGCGCGGTATCGCCATCAAAGTTCAACACCACCAACCCTGAAAAACCGCCATCAAACAGCACAAAGCAACCGATGTCCGGCTTCAGACCTATCTTGGTGATGCGCTGCACCATGGCCGAATAATGTACCTTGCTTTGTGTCGCCACGTTCAACACCCGTATGACCGAGTTACACAAACTGGTCAACAAGTCTTCCGTACCGTACACCACACCAGTTTCTTCCGAGGCCATGGCCAACTCCTAATTTTTTACACAACAATTTCAAAAATCACCTGCGACAAGCCACCAGCCTGTCGCTTCATTCCATTACACCATCCCCTGTCCGGACAGATGGTGGTGCTGCATGCGTACGCCCGTGTTCATCAGAAACAGCAAGCCTGAACAAGATTACCCGGCTTAGCAGGTGAGCAACTTTATCCTTCCACACCAGATCTTGCCGGGCATCAGCAGGCATGACGGCAGACACATCCCGCAAGCGCTTCACTTCCGCCTCCAGCGCAAGCACCCGCTGCACAGCGACGAGCGTTGCGTCATGAACGGCGTGTTCTGCCTGCGAGCCATCCTCCTGCGCGTCGGTTAGCGATGTCAAATCGGTGATCAGCATGGTTTCATCCTTAGCGTGCCGGATATGCCGGCACAATGAAACGGCATATCCCCCAAAGGACAGGTGAACCTGCCCATAGGAATAATGCAAGAATACTGAAGCGTAGGGCCTCCGTCCACTTGTTTCATGCAGTCCGCACGATTTGTTTATTCGCCAGTACAGCAGGGATTATAGTACGTTGCCCCCATGCAACCAAGACAAAAGAGGAAGCATGTGCCCGTTGCAGCCATTACCGCAACAGCTGATTTTGTTCTTTTAACAGCGGGAAATGACATGGGCAAGCGAAGTTCCGTCGTACCGGAAACCCATATTTTGATATGTCCGGAAGGTAGCCCCATTGACAGGCATGACACGCAACCTGGCCGAACCGCTCCCTTCTGCACGGCTGGCCGCAGCCCCAGCAAGGTTTGCTAGTCTAAGTGAACAAGCAAAATGCTCACACACCTATCCAAATCAATACCAACAGCCTGCCCGCATTACTGGCTACCTTTGGCGATTGACGGCCTCAATATATCCGACATCATCTTGTCTTCATGCCTGGGTTGGGGCCACAAACCAGCAGGGCGTTTCAGCATGATAGTCACCATCGCCAGACCTATCAGCAACTGACGCAATATTTCAGGCTCGACCAGCACCTGACCAAACAAATACTGCTGCACCGGCAAAACAATATAACGCAAAATTTCTGGCAACACGGCCAGTGTCACAGCGCCCAAAATAACGCCGGGGATATGCCCTATGCCGCCAATAATCACCATCGACAATACCGTAATCGACTCATTGAGCGAGAACGATTCTGGCGACACAAAACCCTGGAAGGCAGCAAACATCGCCCCCGCCACGCCACCAAACGACGCCCCCATTGCAAATGCCAGCAGCTTGATATTGCGGGTGTTGATACCCATCGCCTGCGCGGCGGTTTCATCTTCGCGTATCGCCACAAAAGCACGCCCCAGGCGAGAATCATGCAAACGTATCGTGACAAAAATAATCGCCACGCATAATGCCAGAAACAGAAAGTAATACGCATTCACAGAAGGCATGGAAAAACCACCCACCTGCACCGTCGCGTGCGACCCCACCTCACCACTGAGTGACACCCCGAACAGACGCACAGGGTCAATCGCAATGATGCCTTTTGGCCCATCGGTAATATTGACCGGGGCATTCAGATTGATGATAAAGATACGCACAATTTCACCAAAGCCCAGCGTCACCACCGCCAGATAATCACCACGCAGTTTTAAAGTAGGTGCCCCCAGCAACACCCCCAGTGCGGCGGCCAGTGCAGCCGCCAGCGGGACAATCAGCCACACCGACAAATGTATGCCATGTGCAGCCACATCCGGCCCGCACAACCACAACAAGGCATTACCGACCAACGGAAAAGTGTTGATGAAAGATTCCAGCACATATACAAACTGCGGCGACGCCAGCAAGGCCGTCATATAAGCACCCATCGCATAAAAAGCGATATACCCCAGATCCAGCAGACCGGCAAAACCAACCACGATATTCAGGCCCAGTGCCAGCATCACATACAGCAAGGCAAAATCCATGATACGCACCCATGAATTGCCAAACTGCGCAGCAAAAAATGGAAAGGCAATGGCAACGCCCAATAGCAACAAAGGAGAATAAGCCCGGACAAGACCGGCCTTTGCCGTTAAATAATGATTCATGGAACGTCTACCCACCGTTGACGACGTAGACCACCGCAGGAAGATGCAAGAAACAAGATGGCAAACCTGGCTTTCATGGAAAAGTGCATGGTGACTTTCACGCTTGATATTTCAGACTAGATAAATGCCATCCATCTTAACTATCAGACCAGACAGCCGCTACCATAATCTTGCTCACCCCATACCTGACAACCTTAATAGATAGCCATACGCTGACGTGACTGAGAAGGCGTCAATCCAAATAGCGACCGGAAACTGGACGTAAAATGGCTGTGACTGGCAAAGCCATTCGCATGAGCGATGGCGGCAAAGTCCAGCTCTGCCGACTGCATTGCCTCCAGCGCTTTGCCAAGACGTGTGCGTATCAGATAACGGTGCACAGGCACACCCACCTGCTCCCGGAATACTCTGGCCAAATGAAAGGGCGACGTATGCGCATGGCGTGCCAGACTGGTCAGCGTCCAGTCCTGATTGGAATGAAGAGAAATCAATTCCTTCACGGTTTCAACCTGCTGACGCCTGCGCGCCATCGTCACTGACTGTTTGCCGCGATCAGAAAGACGACCACGCACACTGGCCGCCTGCAACGCCCCGGTCAGCATGGCGAGACTGATCTCTTCTACCGCCAGAGGGTCAACAACAGCCTGTCTTAAATGACGCCATAACAGTTCACGATTCATCACGCTCGCAGGTGAAAGCAGACAATGCGGTGCAAGAGAAGATGAACCAAAATCCTCGCCAGCAACAGCCTCTGCCAGCAGACTTGCCAACACCTCTTTCGGAAAATCCAGCACCAGAGATTCGTCCCCAACCTGATCAAGAAAACTGATGCGATACGGCCTGCCCGCACCCAGCAATATCCCGTGATTAGGGTTGGCAATAAAATGCTGCCTGGGCCCATCATGCTTGGCAAACACCCCCTTGATAGGCAACAAAATCAAATCCGCTGACTCGCACTCAATATTGCTCGCCCCATCAGGCGATGGTCGCGCAATGCCATGGCGAATGGATAAAAGCTCGCTGTGAAAAACGGTATTGAGATCAAGTAGCATAAGCCATCACTATCAAAAGTAATCCATTCACGATGACCAGATGCAGCCCCCTACTCACCCCGCAATCAAGGCATCGCCATCAAGCTAATAATCCATACATTAGCTTATTCTTTGCGCAATTAAATTTCTAAATTTTGGTGATGGCAGGAGGATATGCAACGCACAAAAAGCAAAAGGCCGCATATAGCGGCCTTTTCATTTGGTGCATCTTTCAGCTTGTTAGCGTTCAGAGCACATATCCCAATCTGATAATGCTTGTATGTTATGTCAATATTATTGTAAAGTCAATGTATTAGTAAAATAACATGGAGTAGCACATGCTTGGCAAAATGATATATCGCCTGTCCTTAGACTTGGGATCAACTTCCTTGGGCTGGGCAATGATACGCCTGAACGCACAAAACTTGCCCTGCGCCATTATTAAAGCAGGAGTTCGAATATTTTCAAACGGCCGAAATCCGAAAGATGGCTCTTCACTCGCCGTAACTCGTAGAGAAGCGCGTGCAATGCGCAGACGGCGTGACCGACTGCTTAAACGTAAAGCACGAATGATGCGCTCATTGATTGAACATGGTTTTTTTCCTTCTGACGAGGAACAAAGAAAAGCCTTAGAAACTCTGAACCCCTATGATTTGAGAGGTACCGGCCTGGATGAAGAACTGACACCAGAAGAGTTTGGCAGAGCTTTGTTCCACATCAATCAAAGGCGTGGCTTTAAAAGTAACCGTAAAACCGATAAAAAAGACAATGATAGCGGAGCATTAAAAACTGCTATTAGTAAACTACGCACTGCGATGGTTGAGGAAAATTGTCGAACCGTTGGCGAATGGCTGTACAAACGTGACGCGGCAGGGAAAACCGTCCGCGCCAGATATCGCGAAGCCAAAGTCACCAAAGACGATGGTAAGACACGTCTTGATAAGAGCTATGATCTTTACATAGACAGAGCGATGATAGCAGCAGAGTTTGATGCGCTTTGGAAAAAACAAGCCGAATTCAAACCTCACCTTTACACTGAAGCAGCATATCAAGATCTCAAAGACGTTCTGCTACATCAACGTCCACTCAAGCCTGTCAAACCTGGTCGTTGTACCTTTTTACCGGATGAAGAACGTGCACCTCTTGCACTGCCTAGTACACAAAGATTTCGCATCTATCAGGAAGTGAATAATTTGCGGATACTCAGGGAGTATATGCGCGAGGAAGCACTGACTTTGACACAAAGAAATGCGCTGGTTAAAACACTAGAGGAAAACAACAAGCGCACATTTACACAAATAAAAAACTTGCCTGGTATTGGCAACGTCAATTTCAATTTTGAAGACCCGAAACGCCAAGAACTCAAGGGAAATATTACGACAGTAAAGATGAGTTCCAATGAATGCTTTGGAAAAGACTGGCTTTCATTTAGCGAAGAAAAACAAGATGCTATCGTACTGCAATTAATCACGGAAGAAAATCTTGCAAAGCTAATACGATGGTTGATTGAAGAAACTGGAATAGACGAAGAGAGAGCCGAAACCATCGCAAATACAGCTTTGCCGGAAGGGTATGGCAGCCTTTCAATAAAAGCACTGGCACGAATTCTCCCTGAACTAAGGCGTGATGTAGTCACTTATGACAAGGCGGTTATCGCTGCGGGTTTTGAACATCATAGCAATATTAGCCTCTCCGCGAGTGGCGAGATTTTTCCTGAACTGCCGTATTACGGCCAGGCTTTGCAACGCCACGTCGGATTTGGAACAGGAAAGGTGGACGACACCGATGAAAGACGATATGGCCGCATCGCCAACCCAACAGTACATATAGGATTAAATCAGATTCGTCTCGTCGTCAACGCACTCATAAAACAATATGGTCATCCAAGAGAGGTCATAGTCGAAGTCGCCAGAGACCTTAAACAAAGTAAAGAGCAGCGTGACAATGAAAGCAAGCGTCAAGCCGAAAATCAAAAACGCAACAGTCAAATTAAAACTGAAATTGCCGGAATTTTGAACATCAGTGAAGAAAGAGTAAGACACGCTGATATTCAAAAAATGATACTTTGGAAAGAACTAAGTTTTGATCCTGCGGATAGACATTGCCCCTATTCTGGAGCAAGAATAAATGCGCACACGTTACTTAGTGATGAAGTTGAAGTAGAGCACATCCTGCCATTTTCTTTGACGCTGGATGATAGTCTCAACAACAAAACAGTGGCTATGAGACAAGCAAACAGGCTCAAAGGAAATCGCACTCCATGGGATGCATTCGGTCAGAACCAGATCGCCGGATTTGAATATGACAACATACTTGGTAGAGCCGAGCAGATGCCTAAAGCAAAGCGCTATCGCTTTGCAAAAGATGGTTATGAGCGTTGGTTAAAAGACGACGCAGGTTTCCTTGCTCGCGCACTAAACGATACGAGGTACATGAGCAGAATAGCGCGTGAATACGTGCAATTAATTTGTCCGGATACACGCGTTATTCCAGGTCAGATGACAGCCATGCTAAGGAAAAAATTTGGCTTAAATAACGTCTTAGGCTTAAACGGAGAAAAGAACCGCAACGACCATCGGCACCATGCTGTAGATGCTTGTGTAATAGCAGTAACTGACCAAGGCCTGCTACAGCGCTTTGCACAGGCCAGCGCAAGTGCACGCGAACGACAACTTAATCGGCTGGTTGAGGACATGCCTTTGCCATGGCCTTCTTATTACGACCATGTTGTACGAGCTGTGAATAACATTTGGGTTAGCCACAAGCCCGATCACAGTCATGAAGGTGCTATGCACAATGACACAGCCTATTCACTGCTAAGCAACGGCAAAGTAAGTGTACATAAATTTATCGATGGGAAACGTACAAAAATCGAAGAAAGTCTGAAAGTCATTCCTTTTACCAGCGTAAAAGCATTGGATAGACACGGAGTACTAGAAAATGGAGAACCCCGGCCTTATAAGGGATACAAGGGGGACAGCAACTATTGCATTGAGATTGTGCGAAATGAGAAAGGTAAGTGGGAAAGTGAAGTAATTTCAACTTTTTTTGCTTATCAAATCGTCCGCTCCGGAGGAGTAAAGAAATTGCGAAACCCAGAAATTAGCTTGAGTGGGCAGCCTTTAGTCATGCGACTGATGATTGACGACAATGTGATAATAGAAAATGACAGCGGTAAACAAATTCTTCGGGTTGCCAAGCTGCAAGGTGATGGTAGGACATGGTTAATTGAACATAGAGAAGCAAACGTACGTAAGCGCGCGGACTCCGGTGAAATAAAATACTTGGGTGCACCAGCTAGCACACTTCGCAAACTCCATGCACGAAGAATTACCATTTCACCAATTGGTACTCTTCGTGATCCTGGATTCAAGGAGTAATTACCATGATAGGCCGCATTGTAGAAATAGCTGACGACCGCAGACATTTATTTCTATCCCGCGGCTTCATGGTGGTACAAGATACCGAAGGGCAACGCAAAGAGCTAGGTCAGGTTCCTTTAGATGACATTGCTGCAGTAATTGCGAATGCACATGGTCTCAGTTATACCAATAATCTTTTAATCGCCCTGGCAGAACGCTGCGCACCTTTTGTCCTATGCGCAGCTAATCACAATGCTGCCGGCATGCTATTGCCAATAGAAGGCAACTACCAGCAGGCCAAGCGCTTTGATGCACAAATTGCGGCATCGCAACCCACCATTAAGCGCTTGTGGGCGGACATCGTTAAATCCAAGTTACAGCAGCAAGCTGCTGCATTGGAAGCGGCCAGTGCGCCTAGCATTCCACTTTCATCTCTAGTGCGTAAAGTACGTTCTGGTGACCCTGATAATTTTGAGGCGCAAGGTGCAAGGCGTTATTGGACCCTATTGTTTGGCGAAAGCTTCAGGCGGGACCAGCAAGGTGGAGGACTAAATGCCATGCTTAACTATGGCTATACCGTATTGCGTGCCACCACGGCGCGTGCTGTGGTTTCTGCGGGGCTGCACCCTACGCTTGGATTGCATCACAGTAATCAAGGCAATGCCATGCGCCTAGTTGATGACTTGATGGAACCTTTTCGCCCCATGGTGGATTTAAAAGTGTGGCAACTACAAAAACAGGGGAAAGATATGGTTACGCCAGAAACCAAACGTGCCTTGGTCCGCACCATGTACGACGATATGCAAACCAGTGCAGGCGTCACCCCCATCATTGTTTGCACTCAAAAATTGGCAACTTCCTTGGCCCAAATATTTATTGGCGAAAAAGAAAAACTTGATTTGCCATTACCTGGACTCCCTCTTAATCTGGCTTCGTCCTTGCTAGACGAGTAATATGTCATGCTTAGCGGATATCGCATCATGTGGATGATAGTGATGTTTGACTTACCGGTCATAGAGAAAGCCGAACGCAAAGCTGCGACGGAGTTTCGCAACTCATTGCTGGACATGGGTTTTGAGATGTCGCAGTTTTCAGTTTATATGCGCTTTTGTACTAGCCAAACGCAAGTTGAGACCTATTGCAGGCGCGTTGAACAAAAACTGCCTAGCGGCGGCAAGGTAAATATCCTACAATTTACTGATAAACAGTACGAACGTATCATCACTTTCCGCGGAAAAGCCAAACAAGCGGCTCCAAAAATACCGGATCAGTTCGATTTATTTTGATGAATTTAGCCATTTTTCTTGCATCAAAAAACAATAAACCCCTGAATAATCAGGGGTTTATTGCATTTCTAGTCTAACAGATTGGGATATGTGCTCTGACCGGAACAATTTGAAGTTACTTGAAGTTTGCCCCATCAGTCTAACAGATTGGGATATGTGCTCTGACCGGAACTTAAACTATGGCAAACGCAAATGAAAATCAAGTCTAACAGATTGGGATATGTGCTCTGACCGGAACGCGAAGTTCGAGCTCAATGAGCTGATCTTTAGTCTAACAGATTGGGATATGTGCTCTGACCGGAACATGCCGTCATTCGTGGCGGCTCAGATTGAGAGTCTAACAGATTGGGATATGTGCTCTGACCGGAACTTAGTTATCCGTCTGGAGTACGGGTGTAGCAGTCTAACAGATTGGGATATGTGCTCTGACCGGAACGTGGCTGAACTCATCATGCAACGGAGTACCAGTCTAACAGATTGGGATATGTGCTCTGACCGGAACCTAACCATTTGCGGTAATCAGTTTCGATAAAGTCTAACAGATTGGGATATGTGCTCTGACCGGAACATCTTCTTCTTTGGCTTCTCACTGTCTTGCAGTCTAACAGATTGGGATATGTGCTCTGACCGGAACACCCAAAGCAATATGGGGCTAAACCAGAGGAGTCTAACAGATTGGGATATGTGCTCTGACCGGAACGGCAACGCAATAGCTACTCAAACCCCGGAGAGTCTAACAGATTGGGATATGTGCTCTGACCGGAACATCTTCAATTTGTTTGTTGCTGATACCAAAAGTCTAACAGATTGGGATATGTGCTCTGACCGGAACGCGAATGCTGCATTACTCCCTGCACTTTTGAGTCTAACAGATTGGGATATGTGCTCTGACCGGAACTTGAATGCTTTCCATGCCTCATCAGCTGGAAGTCTAACAGATTGGGATATGTGCTCTGACCGGAACAGGTTGGTCCGCAGGTTGTCCCACAGGTTGAGTCTAACAGATTGGGATATGTGCTCTGACCGGAACTGGCTGAACTCATCATGCAACGGAGTACCGAGTCTAACAGATTGGGATATGTGCTCTGACCGGAACACAATCAGAACTGCTGAGTCTGAGATATGGAGTCTAACAGATTGGGATATGTGCTCTGACCGGAACCTGAAGAAAATCAATTCTGATCTTTCTAAAAGTCTAACAGATTGGGATATGTGCTCTGACCGGAACATGGATACTGATGTTGTTTATAACCGTTAAAGTCTAACAGATTGGGATATGTGCTCTGACCGGAACTACAAACAGGTAGGCACTAAATGTCTTGAAAGTCTAACAGATTGGGATATGTGCTCTGACCGGAACTGTCTGAGCTGAAGTCCATGGGTTATAAGAAGTCTAACAGATTGGGATATGTGCTCTGACCGGAACACATTACCGCCATCTCTTCGCACTGTTCCAAGTCTAACAGATTGGGATATGTGCTCTGACCGGAACTGGTTATCTGCGTTCCCACGGCGTGAAGCAAGTCTAACAGATTGGGATATGTGCTCTGACCGGAACGACGAAATCGGACATGTTCAACAGCGCTGAAGTCTAACAGATTGGGATATGTGCTCTGACCGGAACTGTCAGGGGTATAACCACGCGATCGCAACCAGTCTAACAGATTGGGATATGTGCTCTGACCGGAACCCTGGTTGCAGGCGATCCTTTCCGTGGTTTAGTCTAACAGATTGGGATATGTGCTCTGACCGGAACACGTACCGCCGTCATAGTGTGGTTTGCTTCAGTCTAACAGATTGGGATATGTGCTCTGACCGGAACAGCTCCCGCCGAAAAAGAAAAGTCCCTGAAAGTCTAACAGATTGGGATATGTGCTCTGACCGGAACGGGCAGGTAGCAAACGTGGTGCTGATGCCAAGTCTAACAGATTGGGATATGTGCTCTGACCGGAACTACGGCTTCCCAGTCGATATTACGTTTTTTAGTCTAACAGATTGGGATATGTGCTCTGACCGGAACATCACAACGTTTGCCACGCATGATGCGCTTAAGTCTAACAGATTGGGATATGTGCTCTGACCGGAACTGGACACCTGTAAAGCGCTTGAAGTCTTTGAAGTCTAACAGATTGGGATATGTGCTCTGACCGGAACGGCGCGCTCACGCTTAATCTTTCCTAAACCAGTCTAACAGATTGGGATATGTGCTCTGACCGGAACAGTAGCGCCAAACCCTGACAGACCGCGCCGAGTCTAACAGATTGGGATATGTGCTCTGACCGGAACTTGATGGTTCCATACCGTACAAACGCTACAAGTCTAACAGATTGGGATATGTGCTCTGACCGGAACGCCAGAAATCAGCAAACGCGAAAGAGAAGCAGTCTAACAGATTGGGATATGTGCTCTGACCGGAACGGTCAAGAACGTTAAGCTTCTTGGCAAGGCAGTCTAACAGATTGGGATATGTGCTCTGACCGGAACCTGATGATGATTTCGCAGACCAGGCTTTTAAGTCTAACAGATTGGGATATGTGCTCTGACCGGAACAACACGCATCGCAATAAGGCATCGAGGAAAAGTCTAACAGATTGGGATATGTGCTCTGACCGGAACTTAATACAGTGATTATAATCATAATATTAAGTCTAACAGATTGGGATATGTGCTCTGACCGGAACTGGTAGTTCTGGTTTGCGGCTACCTGATACAGTCTAACAGATTGGGATATGTGCTCTGACCGGAACTTTGGCGCACTTTTTGATCTTCAATCGTTTAGTCTAACAGATTGGGATATGTGCTCTGACCGGAACTACAACCTGTGTCCTGAGCCGTGGTTCGAGAGTCTAACAGATTGGGATATGTGCTCTGACCGGAACGCTTCCCTGATGCGCAAGCTATCGCACAAGAGTCTAACAGATTGGGATATGTGCTCTGACCGGAACGTGAGAAATGCACGGTATCATCACCCTGAGTAGTCTAACAGATTGGGATATGTGCTCTGACCGGAACTTGATCGTGTGCGGGTAAGCCGTGACCTTTGAGTCTAACAGATTGGGATATGTGCTCTGACCGGAACGCCCCTATAAGAATGTACAAAACGGGAATCAGTCTAACAGATTGGGATATGTGCTCTGACCGGAACTAATGAGCGGTCAAGGGTGGCCTGGAATGTAGTCTAACAGATTGGGATATGTGCTCTGACCGGAACCTGTCCGGGACGGTGAATACTCAGTGTATGAGTCTAACAGATTGGGATATGTGCTCTGACCGGAACTCCGGGGGCCTAATCAATGGTGCCGGGTGGAGTCTAACAGATTGGGATATGTGCTCTGACCGGAACTAGGTTACTGTTGTTGTAGGACAGGTTGGCAGTCTAACAGATTGGGATATGTGCTCTGACCGGAACTTTGCCAACTGTATTCACTTCTGGGTGAACAGTCTAACAGATTGGGATATGTGCTCTGACCGGAACTGATTAGTTGTGTGTGTTTAGATGTCGCCGAGTCTAACAGATTGGGATATGTGCTCTGACCGGAACTGTGACGCCACCGTTGCATAGCTTCCGGTGAGTCTAACAGATTGGGATATGTGCTCTGACCGGAACGTACGAACTGAACAGCAAGCACGGCATGACAGTCTAACAGATTGGGATATGTGCTCTGACCGGAACCAATTAGGCGACCTAAGAGGAAAAAACCTAGAGTCTAACAGATTGGGATATGTGCTCTGACCGGAACCCTGTAGAGCTTGTCTTGGCTACGACATAAAGTCTAACAGATTGGGATATGTGCTCTGACCGGAACGATCAGATTAAGTTGGTAAAAGGCATCAGGAGTCTAACAGATTGGGATATGTGCTCTGACCGGAACGTTGGCACTGTTCTAACGACTGATGCCGAAAGTCTAACAGATTGGGATATGTGCTCTGACCGGAACTGCTGGCGATGTGGGGATATAGGCTAATCAAGTCTAACAGATTGGGATATGTGCTCTGACCGGAACGAAAACACATGCAGCAGCGCGCCATGTTTGAGTCTAACAGATTGGGATATGTGCTCTGACCGGAACTGTGCGCCGCCATCGTGTCATACAAGGGCAAGTCTAACAGATTGGGATATGTGCTCTGACCGGAACTTCCGCAGTCCACTCAATTTATTGGAGATTAGTCTAACAGATTGGGATATGTGCTCTGACCGGAACTCTGGCGATGCTTTGCTGGCTGTCGCCCTGAGTCTAACAGATTGGGATATGTGCTCTGACCGGAACGACAAAAGGCCTGATGTATCAAAGCAAACAAGTCTAACAGATTGGGATATGTGCTCTGACCGGAACAGTAGTCGTGTGGCGTGTAACTGACTACAGAGTCTAACAGATTGGGATATGTGCTCTGACCGGAACTACAAACAGGTAGGCACTAAATGTCTTGAAAGTCTAACAGATTGGGATATGTGCTCTGACCGGAACGACGCTTTCAGGATCATGTCTTTGTTTGCGAGTCTAACAGATTGGGATATGTGCTCTGACCGGAACTAGTCAGTAACACCAAAGACTCCTACAAAGAGTCTAACAGATTGGGATATGTGCTCTGACCGGAACGGCACTACATCCGCTACGTCGATGACTTCAAGTCTAACAGATTGGGATATGTGCTCTGACCGGAACGGCAATGATTTTTATAACGGACTGAATCAAAGTCTAACAGATTGGGATATGTGCTCTGATCGGAACGCCTCTGTGCTGGTACCGGTGGATTCAATCAGTCTAACAGATTGGGATATGTGCTCTGACCGGAACCAAAGGAACCATCATGATCAACAATCAAGGAGTCTAACAGATTGGGATATGTGCTCTGACCGGAACTCTGAGCGCGTTCGTTTGCTTCCTTCGCCGAGTCTAACAGATTGGGATATGTGCTCTGACCGGAACACAAAGCCGCTACTCACCAACGCCACCGCAAGTCTAACAGATTGGGATATGTGCTCTGACCGGAACTTACTTCGTCTGCTGCCCTGACTGCAATCAAGTCTAACAGATTGGGATATGTGCTCTGACCGGAACGCATCAGGTGCTGGTAACCCATAGCTTCTTCAGTCTAACAGATTGGGATATGTGCTCTGACCGGAACAGGTAGACGGTCAACCCGCGCTGGTGAGTTAGTCTAACAGATTGGGATATGTGCTCTGACCGGAACTAGCGGTAGCTGGTTGCGCATCCAACTGCCAGTCTAACAGATTGGGATATGTGCTCTGACCGGAACCTTTCGTACTTCACTTCAACGGGCGCACCGAGTCTAACAGATTGGGATATGTGCTCTGACCGGAACTGGATTAAGGCTGTACCGATATCAATTGCAAGTCTAACAGATTGGGATATGTGCTCTGACCGGAACTGGGGCACCAGAGTTCCCGGGCTTCAATTAAGTCTAACAGATTGGGATATGTGCTCTGACCGGAACGGCATCGGCGTACTGTACGGTCCAAGTGGCAGTCTAACAGATTGGGATATGTGCTCTGACCGGAACAGCAGAGGCACGGGGAAAGAAATTGCCGGAAGTCTAACAGATTGGGATATGTGCTCTGACCGGAACCTTACGTTCTCTGGGCATGCAGCCTCCTCTAGTCTAACAGATTGGGATATGTGCTCTGACCGGAACTTGTAGAACATGAGCTGTATCACATAGGGAGTCTAACAGATTGGGATATGTGCTCTGACCGGAACTGAATTCATCGCCATATGTCGCGGCCTCAAAGTCTAACAGATTGGGATATGTGCTCTGACCGGAACGGGATTTAATGGTAATCCCATATAACCCCGCAGTCTAACAGATTGGGATATGTGCTCTGACCGGAACGGGATTTAATGGTAATCCCATATAACCCCGCAGTCTAACAGATTGGGATATGTGCTCTGACCGGAACTGGATGTACCTTGCCGCAGGCGAAGTCCTGAGTCTAACAGATTGGGATATGTGCTCTGACCGGAACGTGCGCGGTCCCACATTGAGAAGAGGCCAGAGTCTAACAGATTGGGATATGTGCTCTGACCGGAACTCCCATCGCTGCTGGCTGCAATCCTATTACAGTCTAACAGATTGGGATATGTGCTCTGACCGGAACGAGGGCACTGTCGAGGTTGAAGTTGGAAACAGTCTAACAGATTGGGATATGTGCTCTGACCGGAACTCGTGCCTTGGTTGACTTTTCCGCATTGCTAGTCTAACAGATTGGGATATGTGCTCTGACCGGAACCACTGGAAGTGCAGATATTGCAATTGTCCGGAGTCTAACAGATTGGGATATGTGCTCTGACCGGAACTCGACACCACTGATGGTGTGCATCCTTCTAAGTCTAACAGATTGGGATATGTGCTCTGACCGGAACGTGCCATGTCAGTCCTTTCGGTCTATTTTCAGTCTAACAGATTGGGATATGTGCTCTGACCGGAACACCCGGCGGGCTAGCGAAATCCAGCGGTGGAGTCTAACAGATTGGGATATGTGCTCTGACCGGAACGTCAAACACCATCACCCTGCAACACTACGCAGTCTAACAGATTGGGATATGTGCTCTGACCGGAACTTACTGCAAGCAGATGCGCGCCACCTTCGGAGTCTAACAGATTGGGATATGTGCTCTGACCGGAACATGATTTCCTTAAATGCCTTGCCGCCTGCAAGTCTAACAGATTGGGATATGTGCTCTGACCGGAACTGGAGCTTGCCAGAATCAAGCGTGAGCGTGAGTCTAACAGATTGGGATACGTGCTCTGACAGAAACTATAACTTGATCTCACGGCTGCGACGATGGAGTCTAAAAAATTGGGTTAGCGCTATTCATTCCTCCAACCAAACTACATCACTGCTGGCGCTCACCCTCAGGTTTTTCCTCCCCTTCAGGCGAGCGTTACCCATTCTCTACATGCGCAGAGAGAAAGCTTGAACTATTACAAAAAGCACCTTGCTTTGAGGCCAATTCAGTCAATCCCGCCAGAGATTCACAACCCCAATTGCCCAAGAATTTTCTGCGCCGTCTTAATCCGCACTGCACTCGGATAATTCTTGTTAGCCAGGATAACAATCCCCATTTTCTTTTCTGGCACAAAGGCGATGTATGCGCCGAATCCGTTGGTGGCGCCAGTCTTGTGGATGAATACATTTGTGCCTGGAATCATTGGTGGGGTGATCTCTTTTACGGGTGTGGCGTCGCGGGCCATGTGGTCTGTGGAGCCTTCGATGACTGCGGCGATATCTGTCGGGTAGGGGTATAGTTCCCAGACCAGGCTTTGGGTCATGCCGCCGGCTTTGAAATAGCCGGTGTGGGTGTTTTTCAGGGCGAGTGCGAATTCTGGTGTCAGTTTCATCTCGCCGATATTTGCCTTGATGAATTGCACCAGGTCGCTGGCGGTGGTTTTGACGCCGTAGGCTTCTGCGGACAGTACATCGTCTTTCAGGCGGACTGGGGTGTCGTCTTGTTTGTAGCCTTGCGCATAGTCTGCCCGTTTGCTGTCGGGTACGACGATATAGCTATTTTTCATATTCAAGGCGGGGAAGATTTGCTCTTGCATGATGGTCGCAGTTGGCTGTTGCAAGCTTTGCGCTGCAATGACGCCTAGCAAACCTATGCTGACATTGCTATAGGTGCGGTACTGCCCCTGAGGATGGTCTGGTTTCCAGTTTTTTAAATAGCTGATCAGTTGTTCATTATTCGACACCTCATCCGGCACCTGTTGCGGCAGGCCGCCTGTGGTGTGGGTGCCCAGGCTCAGCAGGGTGGTTTCGCCAAAGCTGCTGCCTTTCAGGCTGGCGAGGTGGTCAGCAACTGTGTCGGTCAGTGCCAGCTTGCCCCTGCCCTGTGCCAGGGTTGTCATGCTTGCGATAAAGGTTTTGCTGATGGAGCCTATCTCAAACAGGGTGGTATCGGTGACGGGCTTGCTGTCTGATTTGGAAGCCAGGCCATAGTTGAATACGTATTGTTTGCCATTGGCAAAAATGCCGATGCTCATCCCGGGGATGGCGTGTGCTTTCATGACGGGAAGTATGGCTTCATCTGCGGCGCGCTTGATGGCGGCAGCTTTTGTGTCGGTGTCGGCGTCGGCACTGGTGGCTTTCATGGTAAGCATGGTGCCGATGGCAAGGATGCTGATTCTTAAAATTTGCAGTGCTGATGATTTCATTTTATTTGCCTAAAATTTCTCAAAATTGTTTTTAAAATTTCTTTAATTTGATGTGCTGAATCTATGGGCTTGCATTACATGCGCCATTCCCACACCACGCGCCAGGTGCGTGCGGATTGTTCGCGTCCGGCATCTGTCCAGCGCTGTGTATCTGCGGTGTAGTCGCCACTGACCAGGCGGTCTTGCTGCAAGACGTTGGTGACTGAAAAGCGCCACTGGCTTTGTTTGCTTTGTTTCCAGCTCAGGTAGATATCCAGGTTGCGTTTGGGGCCGGTGTGGGTGCTGATGTTGTCGGATTCGCGTATGTTGTCTGCGGTCTGAAAACTGAAATCTGCACCGGTGCGCCAGGCAGGGTTGATCTGGTAGTCCGCCCCGGTGCTGATCAGCAGACCCGCCTGATGGGCCAGGCGGTTGTTTGGCCCTGGCACCTGGTCCACGCTTGACCAGTTGCGGTTGAGATTGGCGCGCAGTTCTACTGGCGGCAAAGTGGGGGACAATTCTTGCAGCTTGGTTTTGACTTCCACTTCCAGCCCGATGACTTTGGCACGCCCGTTATTGCTTACCATTGAAAGCCAGGTAGTGCCGATTTGCTTTGTTTGTTCCAGCATGACGTCTTGTATGCGTCGCCAGTAGGTGTTGATGCTGATGAGGCTGGAATCGGTCAGGTAATGTTCATAGGCCAGGTCCAGGCCCCAGGCACGTTCCGGGCGCAATTGGGGGTTGCCCTGAAAGTCTGCATTCAAGGGTGTATTGTTGTTGTCGACGCGAAAACGACGCGGCACCAGGTTGGCGACGGTGGGCAGTTTGAAGCTGCGGTTCAGGGCAAAGCGCCATTGTCGTTTTGCATCCAGCTTCCATACGCTTTGCAAGATGGGGCTAAGCATGGTAGATCGGTTTGTAAAATCAAATTCGCCTGCCTCGCGGCTATTGCTGGTGATGCGTTCCCAGCGCAAACCCAGGTAGGCAGACCAGGCGGTATTGATGGTCCATTCGTCTTGTATGTAGGCCGCCAGTTTGACTAGACCTGCCTGGTAGTGATGGCTGTCTGGCGTGATGCTGCCCTCTGCGATATTGATGTCGATTTCGTCCCGGCCTTCTGTGCGGGCGCTGCGGCTGCTGTCCCAGCCCAGGCTGAGTACATGGCTTTCTGAATACGGTGCCAGGTATTTACCGCTGAAGCGGTATTCGTTTTCATTGGCGTCGCCGGTCACATAGCGATGTGTGGTCTGTACGCCTTTGCTGTCATTACCCCAGAATTGAAATTTGGCGTCGCGGTCAAAATGGTTCCAGCCCCAGTTGATGTTTAATTTGGCACTGTCTGCCAGGCGACGTTCCCAGTTGATGTCATTACGGCTGGTGAGGATATGGGCGGCCCAGATGCTGTGGTTGTCAGGAAATTCTGTGCTGTCGCCTGCCACGCTTGTTTCTTTTTCATACTTGGCATTTTCTAACCGCGCATAGTTCACATAGACTTGCCAGCTGAGGCTGTTTTGGGTATCAATCTTCCAGTTCAGGCGCGGTGTCAGGCTGATGGCATCGCGACGGCTTTGCTGCGTTTGTTGCAGTTGCAGGTCTGCCATTGTTTGCCACTGTCCTGCTTTGGACAGTGTGTACTGGCCTTCGCGCAGTATGCCATTAACATCGTTGGTATTGCTTTCGATGCTGCCGGCAAACACGTAGTTGATGTCTGCCTGGTTTGCCATAGCGACCGGCAGATGGTCGGCCACGCTCCACGACGCGTTGCCAGACAAGCGCCCGGCTTGCAGGCCAGCGCTGGATTTGATTTCTGTCGATTGATTGCCGCTTTTTTTCTTGAGCACGATGTTGATGGTGCCAGCGATACTTTGGGCACTGACATCGGCACCGGCCACGCGCATGACTTCGATTTTTTCTATCAGGTCAGGAGCGATGCTGTCGATGGTGAAACCATTGGGCGTGGCCTGGCCGTTCAGCAGAATCTGGGTATAGCCATTACCCAGACCACGCATGCGGATTTCTGCGCCCTTGCCTTTGCTTTCGGTAACGCTGATGCCAGGCAGGCGTTTCAATACATCGCTGAGATTGGTGTCGCCATATTTATCGATCTCTTCACGGCCATAGGTGCTGCGCAGGCCGATGTCGTCCTGGCGTTCACGCACTTGCTGGGGCTTGGCGGTGATTTCAACTTGCTGGCCAGCTGGAGTAACTGTCTGGGCCAGCGCCTGTCTGCCTGCAAACAGGGACAGCGCTGCCAATGCCATGCGCGACAAAGGGAATCTTGCTAATCGCAACAACATGATGTGTTCTTTCATAAAGTTCATTAAGGCGTGACAGGCCCTTGCGCCTGGTATGGCGCAAAGTTTCACTGTCAAAAAAATGTGGGGAAAAAGTGTTTTTTAGCTGGAAGGAGCCGGGTCTAGCATGGCCCGGATATGGTGGACATCGTCATTGCGGACATCCACATTTTTAGCGTTCAGCAAAACCATGATGACGGGCTTGCCGGCAACAACGGTACGCATGACCAGGCAACGGCCCGCCGCCTTGGAATAGCCGGTTTTAGACAGCGAGATGCCCCAGTCCTTGTTGCTGGTGAGGGGATTGGTGCTTTGGTATTCCTGGGTTTTGCCGGCGATGGTGACCGCGCCTTCGCTACTGCTGGTGAGGCGACGCAATTCGGGGTATGCTGCCGCGGCTTTGACGATGCGTGCCATGTCGGTTGCACTGGCGCGGTTTTTGGATGAGGTGCCGGTGGCTTCTTCCAGATGAGTTTGTCGCAGGTTCAGGCTGCCGATCTTTTGTTGCAAGGCGGCGGCAAAGGCGACGTCGCCACCAGGGTAAGTTCTGGACAGGGCCTTGGCGGCAACATTGCTGGATGGGATGAGTGCCAGTTCAAGCAAGTTTTGGCGTGACAAGACCATGCCCTGCTTTAACTTCACCTGGCTGCTTTGATACACGGCCATGTCTTCTTTGCTGATGGTAATGGCTTCATTTTTATCCAGCCCTGCATCCAGCGTGAGCATGGCGGTCATCAGTTTGGACAGGGATGCAATCGGCACCATGCTGTCTGCATTTTTAGACAGCAGGACTTTGCCGCTTTGTTCGTCCATGACCAGTACATGTTCTGACTGGGTCTGCACGTAAGCGGTCCTTTGCTGACTGGCAGCTTGGGTTGATGTAGCCATCTGTGTCACTGGCTGGGTCACTGGCTGTTCACGGTCACCTGTTTGCGGCACCGCTTCTGCACTCGATATCAATTGAGTTTGCAACAGCAGTATCAGAGCCATGCCTATGCCCAATACGGGTGCGGCCATCTTCCAGTGCCAGGGTTGGGCATCGGGGCGTATCAGGCGTTTGATGCGCGACAGCAGGTCACCACCGTGGGCGGCCATGGCAGGCTGAGGTTGAGCGGAGATCTGTAATTTGTCTAGCCATTGCAGGGCACGGGCCAGGGGGCGCGACTGGCCAACGGCGCTAATGGCCAAGTCGTCGGCAATCAGTTCTCTTTCGGCATCGATGCGTTTGGACAGCCACCATACCGCTGGGTGATAGAACAGCATTGCCAGCACCAGGTTTTGCAACAGGTTGACGATGTAATCCCAGCGTTTGATGTGGCCCAGCTCATGTGCCAGCAGCGCTTCTATCATGTCGTACGGCATGCCACTCAGCAAAGAGGCGGGCATCAGTATCACTGGCCGAAAACAACCATAGGTGATGGGGCTGACCAGTTGCTGCTGAAACTGCAACTGCACCCGGCGTGTGATTCCCAACTGCTGCGCCATCTGGCCGGTACGGGCCTGCCACTGGCGGTATTGCAGCAACAGATCCTGCTGCGGTTGCGGCAGATGCCTGCCCAGCCGGTACACCCATAGCAAACCCAGACCCAGCCTGACCATCATCAGTGCAACACCGGTGCTCCAGATGGCAACGATCAATGGCAGATAGCTTTCTATGTGGGCAGCCAATGCGCTTTCGCGCACCCAGACCAAGTCCAGCGGCAAGGCACTGTTGGCGGCCAGTTGCATGGCTGCTTCCAGGCTCATGGCTTGCGGTGACTGCCATTGCTGGAACACGCCCAGCGCTGGCCACAACAGACACAGCAGCATGGCCGAGCAGGCAATCAGGTAACGCAGTTGCGGGCGCGCATTACGGCAGATGGCCAGCAATATAGCGCTGACGCTGGCGATCAATGCGCCCTGCCAGACAAAATGCAGCAGCGGCCAGCCAAGCAGTTCAGCCAGGGTATGGGCAGTCATCATGATTTTTTCTCATCCTGAAGAATTTGTTCTATCTCGTCGCGTTCCTGCGCGCTGACGTGGCCACGCAAGGCGGCCAGTACCAAGGCTTTGCCAGAACCGGCAAAGACCTTCTGTATCATGTCTTTGAGCAGATTGGTCTGTAGCGAATCCTGCTCTTGTGAGGGGGCGTAGATATGTGAGCGCTGACTTTCATCGCGCGTCAAAATGCCTTTGCCATGCATGATCTGCAAATGCCGCAGCACGGTGGCATAGGCCAGATCAGGGCGTTCGGCCTGCACGGCCTCATGCACCTGCTTGGCATTCAGGGGGCCGTGCTGCCACAAGACCTTGAGCAAGTTCAGCTCTGACGCAGTGGGCTTGGGTATGGCAAATTTTTGAGCAGAAGACGACATGCTTGACATCCTGATTTGAGAATGTAAGCAGAATAAATGTTCTAGAAACTTTTGTCTAGAACTTTTTTTCTATATTTTGAAATCAGCGTTTTATGGATGGGTAGCCTTTAGTGTGGCAATCCGTTCAGCCACTTCCCGCTTCAGCTCATTGGCAAAGAAGTCGTTGAACTTGACGTTCATGCCCCGTATTTCAGGATCTGTCATGCCGTTGGCGAGGCGGAATTCGCGGCTATGGGTGCGAAGCAGGTTTTCAAATGCTTCGACATCGTCGAGGCTATCCATGGGTTTGATGCGGATAGCCGGATGGTCTGCCAGATGCGCCTGCACACGCGCATGATGCAGGGCCAGCATTTCGGTCAGCGGAGTGGATTTGTAGACGCCAAAGCTGTGCACATGGGGGCCACTGACATAGTAGGTGCCGCCCCGGCTATCCGATGTTAACATCAGGCTGCCATCACTGAACATGCTCAGGCAACGTTTCAGGTGCGCTTTGCCAGCAGCTTCCAGGGTCAGGGCAAAGTCATGCGAGGCGGACAACCAGCACTGACCGGGCGCTTCGCGCTTCAATGCAGCCACATTGGAGGCATTTTGAAACCAGGATAAAAACTGTAAGCTGGTTTTGTTTAATACCGCTTCCATTTCTTCAAACCAGGATGGCATTTCTTCTGCAAAGCCTGTCAGTTGCATGGGAATGATGGCAATAGGATCCCAGTGCACTAGGCTCATTGTGGAATTGGCTATTTTGGCCGCCATGTTTTTTAGTTCAAGTATTTCTTCTTCGTCGGGTCCGGCTGGCTGATTTTTGCTGGCGGCCTGCCATTCTGTCAGGCTGGATTTTAACTCTGCCAGGGGGCCAGCCATATTGTTGGCTGCACTGTCTTTATCCATGAACATGGCAGGCAAATCATCCAGGCGCGTCATGGATGATTGTAGCTCGGCAAAATGCGCTGCCTGCACGGCTTCGCGCCCGCCTTCACAAGCTATTGCATCACGCAGTACCTGTGTCAAATTGGCCTGCAAGTCTTCACGCTCTTCATCGCCGGCACGTTGCAATATGGCTTCATAGGCGGTAGCGGCCAGCCTGAGACAGGATGCTGCTGCAACATAATCATCAAGAATTTTTAGCAGTTGCGCCTTGCTCGTCAGCAGTGCGGGATCTGCATTCAGATCATCCACTTCATCAATTGCAGCAATAGCCTGGTAGACGGAGATGGCGTGGTTGCGGCCGCCCATCAAATGTTCAAAATAACCGATGGGGGTTTTGACACTGTCTTCTTCAACAGCATCACACAGCGAAATCAGCAAGCGGGCTCTTTCTTTTTTGAAAGCAACTTCATGCGGGTGTGCCGCCAGTGCTTGCAGGATCAAGGTGTAATGCTGCCATTGATTCCAGATGTTGGCATCTACCCATGCAGCCAGTATTTTGCGTGCATTGCCAGCATCCATGTGGTGCGTTGTCATCATTTGCGTGAAACCGTCGATGGCTTCACTTTGCAGTGTCGCTGCGTAAGCATCTGCATCATTCTGCAAGGCAGCGAGAGCAGCTTCCTGCGCTGGGTCGACAGGCTTGTCACTATCCTCGCCATCGTCGTCCGCTGGAAGAAGAGCCTGAATTCTTTCAGCAAAAGCGTCGCTGGCGATCCAATCTGCTGACTGGTGCTGTCGCGACAAGATGGCTAGCTGGTTGTCCAGATTTTCTGGCTGCAATACCGCCAGGGCCTTTCTGTCTTGCCATGCAGAGGTATAGTCGTAGGCAGCATCAAAAAGTGCAATGCGCATTTGCAAAAACCCGGCTTCATCAGGATGGGCGGCTATATGGGTTGCCAGCAATTCCAGGGTGTCATCAAAATCGGCCTCGTCACGCAGGGTTTGTTCGACTTGTTGGCGCATTTGCTCTGTTGTCATCATCATTTTATTTCCACGAGGCATTGTTACTCTTACTGTAACAGCATTTCTACCGATGCTCCAAAACCTGAAAAGATGATGTAGGTCAGGCCAGCACGAGTTAGCCATTTCTGCTGCGGTATTTGTTATAAATTGCTTTATCAATTGGGCATTTGGCGGATTTGACATGACAACGACATTAGCAGTTGGTGTAGTTGGTAAGGATGGCGCAGGTGGTCTGACTGGACAGGAAGCGGCACAGCGCCTGCTTGCCACCGGCGCCAATGAATTGCCAGCTTCCAAACCGGCCAATAACTGGCGCATCGCTGGCAAGGTGCTTAGTGAACCGATGTTGCTGCTGCTAATCGCCTGCGGCGGCATTTATCTGGTGCTGGGCGATATCAACGAAGCGCTGGTCCTGCTGGCTTTTGTGTTCGTGATTATCGGCATCACTTTTTTTCAGGAACATAAAACTGAAAGAGCCCTAGAAGCATTACGCGATATGTCGAGCCCGCGGGCCCAGGTAATGCGTAACGGCAAACCACAATCTGTACCGGGGCGCGAAGTGGTGCCTGGCGACATCCTGATATTGGCTGAAGGCGACCGCGTAGCTGCTGATGCCGTGTTGCTGTCTTGCCTGAACATGACGGTAGATGAGTCTCTGCTGACCGGTGAGTCGCTGCCCGTTAGCAAGGCTGCCGTTGATACCGCACCCGCCGCCATGGGAAGCGCCGGTGGCGAAGACACACCGTTTGTCTTTGCCGGTAGCATGGTGGTACAGGGCAAGGGCACGGCGATTGTATTGGCGACAGGCACCGGCACGGCGATAGGCGGCATAGGCAAGGCTTTGCAATCAGTCGATGTTACGCCTACACGCGTGCAGGCAGAAACTGCCAGTGTCGTGAAATATGTCGCCCTCGGCAGCCTGGCATTGGCGGTATTACTTGCACTCTGGTTTGGCTTTAGCCGCAGCGACTGGATGGCCGGTACACTGGTTGGCCTGACCTTTGCGATGGCACTGATCCCGGAAGAATTACCAGTGGTATTGACGCTGTTTTTGGGCATAGGTGCATGGCGTATTGCCAAACAACGGGTGTTGACGCGCCGGATACCCGTCATCGAGACCCTGGGCGCAACAACGGTTTTGTGTGTGGACAAAACCGGAACGCTGACACAGAACAAAATGGCGGTAGCAGCGTTGTTCGCATCGGGCAAAGTATTTGATTGCACCGCTACTCAGGCGGACTTGCCTGAAGATTGCCATGAGGTGCTGGAATATGCGATTCTGGCCAGCCACCGGGAGCCGTTTGATCCTATGGAAGTAGCGATACAAACGGCAGGACATAGCAAGCTGGGCAAGTTAGGAAGGACCGAACACTTTCATGGTAGCTGGGGTTTGATTGATGAATATCCGCTGTCCAAAGAACTGCTGGCCATGTCACGCGTATGGGCGTCTGAAGATAAAGAGCAATACATTATCGCTGCCAAGGGTGCGCCAGAAGCAATCGCCGACTTATGTCATTTACCCGAAGATCAGTTGAAGGATCTGATGCAGCAGGTGAACCGGATGGCAGAACAGGGCTTGCGCGTGCTGGGGGTGGCAAGAGCCACTTTTCGTCCGGCGCAAATACCGATTGCGACAACGGCCGCATCGTCTGAAGAATTACCTGAAAATCTGCCGCCCATACAGCATGATTTTGAATTCCAGCTACTGGGTCTGATTGCCCTGGCCGATCCTATACGTGAAGGTGTACCGGAAGCGATCAAAGAATGCCAGACGGCAGGCATCAGGGTGGTAATGATTACTGGTGACTACCCAGCCACGGCAAAAAATATCGCTGCGCAATGTGGCATGGTATCAGTTGGCGGATCAATCACGGGCAGCGAATTGCTTGATATGGACGAAGCGCAATTGCAGCAACGCATACCTGATGTATCGATTTTTTGTCGTGTCGCACCAGAACAGAAACTACGGCTGGTGAACGCCTTGAAAGCGTCTGGTGAAATCGTTGCGATGACTGGTGATGGCGTCAATGATGCGCCTGCGCTGAAAGCAGCCCATATCGGTATCGCCATGGGCAAACGCGGCACCGATGTTGCGCGCGAATCGGCTGCCATGGTGCTGCTGGATGATGACTTCTCTGCCATCGTGGAAGCCATACGCCTGGGGCGCAGGATTTTTGATAATCTGCGAAAAACCATTGCCTTTATCGTGGCCGTGCATATCCCGGTGATAGGCATGTCGTTCATCCCGGTATTGATGGGTTGGCCTGTGGTGTTGATGCCTGTGCATATCCTGGTACTGCAATTGATTATTGACCCTACCTGTTCACTGGTGTTTGAAGCAGAACAGGAAGAAGACGATGTGATGCAGCGACCGCCACGCAAGCCGGACGCAAGTATCTTCAACCGCCAGATTTTATGGAAGGGTCTGCTACAAGGACTGACTTTGCTGGCGGCAATTGTTGCCATGTTTTACTTGGCCCGCAGCCAGGGGCTGGATACCAATCAGGCACGTACCATGGCATTTACCACGATGGTATTGGGCAATTTGGGGTTGATCTTTATTAACCGCAGTTTATCGACCAAGTTGCTGCGTAACCTGACATTGCCTAACCCGGTGTTATGGTGGGTGGTGGCATCTGCCCTGCTGATTTTGTCGTTGGGCTTGTTTGTGCCGGCACTCACCAGTCTGTTTTATTTTGGTAGCCTGCCGCTCATGCAATTATGCTTGAGTGCCGGTACGGCGCTGATTTGCATCGCCGTCATCGCAGCGGTGAAAGCGGCAGGCTGGATCAGGGTGTAGCCTGGACAACAAAGATGTTTATTTGACTTCCAGCTTGTGCCGCTCATATTCAAGCTGATTGATATGTTTTTGAATTGCGACATCCATATTGTGTGGCAGTTTCTGAAAACTGATGCCAACACGGTGCTTGCCGGCTTTGACCCTGTCCATCGGTGTGATATGGCGCACCACACCTTCACAATGGACGATATTTTTGGCACCCAGCACGATGAGCATCTTGGCAACGCGTTCTTGCAACTTGAGATCTGGCGGGCTGTTCAACTGCACGCTCAGGCCGCCTACGCTGAGGTCATATATCGGCCATTCAGCAGTCATCTGCCCTTTCTCGTCATACAGTTTGACCATCAGCGGGTCAACAATGGGAAGCTGATTGCGGAAATATTCACGGCGTTGCATGCGGATGATGCGTTTGGGGATAGCTACCCAGAATGCATCCTGATCACCCCATTTGAAACGCTGTGGATCAGTACCAGAAAATTGAACACGTATGCCTTCCGGCAAAGCCAGGAAAACACAGGTCTTGGCTTGCTCGAGCAGCTTGTTTGAACGTGCATCACCGCCAATATCAAACACCAGGCCATCGGACCTGGCAGACAGGATCATGGTGACAATAAAGTCCTTGCCATCATTAAAATACACCGTTACCGGCTCGCGGCGATGCGCAAGTTCGTTCAGGGCACCCAGGATTTCCCTTTGCCCCAGCAAGAAAAACTTGTCTTCTATTTCATCGTTACTATAAGACGCCGACATCAATCTACCCTTTTTATTATCCGGCTAGAAAATAAACCGCCTCCGCTAGTGGGTCAATCAAAGAATAGCTGTAAAGCGCGTAATACTATTAATTTTTTACAAGAAGTTGCTTTTTGGTTTACATCAATTGACATAAGCATAAATTTAAAGTCAAAACAGCAATGTCAGAATTAACTCATAATAGGGCACTATAAGTACGTCTTACCACTACCCAGGTACTTCTTTCTCTGAATCATCTGAATGAACATATTGACCATTTGCGGCAGCCTGCGTGCCGCCTCACTGAATGCCATGCTGCTACGCGCCATACGGCGGCTGGCACCGCCAGACATGGTGATCCAGGAATTTGCCAACATGGCGGGTTTGCCCTTATTCAATCCTGATCTGGATGCCTGCCCACCTGCCAGTGTAATTGACTTGAAACAACAGATTGCCAGTGCAGACGTGGTACTGATCGCCAGCCCGGAATATGCACACGGCATCACGGGCGTGTTGAAGAATGCGCTGGACTGGACTGTCAGCAGTGATGTGTTTGTGAACAAGCCAGTGGTGGTATTGAATGCATCCCCCCGGGCAACACATGCCGATGCGGCATTAAGGGAAATACTGACCGTGATGTCGGCACAGATTATAGAAGCAGCATCGGTGACAGTAGCGGTGATAGGTGGTGGCCTGGATGAAGATGGCATCGTTGCCCATCCCGTCATTGCCGCCCGGTTACAGGCAGCACTGGCTGCCACGCATGACTATTATCGCTTGCCGCAGCTGGGGTAGCCGCAGTTGGGGCAGCCGGCGTTGGGCTAATCAGGCAGCCAAAGCTTTTTCCAGCAGGCTGTGTAATTCAGCAAATGAGGGTTCACCGACATAGCGTTTCAGGATATTGCCCTGCTTGTCGATGACATAGGTGGTGGGCGTCAATTTGACATCGCCAAATGACTGCGCCAGCTTGCCCTGTGTGTCCAGTGCCACATGGAAAGGCAGTTTTCTGGTTTCGGTGTAGTTGAGGACGTAATCGGGCCGGTCATAACTCATCGCCACGGCAACAAATTCCAGCCCCTGCTTATTGTATTTGTTGTAGGTCTCTATCATTTTTGGCATTTCTGCCACGCAAGTCGTGCATGAGGTTGCCCAGAAATTCACCATGACTACCTTGCCACGCAAGCTTTGCGCCGAGATTTGTTCGCCCTTGAGATTGGTAAAGCTGACATCCGGCATGGCTTGTTTGCTGCCCAGCGACTGATAAAACAGAAAGCCCAGAACGGCCACTGCCACGATGGCGATGGCAGAAAACAGGGCAAACTTGCGAGGTGAAGAAGGTGCGAGCATATGACTATATGGCTTCCAGAGCTAAAAACGAACAGACAGTCTCATTATAAGCCTTATGCCCGAAGAGGGTTTGCAGCATCGCTTTAAATCGCCGCTGCTTACGCCCAGTCAAACTAAAGCGGTCATTACCAGAGTTTGGCTACGGGAATCACTATCCCCGCAAACAGGGTCCGGTCCGGGGATGCACTGGTCAGCCCCTTGATCATGCCGGCATCCAGCGTCATGCGTTTATTGGGGCTGTATGTCAGCGCGACCAATACCTGCCCCTGATTTTTGGTACCGGCCTGGCGCCAGCCTGCCCATTCGGCAGTCAGATTCCACTTATCGGCCAATGCTGTAGAGAATGCGCTTGACAGGCCATTTTGCCAGTGTGACGTACCAACATCGGCGGCACCCAGGTGGGTTGCATTCAGGTTGACGTCAACATGGATCTGGCCCAGGTCCTGGCTGACGATGCCGTTAATGGTCCAGTCGGATTTACCTGATCCCAGTGGTTGCCCGGCAGTAGGGAATTTATTGCCGAACTCAAGCCCCAAAGCAGTATCGTCACTGATGATGAAAGCACGCTTGATGATCAGTGAAGTATCGCCAAACCCCTGGTCGCGCTGGCCAGCACCGTCATCATTAATGACACGGGCAGAACCGCCCAGCAAGACGCCCCACTCTTTGGAAAAAGCCAGCTTGAACAGATATGGCAGGCTCTGGTTGCGAGCTGCATCGGTACGCGCAGAGGCGATACCCATTTCCAGTTCAAGCTGCCCTTCCAGAGGCAACTGGGCAGAATTGGATACGGAAGGACGGTAAGGGGTAATGGCGTTGTCAGCCGTTGCGGTATCGTCGGCATAGGCCGTTGTACAGGTAAAGGCAGCCTGCAAAACCAGGGCCGTCAGCAGCGCAAGAGAAAAGTTAGTGTGTTTTTGCATGAGATATTCTTCCAAAATAAACGTCCGCTATACGCAAAACGCAGGCAGCCAGGCTTTCTTAATCTATGGCTGGCACCGTAATGGGTTTACCCGCAACATGGGTGGTCAGCACGATGGCGGTTGAGGTTGAGCCAAATACATTGAGTTCATTGATGATGCGTTGCAAGTGTTCCACGTCACTGGCCAGCACCCGCATAACGGCACCGTCTTCGCCTGTGACAGTATAACAGTCGATAATTTCCGGGCAATTGGCAACATATTGGGCATACGGCCTGCCCTGCCGTGTGGAAAGCCGGATCATGGCAGTGATTTGATAGCCCAGCGCCTTGGGATTGATATCTGCCCGGTAGGCGCGGATGACCTGTGCAGCTTCCAGCCGCTTGATGCGCTCGGACACGGCAGGCTGGCTCAGATGAATCTGGCGACCGATTTCGGCATGGGAAATACGCGCATCCTGTTGCAATAGTTGCAGGATTTTTTGATCAAACTGATCGATTTTTGAGTTCATAGGTATTTCACGCTCTTTTCGAATCAAATCCACGGAATGGGAAGAAAATCCTTATGGAATCCTATTCATACTGTGAGTTGCACTTGTTAAAGTAGAGCTTACACTAATCCTTATCAAGCCCAGAAAACTGCCATGACAACTATCAGCGCCCATCAGCTTGCCCGCATTGCGAATGAATTCCAGACACCTTGCTGGGCCTATGATGCCACAGTTATAAGAGCACAAATTGCCCGCCTGCGACAATTTGATGTGATTCGCTTTGCCCAGAAGGCATCCAGCAATATCCACCTGCTGCGCCTGATGCGTGAAGAAGGCGTGATGGTGGATTCGGTATCAATGGGTGAAGTGGAACGCGCACTGGCTGCAGGCTATGCCAGCCAGGCTGCGCCGGGTGGTCATGCGCCTATCGTATTTACGGCCGATCTGCTGGACCGTGCAACTTTAAAGCGTGTGGTGGAACTGAATATCCCGGTAAATTGCGGTTCCCCGCAAATGCTGGAACAACTGGGCCATGCGCACCCTGGCCACGCAGTCTGGCTGCGCATCAACCCCGGCTTTGGTCATGGCCACAGTCGCAAGACCAATACCGGCGGCGAGCAAAGCAAGCACGGTATCTGGCATGAAGAATTGCAACACGCGCTGGCCATCATTGACCAATACGGTTTGAAGCTGGTGGGCCTGCACATGCATATCGGTTCCGGTGTCGATTACGACCATTTGCAGAGTGTCTGCGATGCCATGATTGCACAGGTAAAAATCTGCCAGCGCGACTTGCAGGCGATTTCTATCGGTGGCGGTTTGTCCATCCCTTATCGCGGTGATGAACCAGCCGTGGATACAGCGCATTATTTTGAAATCTGGGACAAGGCCAGAAAAGAAATCGAAACCCTGCTGGGCCACAAGATCAGCATGGAAATTGAACCTGGCCGTTTCCTGGTGGCGCAATCGGGTATCCTGATTTCTGAACTGCGGGCGCAAAAACAGGTGGGCAGCAATTTCTTTGCCCTGGTCGATGCTGGCTTCAATGACCTGGTGCGCCCTTCCATGTATGGCAGTTTTCATCGGATTACGACACATGCGCCAGATGGCACACCACGCACCACGGCATTGCGCCCGACCGTCGTGGCCGGGCCGTTATGTGAATCTGGCGATGTCTTCACGCAGGAAGACGGTGGCGTGGTCACCACCCAGGATTTGCCAGCCAGTAAAATTGGTGATCTGTTTGTCTTCCACGACGCCGGTGCCTATGGGTCCAGCATGTCGTCGAATTACAATTCACGCCCTTTGATACCAGAGATATTGGTAGACGGTGAACAGATCAGGCAGATACGCCGCCGCCAGACAGTGCAGGAACTGATTGCGCTGGAAAACAGCTAGGCAGCTTGTAAGTCCGCAGCAGGGGCTAACGCAATTCAGCCAGCAAACCCATGCTTTTGGCTTTCAGGATGGCGGCATTTAATTTATCAATGATGCCGTCATCCTTGTCTGAACGCACGGCAAAATGGATGGTGTCGATCAGCAACGGTTTGGGTAATACGCTGAGTTTTACATTGTTCATGGGTGGCATGCCGCCGTCATGTGCATCGCGCATTTTTTGCAGGCGTGCTTCCAGCTCACGCGGGTTTTTACTCAATGAGCTGAAGACCCCGGCATCCATGCGGCGAAACAGTAATTTGTAGACGCGTGAAATGGGCGAATTATTGTCCGGCTCAACAGTGAACAGATTGTCCTTGAGGACATCAAAATCATCACCAAAGCTGATACCACGCGGTATGCCTATGGTTTTACCTTTCAGGTCAGCGACAGAATTGAACTTGAACGTAGCGTCATTTCTGGTTACCAGGAAAATGAATCTGGAATGCACCGGCGCTGAAAAATGGAATAGCCTTTCTCTTTCCCTGGTTTTGCTGACGCCAAATAATACGCCTTCACCACTTTCTGCTGCGACGAGGGCGCGCGGCCAGGAATTACGCACATGCAATATTTTGAAGCCCTGGTCACGTTCGATAAATTCAAAAAACTTTGTCAGCTTTGGCATGGGTACAGGCTGACCACGACTGTCTATCGGGTCTATGGTCAACACGGTCACTTCCTTGACCATGTCTTTGGCACTCGCATGGTGCAATGATGTGCCCAGGAACAGGCACAGCACGAACCCGCAGTAAACCTGCAAGCATCGCAGCCACTTCAGACATTTCAGGCATTTCAGGCACCTCACAGCCATGTCAGTCTCACCCTCATTGAGCTTAGCATTACTTTTGATACTGCAAGCCTCCAGCGTCACTGAAGCCAGCGCGCATGCGCACGATGTCAGTTCTTGAACAGCCGAAGCAGAACAATAGATAAACAAGCAAAAGATGCGCCTGAACTTGTCATCAGGACAACGGCTTATTTCTCGATAGTAACTTTAATAGCAATAAGTGGCAAGCCTGATAACAACAAGGCAGGAAGCAGAGAAGGAAGCAAAGCAAAAAAATGACGCGTAAAAGCGTCATTTTGGATTTAATACAGGGAAGACCTCAGGCTGTTCAGCCTTTGACAGGTGCACCAGCCGCATCAATAAGGGTTTTGATATGGGCCCACTGATCAGGCTTGATCGCGCCTTTGAAGGATTCGATGACCTTACCGTCGCGACCGATCAGGAAAGCTGTCGGAGTGGCAAAGACTTTACCGAAATTGTCCTTGTAGTTGGGCGCATTGCGCCATAAGGAAGGGAAGTTCTGGTTGGACTTGGTCATCCAGGTCGATAGCTTTGAATAATCATCAATATCGGACATGGCATCATCAATACTGACGGTCACAAGTTCAAAGCCAGCCTTTTTATTGGCTTCATAGAACTTGCGAAAAGTCGGCATTTCAGCACGGCAAGTCGGGCACCAGGTCGCCCAGAATGTCACCAGCACCACGTCACCTTTACCCGTATTGAGCTTGAATGGCTTGCCGTTGAGCATGGTGCCAGTCAACATGGGCTTGGCAGGAAATTCTTCCTTGGTGGCGGCCTGACTGGCAGGGCTGATAAAGGGCAAGGCGATCAATAAACCAGCGGCAAGGAATTTAGCAAGCTTGAACATATTGTTACTCCATGTTGTATCGTCATTGGCATGGCGGAAAAACCGCCGTATCGCCATTGGTCGGCGCAATGCAAGATTCCTTACACAATCTTTTGGATACTGCTTTTTATTTCATCATAGTGCAAATTGAAAAAGATCAGGGCCGTCTGGCAGTTAAATTGAAGATCAATTTAACTGCCGCCTGGTTCAGATGGCTATTTCGGGAAAAGCCGCAGACCGGGTAGACGGAATAGGTGGATTATCAAGTGCGCGGTAGGTAAAGACCAGGGCAAACTTGGTCGCTGCGGTTTGATTTTTGCCAGCAGCGTGGAATAAATTGCTGTGGAAAAGCAATACGTCCCCTTGCTGCAAGGGGACAGGCTGGGCGCGTGCCAGCAAATCATGGTTTTGCGGCAAATCTGTCAGCAAAAATTGTTTGGCATCCAGTTGGCTGGCATCGATATCCAGCTTGTGCGAGCCGGGGATAACCAGCAGGCAACCGTTGTCCAGGGTTTCATTGCGCAGGGCCAGCCAGGCAGATACCAACTCGGCCCGCTGGAAGTTCCAGTAACGGCTGTCACGGTGCCAGCCGGTCGCCGTGGAATACTGTGGCTGCTTGGTCATGATGCAGTTATGGTGGGCTTGTGACATCAGCGCACCCTGGCCCAGCAATTGTAATAATGGCTCGCTCAGGGCCTGGCCACTCGCCCATTGCTGAATACGTGGGTCGCGCGCATACGCCTGCAACAGGCGCCTGGCAGTACCACCGCCTTCGGCGTCACGCGATGCCGGTGCGCCGGGGTAACGGGTATCGGCCTCGTACTCTATAGGTTGTACATCAGTTGCCAGTTGCTGTTCAGCAAGTGTAATGATGTCTTCACACAGGCTGGCGGTTGCCTGTTGTTGCAAAACCAGAAACCCCTGGGTATCAAATTCTTGTTGTTGCGCGGAGCTTAACATGGTCATTCAGTCATATCTGTGAGCAAAAAACGTGATGCATGTCTGATTTTAAGGGATTTATCCCATGCTGAAACAGAACAGATGCATGGTAATTAAGCGCATTTGTGATTATGCAATCCCAATCAATACCCTGTATTAGGTCATAATGTAGGCCAAATTTAACACTACCGTCGATTACTCAACATGACACATACCGTACTGGAAAACATTAACGTCAGTTCTTTCGAGAACATGCCCACCCCGGAAGAATTGCATGCCCGCCTGCCACTCAGCGATCTGGCTGGCGATGTGGTTGAACAGAGCCGCGAAAGTCTGCGTCACATTCTGGAACGCAAGGACAAGCGCCTCTTTGTCGTGGTTGGCCCCTGCTCCATCCACGATCCGGTCGCCGGCCTGGATTATGCACGCCGCCTGAAAACCTTGCAGGAAGAAGTGAAGGATGTGATGTTGCTGGTGATGCGCGTGTATTTTGAAAAGCCGCGTACCACCACAGGCTGGAAAGGCTATATCAATGACCCGTACATGGATGATTCTTTCCGCGTTGATGAGGGCATGGAAAAAGCCCGCCAGTTTTTGCTGGATGTCTGTGAACTCGGTCTGCCGACCGGTACCGAAGCGCTGGACCCGATTTCACCACAATACCTGGGCGACCTGATCGCCTGGACCGCCATCGGTGCCCGCACCACAGAATCACAGACGCATCGCGAAATGTCGTCCGGCCTGTCGACACCGGTAGGCTTTAAAAACGGTACCGACGGCGATATCAGCATCGCCATCAATGCGATTCTGTCGGCGTCGCATCCGCATTCCTTCCTGGGCTTGAATGGCCAGGGCCGGGTATCCATCGTGCGCACCAGTGGCAATCAATATGGCCACGTGGTCTTGCGCGGCGGCGGTGACCGCCCGAATTACGATACCGTGTCTGTCGCCATGGCCCAGCAAGCACTGGTCAAGGCAAAACTGCCACCGAATATCGTGGTCGATTGCTCGCACGCCAACAGCTACAAAAAGCCGGAACTGCAACCCCTGGTCATGGCCGATGTCATCAACCAGATCGCCAACGGCAATAAGGACATCGTCGGCGTCATGATTGAATCCAACATCGTCGCCGGCAACCAGCCTATCCCGACAGATTTGACACAACTCACCTACGGCTGCTCAGTCACCGACGCCTGCGTGGATTGGGAAACGACAGAGAAGATGTTGCGGGATGCGGCGGCGAGATTGCGTCAGCAATAATCTGGCATAGCCCAAACTAAAACAGGCGCAATATGTCATGTGCGCCTGTTTCAATATTCAAAGTAAGCAAATCCAGAAAAACTTACAGCGCACGCAGGCTGCGCATGCATTCGGCATAAGCTGCCCGTATCTCGGCCTGCCGCAGATGCTTGCCGTCCTGCACCACCTGCTGTCCTCCGACATACACATCCCGCACCAGATTATCATTGCCTGCAAAAATCCAGGTATTGAGTACATCCGTACTATCAATGCCCGCCAGATTTGGATGTGCATCATCCAGTACAACGATGTCGGCGCGATAGCCAACCTTCAACTGGCCCAGCTTGCGGCCACTGGCTTGCGCACCTCCCTGCAAGGCGGCTTGATACAAAAAATCACCGACCTTGCGTTGTGCTGGTGTACCAGCGATATTACGACCTTGCAGGCGCAGGCGCTGGCCATATTCCAGCCAGCGCAATTCTTCTACCGGGCTTTGTGATACATGGCTGTCACTGCCGATACCAAAGCGGCCACCGGCGGCGATGTAATCTGGCAAATCAAAAAAACCATCGCCAAGATTGCCTTCCGTAGTCGTACAGATGCCTGCCACTGCGCCACTGGCGGCGATGCCCTGCACCTCGGCCTTGTTGAGGTGAGTGGCATGTACCAGGCACCAGCGTTGATTAAGCAGGTCACTATCGAGCAAGAGTTCTACCGGGCGTTTGCCTGAATAAGCGATGCAGGCATCGACTTCTTTTTGTTGTTCGGCGATATGGATATGGATGGGACGTTCAACAGGAAGCGCCGCCACCAGTTCACGTATCTGGCTGATGCTGGCGGCACGCAGGGAATGCGGGGCGACGCCGACTTCGACCTGGGCATTGCGCTTGCCTTCCAGCGCAGCGATCAATTGCAGGATCTCTTCTACATTGGTAGAAAAACGGCGCTGATCATGACGCAAAGCCTGTTCACCAAAATCGGCGTAGCTGTACAAGACAGGCAGCATACTGATACCCATGCCGGTCTGTTCTGCGGCGGCTATCACGCGTTCTGCCATCTCTGCCGGGCGTGCGTAAAAACTGCCTTCCTGGTTACGGTGCAGGTAATGGAATTCACAGACTGCCGTATAGCCATGACGCAGGCATTCTGCATACAGTTGCGCAGCAATGGCCAGGATTTGTTCCGGCGTGATATGCAGCGCATAGCGATACATGAGATCACGCCAGGTCCAGAAACTGTCTTTGCCCTCCCCTGCCAATCCTGCCATTTCTGTCATGCCTGCCATGGCACGCTGAAAGGCATGAGAATGCAGATTACTCATACCGGGCAGCACCCACTGCGCTTGCTGCTCATATTCATGCCCATGTGCCTGCAAGCTGGCATCGTGCTCGATCTGAATCAGGTCGCCATGTTCATTCCAGTGCAAACGGACATTGCTGGCCCAGCCTTGTGGCAACAGGGCATGACGCGCATACAGACTGCTCATGCTGTACCGCCTTTGCGTTGCGTTGCGTTCCAGTCCAGGCAGGCTTGCAGCAACTGTTTCAACAGGGGTTGCACCTGTGCCGCCAGGTCTGGCCTGTAGGCATAAGGAACGGCTTCATTCATGTAGATGCACTGGCTCATTTCCAGTTGCACGGCATGAATCTGATTTGCTGGCTGGCCGTAATTGCGGGTGATGAAACCACCTTTGAAACGACCATTGAATATATGGGAATAGGCTTTCGCCGAATCTAGTAGGCAATTGGCGATGGCCGTTTGCAGGCCGGGATCGCAGGATTGTTGATCGGCAGTACCAAAGTTGAGGTCAGGTAATTTGCCTTCAAAAAAACGCGGTACCAGCGAAGCGATGGAATGGGCATCCCACAATACGACACTGCCATGCAGGTTCAACAGTCGTTGCAGTTCTTGCTGCAACTGCTGGTGATATGGTTGCCAGTAGGCGCTGATGCGGCGTTGCACTTCCGCTTCAGCCGGCAGGTTTTGGGGAGCATATAAAGGCTGCTTGGCAAAGGTATCGACCGGGCACAAGCCTGTCGTATCCTGCCCCGGATACAGGTTGGCATTGTCGGAAGAACGATTGAGGTCGATCACATAGCGCGAATATTCAGCGGCGATGGTGGATGCACCCAGCTCTGCCGCCATGCTGTAAAGCTGGCGCAGATGCCAGTCGGTATCGGCTTTCTCATGCGCGACTGGCAGCATCTGTGCGGCGATATCGTCCGGTATGCTGGTGCCCACATGGGGCATGGAAATCAGTAAGGGTACGCTACCCTGTTGAAAGTGATATGCAGTCATGATGTGTCCTGTGTCCCGTTTTTTGTGTCCTGCTTACTATTTTAAGGGTACTGTAATTTGCGGCTGAGCCGGTCGGCTGCTGCAAGAGTCATGTTGATGAGTTCTTGCTTGCGGTTTTGTATGCGCTGCACCGGCGCCATCAGGGACAGACTGGCTTCCAGCCTGTCCTTGCCAGAAAATACGGGAGCGCTGACGCCCCAGATACCAAGGTCGATTTCATTTTCGCTGGTGGCATAGCGCTGGCTGCGGATGGCTTGCAGCTGCGCCAGCAAATCTTCGCGGCGTTGCTGCGCATGATCCGGGTTTTCCAGAAAATTCTGCTCCAGCAAACTGCCCTGTACCGCCTGCGGCAAAAATGCCAGCAAGGCCTTGGCCGATGCGCCGCGTACGGTGGAACTGGCACGCCCTTTGGCGAAGGAGCAACGCAGGGCTTGTTGACTTTCCTGCATGTCCAGGCAAATGACCTGACCATTCACATAAGCAAGCAAGCCCACACTTTCACCGGATTTATGCACCAAGTCTGTCATTTCTTCACGCGCGGCAGACATCAGCCACGAATGCTGATCAAATCCCCTTGCCAGTTGTACTGCCAGAGGCCCTGGCTCGTACAAGCCAGTCTGTGCGTGTTCCTGCACCAGCCCCCACTTTTTTAAGGGGGCCAGTTGGCGATAGAGGGTGCTTAAAGGCAGGCCGGTTTGTTCTACCAGCTCACGTGCCGACAGCGGCTGCCCCTGCCGCGCAACGCAAGCCAGCACCTGCAAGACGCGTTCGCTCTGGGGAGTGATGTCTTTAGATGGTTCTAACATTCGAGCCTGACATAGAAACGCAATATCAAGCCTATTCTAGCGATCAAATGAGAAATATCAAGAATTCATTCTCATATCATGAGAATTGATTAAATATAGTTTTCGTTGCGATGGTCCTGACAAGAGGCATCAGTCATGACCACTAAAATAGTCTTTATTTGACCTTGCAAAATCCATGAATTCACCTTCAGGTGCTTCATCGGGATTCAGATACCGGCCACTTGGCGGTTCTAAATCAGGCTGTACAAACAGATAGCAAACCACAACCCCTATGACTGGAAATAACCAGATCAAGGCATATTGGCTATATTTTTGGACTGGCTCGAAAAACTCGCTCTTTGCGAGCAGGTAAGTCACATAGATATTCATCGCCAGCAGGATGATGGCGATGAATATGGCTGCAATGATGAGAATGCTCATATTCGCTGAACAGCGGTGCTTACATCAAAAATATTTAGATATTTAGCTCTTGCTATACGCCGTCGTCTGGCAATTGCGATTTTCCTGTGCCGGGAAATCTGCCTTGATGGCGTCATACCTGGTTTTTTCTTCTACCGTCAGGGCTCTCAGCTGGTAAGCGAATTTATTCGTGCTGACGGCGCGCGGGCCTATGCGGGCGGAGCGTACGCCTTTGTTGCTGAGGTTGTTCAGGTGCAGTTTTGCCGCTTCTTCGGTTTTGAATACACCCAGTGAGATACCCCAGCGCAGATTGCTTTGGTCTTGTACGATGTAGAAATCGTTGATGCCCAGACGGCGCAGTTCACCGGCTTTTTTATCCGCACCTTCTTTGCTGCCTTGCGACGGGATAAAAACCATGTGGGTAGCGACATCCACCACGTTGATGCGGGATTGTCTTTCACCCAGTGCCAGGGTCTTCAATTTTTCTTCCAGCTTGTTGATGTCAGCCTGCACAAAATTACCGACTTCAAGGCAGGCGATCACGTCCGGCTTTTTATCCGCGACGGCATCGACAGGCGTCACGGCTTCGGCTGCGGACAGGGGTTTGAGCTGGTCAGCATGGTGCTGCATCTTCAAGCGTTCCGGTTCATGGGTATCGAGTGACCAGTGTCCCAAATAGCCAAGATTAAACGCCAGCAGAAAGGCATTTAATAACAGCAGGCTCCAGAAAAAGAATCGCAGCATGGTAATTTGAGAAGTAATCAGTCCGGGCTTGATTGTGCCACGACAAACAGCCCCGTCAAGACCAGATTGTCGACATGTTGGTAAGACAGGCTCAAATGGGCCAATAAATACGGGGCTGCGCCGCCAGAAATCACACAGGTGACGGATTGCTTCTGCTGTTCTTCCAGCACACTGACGGCGCGGTGAATGGCGCCGACCTGGGCGCTGATGCAGCCGCTGACAATGGCCTGGTCAGTGTTGTCGGCAAAAATGCCGGCAAGGCTGATGGATTCAGCCACTTGTGGCAACTGTGCAGTATTGCGAGCGAGGGATTCTGCCATCAGTTTAAGGCCGGGTAATATCATGCCGCCCTGGAATTGCCCTTGCGCGGTTACGGCATCGACTGTGGTGGCAGTTCCACAGGTAGCGACCACCAGGTCCTGCTGCGGAAACAGGTAGTGCGCGCCGACCATGGAAGCCAGCCTGTCACAACCCAGTTGTGCCGGGTTGCGGTAGGTATTGTGGATACCGGCGACCCGCTCTTGCGAGGCAAACCAGCGCACGTCCGCTGCCGGCTGTACGTCTTGCAGAATGGCTGACAGTTGCGCCCGGATGGCAGCACCGGCCACATTGGAAATCAATACCCGTGAAATCGGCATGGCGCGCCAGACGCTGTCAAGATTGGCCAGTTCGGCATGGCTGACGGAGCCGCTATGCAACCACACTGGCACTTGACCGCCAAGCGCCGCATCAGCCACGGGCACGGCCCATTTGATACGGGTATTGCCGGCATCAATCAATAATTGCATCAGTTTTCCTTATTATGCTATTGTCTGCCATGATCATGGGGTTGCGGGCCGCAGAGATACATCGCCCGCCATGACATTCACTTGCCCCAGCGTGGTCTGCAAGACCAGACAACCATGCAGGTCCACACCCAGGGCGACACCGGTATGCAGGACCTGACCATGGTCGAGTATGTTGACAGTTTGCCCTGCATGGGCATGCAGGGCATTCCAGCGTGGTAAAAAGCTGCTGAATCCTTGCGTGGCAAATTGTTCCAGCGTCGGTGCCAGTGCATTGAGCAGGCTGGCGACCAGGGCATTTCTATCCATTCTGGCCAGCCATGGTGCATCGGCGATGGTGCGCCCGATTTCGGCTTCCAGTGCGTCGGACACTTGCAGGTTCAGACCGATGCCGGCAACTATCCAGGTACCAGCGTTTTGTGCGGCAGCGGATTCCAGCAGGATGCCAGCCAGTTTTTTTCCATCACGCAAAATGTCATTCGGCCATTTGAGTTGTACGCTCAGGCCCAGGGTGTTCAGGGTTTCAGCCAGGGCGACACCGATTGCCAATGGCAAGCCCAGCAAATGCTGTGGTGCCTGTGGCAGATGCCAGGCCAGAGAAAAAGTCAGCATGCCGCCAGGTACGGTCAGCCATGGTCGTCCCGCGCGGCCGCGCCCTGCCGTCTGGTGCACGGCAATGCGCAATACCGGGCGCTGCAATTGCGACAGCCTGGCCATCAGGTCGGCATTGGTGGAGCCCGTTTCGGCGACGACTTCGATATCGACCTGACGCGCCGGACCATCGCAGCGTATTTCAATTTCTGCGGCATTGAGTTGTAAGTTCTGATTCGCCAAGGTATGTGCCTGCATGTTCAATTCTGGATTGCTTCAGCGCTGTTGTTGAGCTCTATTGTTGAGCTTTACTGTTGCGCTCTATTGTTGCACTCTGTTATTTCACTCTATGGATGCCAAATACATTGCTGAGGTGTTAAAAAAAACGGCACCCAGAATGCGGTGCCGTTTTTTATGTCCTGCTTATTTTAGTGCTTGCGTCAGTACTTATTTCTATACTTACGCTTCGCCATCTACCACATCAGTTGCGGCCACTTCTGGCAACGGTGCAAATGCTGCTTTTTCTGCTTCCAGCAAGGCTACGCGTTCATCGGCTTCCCAAGTTTCTTTCAACTTGCGGGCACGATGGAAGGCCAGACCGGTACCAGCAGGTATCAGGCGACCAACGATGACGTTTTCTTTCAAGCCACGCAGACCGTCTTTTTTGCCCATGATCGCAGCTTCGGTCAGAACACGTGTGGTTTCCTGGAAGGACGCCGCAGAGATGAAGGAATCAGTAGACAAGGATGCCTTGGTGATACCCAGCAAGATATTTTCATAAGTTGCAGGAATACCGTTAGCTGCTGCTACGCGATCGTTTTCATCCAGCAATTCAGAACGTTCTACCTGTTCACCAACGATGTAGTTGGCATCGCCTGGATTAACCACGACAACGCGACGCAACATCTGACGCACGATAACTTCAATGTGCTTGTCATTGATCTTAACGCCTTGCAAACGGTACACGTCCTGTACTTCGTCAACGATGTAACGTGCCAGCGCTTCGATACCCAGCAAGCGCAGGATGTCTTGCGGATCGGCCGGGCCGTCAACAATCATCTCACCTTTATTCACGACCTGGCCGTCATGCACCAGGACTTGTTTGTCTTTGGTGATCAGGAATTCGTGTTTCTCGCCGTCCATGTCTGTGATTTCCAGACGTTGCTTACCTTTGGTTTCTTTACCAAACGCAACCGTACCTGTCACTTCTGCCAGCATACCGGCATCTTTTGGTGAACGGGCTTCGAACAACTCGGCAACGCGTGGCAGACCACCGGTAATATCACGGGTTTTTTGTGATTCAGTCGGGATACGCGCCAATACTTCACCCACGTGAACTTGCTGACCGTCTTTCACGGTAATCAGCGCGCCCACCTGGAAGCCGATTGTTACTGCGTGTTCTGTACCGGCGATCTTGACTTCTTCACCCTGTTCGTTCAACAGCTTGACTTGTGGACGCAGTGTTTTACCAGCTGCGCTACCACGACGTTTCGCATCGATCGCTACCAGTGTGGACAAGCCAGTCACATCATCAACCTGTTTGGCAACAGTCACGCCTTCTTCGACGTTTTCGAATTTCACCGTACCGGTGTATTCGGTAATGATAGGACGGGTCAGTGGATCCCACGTTGCCAGTGCAGTACCAGCCTTGATGACCAGACCGTCTTTGACGATCAGTGTCGCGCCGTAAGGTACTTTATGACGTTCACGTTCACGACCGTGGTCATCAGTGATCAGCACTTCGCCAGAACGGGAAATAACGATCTGATCGCCTTTACCGTTGGTGACATAACGCATGGTCGCTGTGAAACGGATGGTACCGTTGGATTTGGCTTCAACAGAAGACGCAACCGCTGCACGGGATGCCGCACCACCAATGTGGAAGGTACGCATCGTCAACTGTGTACCTGGTTCACCGATGGACTGCGCAGCGATAACACCGACAGCTTCACCAGAATTGACCAGATTACCGCGACCCAGGTCACGGCCATAGCACATTGCGCACAGACCATAGCGTGTGTCGCAAGTCAGTGGTGTACGTACTTTGACTTCATCGATGCCCAGGGCTTCGATGCGTTCAACCATTATTTCATCCAGCAAGGAACCGGCTTCGTACAAGGTTTCCTGTGTTTCAGGATTGACGATGTCGTTGGCGCAAACGCGGCCCAGAATCAGGTCACGCAAAGGCACGTTAACTTCACCGCCTTCAACGATAGCCTTCATCGACGAACCATTGGAAGTGCCGCAGTCATCTTCAACCACAACCAGATCTTGCGTCACGTCAACCAGACGACGTGTCAGGTAACCGGAGTTCGCTGTCTTCAACGCCGTATCGGCCAGACCTTTACGCGCACCGTGCGTGGAAATGAAGTACTGCAAAACGTTCAGACCTTCGCGGAAATTCGCGGTGATCGGTGTTTCGATAATGGAGCCATCCGGTTTCGCCATCAGACCACGCATACCTGCCAACTGACGAATCTGGGCTGCAGAACCACGCGCACCGGAGTCGGCCATCATGTAAATGGCGTTGAAAGATTCTTGTGTACCAACAGTGCCGTCGCGACGTGTGACTGGTTCAACTTTCAGTTGTTCCATCATGGCCTTGCCGACTTCATCACCGGTCTTACCCCAGATATCGACCACTTTGTTGTAACGTTCGCCAGCAGTCACCAGACCAGACGCATATTGCTGTTCGATCTGTTTGACTTCGTGTTCGGCATTCGCTACCAGTGTTACTTTTTGTGGTGGTACCAGCATGTCATCGATACAGATGGAGATACCGGCGCGTGTCGCCAGGCGGAAACCCATTTGCATCAATTGATCAGCAAATACTACCGTAGCGCGCAGGCCGCACTTACGGAAAGACGTATCGATCAGCTTGGAGATTTCTTTCTTCTTCAGCGGACGATTCAATACGGTAAATGGCAGACCTTTAGGCAGGATTTCAGACAGAATCGCGCGGCCAACAGTCGTTTCATAACGCTTGATGGTTTTGACGAATTCGCCAGTTACTGCATCTTTTGGATATTCGGTAATACGGACTGTTACGCGGGTAGCCAGTTCGACTTCCTTGTTGTCCCAGGCGCGGATCGCTTCTGAAACGTCAGGGAACATCATGCCTTCGCCCTTGCCGTTGATTTTTTCACGGGAAGCGTAGTACAGACCCAACACGATATCCTGGGAAGGAACGATAGACGGTTCGCCATTGGATGGGAACAGAATATTGTTGGATGCCAGCATCAAAGTACGTGCTTCCATCTGTGCTTCGATAGACAGAGGAACGTGAACCGCCATTTGGTCACCGTCAAAGTCGGCATTGAAAGCCGCGCAGACGAGTGGATGCAACTGGATCGCTTTACCTTCAATCAGGACCGGTTCAAACGCCTGGATACCCAGACGATGCAGCGTAGGCGCACGGTTCAGCATGATAGGATGTTCGCGGATAACTTCTTCCAGAATATCCCAGACCACTGGTTCTTGAATTTCAACCAGTTTCTTCGCTGCCTTGATGGTGGTAGCCAGACCCATCAATTCCAGTTTATTGAAAATGAAAGGTTTGAACAGTTCCAGCGCCATCAGTTTTGGCAAGCCGCACTGATGCAATTTCAATTGTGGACCAACCACGATAACGGAACGGCCAGAGTAATCGACGCGCTTACCCAGCAAGTTTTGACGGAAACGACCGCCCTTACCCTTGATCATTTCTGCCAGGGATTTCAGAGGACGCTTGTTGGCGCCTGTCATGGCTTTACCGCGACGACCGTTATCCAGCAGGGAATCGACAGCTTCCTGCAACATACGCTTTTCATTGCGTGTGATGATTTCAGGAGCGCGCAATTCCATCAGACGCTTCAGACGGTTGTTACGGTTGATGACGCGGCGATACAGATCGTTCAGATCGGAAGTCGCAAAACGGCCACCATCCAGCGGGACCAATGGACGCAGTTCTGGCGGCAGAACCGGCAGCACTTCCATGATCATCCAGTCTGGCTTGATGCCGGAGCGCTGGAATGCTTCCAGTACTTTCAGACGTTTTGCGTATTTCTTGATCTTGGCTTCAGATTTGGATTCTTTCAGCTCGGTACGCAGTGTTTCTGCATCACGGTCAATGTCGATGGAACGCAGCAATTCACGGATACCTTCGGCACCCATGTAAGCAGTGAACTCATCGCCATGTTCTTCGTATTTGGCAGCGTAGTCGTCTTCCGACATGATCTGGCATTTTTTCAGCGGGGTCATGCCAGGATCGGTGACCACATATGCTTCAAAATACAAAACGCGTTCGATATCGCGCAAAGTCATGTCCAATACCATACCCAGGCGGGATGGCAGGGATTTCAGGAACCAGATATGCGCAGTTGGAGAAGCCAGCTCAATATGGCCCATGCGTTCACGACGCACTTTGGCCAGAGTCACTTCAACGCCGCATTTTTCGCAGATCACGCCACGGTGTTTCAGGCGTTTGTACTTGCCGCACAGGCATTCGTAATCTTTGATCGGGCCAAAAATCTTGGCGCAAAACAGACCGTCGCGCTCAGGCTTGAAGGTACGATAGTTGATGGTTTCCGGCTTTTTAACTTCGCCGTAGGACCAGGAACGAATCTTTTCCGGAGACGCCAGACCAATTTTGATCGCGTCGAATTGTTCGTTGGGTTGGACTTGCTTGAATAGATCGAGCAGGGCTTTCATGTATATCACTCCAGTGAAGCGCGCAAAACGCTTGGTGGCTGAATGGTGCTGCAAGGGAGGCATGTAGGACGTCTGACCCTGTTCGCATCGGCGGGAGAGCCAGGTCGCTTGGCGACACAGGTTCCGCTAATACCGGGAACGACTATCTGCTTCCAGACTGCTTACTAGCTAGCTTCTTATAACACCACCGCCCGGATGGTATCCAGGCGATGGTTTTACGACTAATTACTACAAACTTTTATCAAATCAATTACGTTCGAGATCGATGTCGATACCCAGGGAACGAATTTCCTTGACCAGAACGTTGAAGGACTCTGGCATGCCGGCGTCGATCACATGATCACCCTTGACCAGGTTTTCATAAACCTTGGTACGGCCATTCACGTCATCTGACTTGACTGTCAACATCTCTTGCAAGACATATGACGCGCCGTAAGCTTCCAGTGCCCAGACTTCCATCTCACCGAAACGCTGGCCACCGAACTGAGCTTTACCGCCCAGTGGTTGCTGCGTGACCAGAGAGTAAGGACCGGTCGAACGTGCATGCATCTTGTCATCAACCAGATGGTGCAGTTTCAGAACGTGCATGTAGCCCAGTGTGACTTTACGCTCAAACGCTTCACCGGTACGGCCATCGAACAGGGTGACCTGGTTTTTCGATGGTGTCATACCCAGCTGTGCTGCGATATGGTCAGGGAAAGCCAGATCCAGCATGCGACGGATTTCATCTTCATGCGCACCGTCAAATACTGGTGTTGCAAATGGCACGCCATGTTTCAGGTTGTTGGTCAGTTCCAGGATCTCAGCATCGGAGAAGCCATCGATGTCTTCCTTCTTGCCAGATTCGTTATAAATCTTCTTCAGGAAATCACGCAGTTCTTCTACCTTGGCTTTGGCTTTCAGCATTTCGCCTATACGCAAGCCCAGACCTTTAGCTGCCCAGCCCAGATGCACTTCCAGAACCTGACCAACGTTCATACGTGATGGAACACCCAGTGGGTTCAACACGATGTCTGCTGGTGTACCGTCAGCCATGTAAGGCATGTCTTCGATAGGCACGATACGGGAAACCACACCCTTATTACCGTGACGACCCGCCATTTTGTCACCAGGTTGCAGGCGACGTTTAACGGCCAGATAGACCTTGACCATTTTTTGTACGCCTGGCGGCAATTCATCGCCCTGCGTCAGCTTGGTACGTTTTTCTTCAAAAGCCAGATCGAACTGATGACGTTTTTCAGCGATGGAATCTTTCATCGCTACCAGCGCATTGGCTGCTTCATCCGATGCCAGGCGAATATCGAACCAGTGGTATTTATCCACGCTGGCCAGGTATTCCTTGGTGATCTTGGTGCCTTTGGCCAGTTTGGCCGGACCGCCGTCAGCGATCTTGCCATCCAGCATACGTTCCAGACGCTCAAATGCATCGCCTTCAACAATACGCAACTGATCGTTCAGATCGAGGCGATAACGCTTCAATTCATCATCGATAATCTGTTGTGCACGTTTGTCGCGCTGTATGCCTTCGCGGGTGAACACCTGTACGTCAATGACCGTACCTACCATGCCGGAAGGCACGCGCAGGGAGGTATCTTTCACGTCAGAAGCTTTTTCACCGAAAATGGCGCGCAGCAGTTTTTCTTCTGGTGTCAGTTGAGTTTCACCTTTTGGTGTCACTTTACCGACCAGGGTATCACCGGCTGTTACTTCAGCACCGATGTAGACGATACCGGATTCATCCAGACGTGCCAGTTGATTTTCTGCCAGATTGGAGATATCGCGGGTAATTTCTTCCGCGCCCAACTTGGTGTCACGGGCAACAACCGACAACTCTTCGATATGAATCGAGGTATAGCGGTCATCAGCCACAACTTTTTCAGAGATCAGGATCGAATCTTCGAAGTTATAACCATTCCATGGCATGAAGGCGACCAGCATGTTCTGACCCAGAGCCAATTCGCCCAGATCTGTCGATGCACCGTCTGCCAGCACGTCACCTTTGGCAACCATGTCGCCGACCTTGACGATAGGACGCTGGTTGATGTTGGTGTTCTGGTTGGAACGGGTGTACTTGATGAGGTTGTAAATATCCACACCGACTTCACCAGCCTGTGCTTCAGCATCATTCACACGAATAACGATACGGCCCGCATCAATGTAATCAACCTTACCGCCACGCAGTGCCTGTACTGTAGTACCGGAGTCAACTGCGACGGTACGTTCGATACCTGTACCAACGAATGCTTTTTCCGGACGCAAGCAAGGAACAGCCTGACGTTGCATGTTGGCACCCATCAGCGCGCGGTTCGCATCATCGTGTTCGAGGAACGGGATCAGCGATGCCGCAACGGAAACCACCTGGCCAGTTGCCACGTCCATGTACTGGATACGTTCTGGGGATACCAGGATCGTTTCGCCAGCTTCACGGGCAGAAACCAGTTCATCGACCAGTTTGCCTTCGCCGTCAATCGTCGCATTCGCCTGAGCGATGATGTAACGACCTTCTTCAATCGCAGACAGGTAATCGATCTGGCTGGTGATTTTGCTGTCAACTACCTTGCGGTATGGTGTTTCCAGGAAACCGTATTCATTCAGACGTGCGTACAGCGCCAGAGAGTTGATCAGACCAATGTTTGGTCCCTCAGGTGTCTCAATCGGGCATACACGGCCATAGTGGGTTGGGTGAACGTCGCGGACTTCAAAGCCGGCGCGTTCACGTGTCAAACCACCAGGGCCCAAGGCGGAAATACGACGCTTATGCGTAATTTCTGACAATGGGTTGGTCTGATCCATAAACTGGGACAATTGTGAAGAACCGAAGAACTCACGAATCGCAGCAGAGATAGGCTTGGAATTGATCAGGTCATGCGGCATCAGGTTGTCGGCTTCAGCCTGACCCAGACGCTCTTTGACGGCACGTTCAACACGTACCAGACCAGCACGGAACTGGTTCTCGGCCAATTCACCGACGCAACGTACGCGACGATTACCCAAGTGATCGATATCATCGACTTCACCGCGACCATTGCGCAGTTCAACCAAAATCTTGATAACGGCCAGTACGTCTTCGTTCGACAGGGTCATGGCGCCTGTCAGTTCATCACGGCCGATACGGCGGTTGAACTTCATGCGGCCAACTGCGGACAGATCGTAACGCTCTTCGCTGTAGAACAAGCCATTGAACAGGGCTTCAACAGAATCCTCTGTTGGTGGTTCGCCAGGACGCATCATGCGGTAGATGGCAACGCGGGCAGCCATCTGGTCCGCTGTATCATCAGCACGCAATGTTTGCGAGATGTAGGCACCCTGATCCAGGTCATTGGTGTACAGAGTCTGGATGTCAGTCACTTTGGCATCGCGCAGGCGACCCAGCAACTCTTCTGTCAGTTCATCATTGGCATTGGCGATGACTTCACCGGTATCTGCATCAACGATGTTCTTGGCCAATACGCGGCCCAGCAGGTAGTCTTCAGGCACGGAAATGTGCTTGATGCCGCCGGCTTCGATTTCGCGTACGTGTTTTGCATTGATACGCTTGTCTTTGGCAACGATGACTTTGCCATCTTTGTCGCTGATGTCAAAACGGGCAACTTCGCCACGCAGACGTTCTGCAACGAATTCCATTTCTGCGCCATCATTGTGCAGACTGAAATTATCAAAGACAAAGAAGTTGGCCAGGATCTGTTCATTGCTCATGCCTATGGCGCGCAGCAGGATAGTGACTGGCATCTTGCGACGACGGTCAATACGGAAGAACAGGATATCTTTTGGATCAAATTCAAAATCCAGCCAGGAACCACGGTAAGGAATGATCCTTGCCGAGAACAGCAATTTACCGGACGAATGTGTCTTGCCGCGGTCATGCTCAAAGAACACGCCAGGGGAACGATGCAACTGGGAAACAATCACACGCTCGGTACCATTGATAACAAAAGAACCAGTAGTTGTCATCAAAGGCAATTCGCCCATGTAGACTTCCTGTTCTTTCATTTCTTTAACGACCGGCTTGGTTGGTGATTCCTTGTCCAGGATAACCAGACGCACTTTTGCACGCAAAGGCGATGCATAAGTCAATCCACGCAGTTGACATTCCTTGACGTCAAATGCAGGATCGCCTAAAACGTAGGACAGGAACTCCAGACGTGCGAAACCATTGTGCGAAACAATAGGGAAAATCGATGTGAAGGCAGACTGCAAGCCTTCGTTTTTGCGAGTTGACGGTGTTCTGTCTTCTTGTAAAAAACTCTGGTAAGACTCGATTTGAGTCGCCAGTAAGAACGGAACGTTGTGGACGTTGGCGCGCTTCGCAAAAGATTTACGAATACGCTTCTTCTCAGTAAATGAGTAGTGCATGGACACTCCGTGAGTGGCAAGGAAGGATAGAGAATTCAGGATTCCTGTCACATAACAGCCATTCTGTGACAAAAAAACCTCAAGTCTCAACCCTTGGTCTTAATAAACAGCTAAACAACCCTGAACGACAAAGAAGCCAAAGAGGAACCCTCTCTTCCAAGAGGATTCCTGTCTTTGACTTGGGCAAATCCGAAGACTTGCCATGATACCTGAATTACTTGATGTCGGCTTTCGCGCCTGCATCTTCCAGTTTTTTCTTAGCTGCGTCAGCATCAGCTTTGGAAACTGCTTCTTTAACTGCTTTAGGTGCGCCATCAACCAGATCTTTAGCTTCTTTCAAGCCCAGGCCTGTGATTTCGCGAACTGCTTTAATGACGCCAACTTTGTTTGCGCCAACTTCAGCCAGAATTACGTTGAATTCTGTTTGTTCTTCAACTGCTGCTGCTGGACCGGCTGCTGCTGGGCCTGCTACTGCTGCTGCGGAAACACCAAATTTTTCTTCGAAAGCTTTTACCAGGTCGTTCAGGTCCATTACGGACATCGCGCCTACGGCTTCCAGGATATCGTCTTTGCTAAGTGCCATTTGAAACTCCAATTAATTAATTACATTGATACGGTATTTGACGGAAAAAAACTTATTCTGCGGCAGCTTCAGCAGCTTCTTCAGCTACTGGTGCTGCAGGAGAACCTGCTTCTTTCTGTGCTGCGACGGCTGCCAGAGCACGTGCGAAAGCAGATACAGGAGCCTGCATCATGCCAACCACTTGCGCCAACAATACTTCACGGCTAGGAATGCTTGCCAATGCGACAACGCCAGCTTTATCCAGCGATTTGCCTGCATAGTTACCCGCTTTAACAACCAGTTTGTCATTGCTTTTTGCAAAGTCTTGAACGACTTTAGCAGCAGCAACAGCATCTTCCGAGATTGCATAAATCAGCGGACCAGTCATTTCAGAAGCGAGACTTGCAAATGCAGTTCCCTCAACAGCGCGACGTGCCAATGTGTTTTTCAACACACGCATGTATACGCCTTGAGCGCGTGCGCTAGCACGCAATTGCGTCAAATGACCGACCTGGATGCCACGATATTCGGCCACGACGATAGTCTGTGCAGTTGCTACTTTTGCAGAGACTTCAGCGACGACGGCTTTTTTGTCATTCAGATTGAGACTCACGGTCAACCTCCATTAATGATATTCAGTCCATACACCGGAATGATGTACTTCCCTCATATCGTTTCGAACACGGCGTCCGAAGTTAGGAGTTTCACTGGGGACCAGTAATCACTACAAAACTTGTTCGGGTACACCATCTGCGTTGGGTCCTGTCGATTGCTCTTCAGGTATTAACCTCATGCTTAATTAGTTACTCTTACGCACTCGGCCCAACGGTCTTTGACACTCTGGATGCTTGTTCAAAACATCCAGCCCAAAGATGCGCCCTGCATCATGGATGCAGGGACTTAATTCTTGCTTAGCCTGCCAGATTGGCGTGATCTACGCGTACACCTGCACCCATAGTGGATGAGATGGATACTTTACGCAGATACACACCTTTGCTGGACGCTGGTTTAGCTTTGTTCAAAGCTTCGATCAGCGCAACCAGGTTGGATTTCAGATCGCCATCAGCAAACGACTTACGGCCGATTGTTGTGTGGATGATACCGGCTTTGTCTGTACGGTATTGAACTTGACCAGCTTTTGCATTTTTAACTGCATTGGCTACGTCAGGAGTTACTGTACCGACTTTAGGATTAGGCATCAGGCCACGTGGGCCCAGGATCTGACCCAGAGTACCAACGATACGCATAGTGTCTGGAGAAGCGATAACAACGTCAAATGGCATGTCGCCAGCTTTAACGCGTTCAGCCAAATCTTCCATACCAACGATATCAGCACCGGCAGCTTTCGCTTCTTCCGCTTTTGCACCTTGTGCAAATACGGCGACGCGTACTGTCTTGCCTGTACCAGCTGGCAATACAACGGCGCCACGAACAACCTGGTCAGATTTCTTAGGATCAACACCCAGTTGTACGGATACGTCGATGGATTCGTTGAATTTTGCTGTAGCGCATTCTTTGATCAAGGCGATAGCATTGTCAAATGGATACACTTTCAGACGGTCAACTTTCGTTGCCAGCAATTTTGCTTTTTTAGATAACTTAGCCATTACAGACCCTCTACCGTGATGCCCATGGAACGAGCAGAACCTGCGATAGTACGCACTGCTGCGTCCATATCGGCGGCTGTCAAATCAGCGCGTTTAACGGTCGCGATTTCTTCAGCTTGCTGACGAGTGATCTTACCCACTTTGTCTGTATGCGGCTTGGAAGAACCTTTAGTGATACCAGCTGCCTTTTTGATCATGTAAGTTGCTGGAGGAGTCTTCATCACGAAAGTGAAAGACTTGTCAGCAAATGCTGTGATCACGACAGGGATAGGCATACCTGGTTCAACACCTTGAGTCTGCGCGTTGAACGCTTTGCAGAATTCCATGATGTTCAGACCACGTTGACCCAGAGCTGGACCGATAGGTGGGGATGGGTTTGCTTTACCAGCTGGCACTTGCAGCTTGATAAAACCAATGATTTTCTTTGCCATGTTGGCTCCTTCAATGAATGAGTAGTAGCGCCTGTCAATGTCTTTTCACACCAACAGGCTCCTCTGCCTGCTGGAAAACCTTCATTACTGCCTTGCTACACGAGGGTTTTCCTGATCAGTTTCAACACATTGCTGTGTTACGTACTGATCGACGTAAATTCTTTATACTTTTTCGACCTGACCAAATTCCAGTTCAACTGGAGTGGCACGACCAAAAATGGTGACGGTGACACGTACTTTGGATTTTTCGTAATTCACTTCTTCGACGTTACCGTTAAAGTCAGTGAAAGGACCATCCTTGATACGCACTACTTCGCCAACTTCATACAAGACTTTTGGTCTTGGTTTTTCTACACCGTCCTGCATCTGTTGCAGGATCTTGTCCACTTCGTGCTGTGGTATCGGTGAAGGCTTGTTCGATTTACCACCGATAAAGCCAGTTACCTTGCTGGTATTTTTTACCAGATGCCAGGTATCGTCAGTCATTTCCATCTCGACGAATACATAGCTGGGGAACAGACGACGTTCAGTCACTGCCTTCTTGCCATTTTTTACTTCGATGACTTCTTCGGTAGGAACCAGAATCTGACCGAATTTGTCCTGCATCTCTGCGCGTTCTATGCGCTCAACCAGTGCACGATGCACGCTCTTTTCCATACCGGAATAAGCATGCACGGCATACCATCTTTTAGCGCTTTTAGGTACAGACACCGCTGGTGCTGTACCTTCTTCGTTTTCCTGAATGTTATCGCTCATTATTTTTTCCATCCGAGGATTACGTCATACAACAAAAATCCGATCAACTGATCAGTGCCCCACAAGAACAGCGCCATCACCAGTACAAAGCCGAATACGACGGCTGTGATCTGACCCGCTTCTTTTCTTGTTGGCCAAACTACTTTTTTGGTTTCGCGAACTGATTCTTTAGCAAAATCAACAAAATCGCGACCCATTTCTGAAGTTGCAACAAAACCTGCTGCAATTACCAACCCCAAAACCAAAGCAGCGGCGCGTATCCACGTCGCTTGTCCAGCGAGAATATAAAAAGCAGCAACACCGGCAACTGCAGCTACTACCGCCAAGATGACTTTGTACTTGTCATTGGATGTACTAACAGTTTGAACGGGATGATTAGACATACTTTATTTACTTTCGGTGGCCTGCGGCCTTGATGGTGGCAGGGGCGGAGGGAATCGAACCCGCGACCTTCGGTTTTGGAGACCGACGCTCTGCCAATTGAGCTACACCCCTACATCTTGACAATTAATGCACGCATTACCTGAACAGGTCAGGTAATGCGTGCATTTTACTACTTATTTATTACTCGATGATTTTAGCAACAACGCCAGCACCAACTGTACGGCCACCTTCACGGATAGCGAAGCGCAAGCCTTCTTCCATCGCGATCGGGTTGATCAATTTAACAGTGATAGATACGTTATCAC
>NZ_JBMPOW010000021.1:0-108755 GCF_049340205.1 Undibacterium sp. Ji49W | reverse complement strand
CAGGTAACAAGGCTTCTATCTTCTTCCATTGATCATCTCTTAACATCTTGCGGTCGCTTTGCATTTCGGTATCCTATTTTTCCAATACCGAATGTAAACACATTTTATTGAATGTTAACAGCCCCTAGTCATTTACTGTTTTACTTCCACTCCCCACGCAACTGACTGACTTTTTCCTGCAATATCTGTGGTGTGATATCGGCTGGCTGCATGGCTTCCCCTACCACCAGTTCAAGCTTGGAAAATGGGCCGCGACTGAAGGCACGTTCAAACGGATTACTTTTATCGCGCGACAAGAAGCTGCCCCACAAACCGCGCAAGGCCAGTGGATAGACCGGAACCGGCGTACGTTCCAGTATCTTCATGACGCCGCCCTTAAATTCATTCAACTCGCCTGTAGCCGTCAGCTTGCCTTCCGGGAAAATACAGACCAGCTCACCTTCGTGCAAAGCCTGGGCCACGTCCACATAGGCTTTTTCCATCAGCCATGGATCTTCCTTGGCTGGCGCGATAGGAATAGCCTTCGCCGTTCTGAACACCCAGGACAAGAATGGAATTTTAAAAATACGATGATCCATGACAAAGCGGACAGGACGTGGGCTGGACGCCATGATCACAATCGCATCCATATAACTGACATGATTGCATACCAATATACCTGCACCTTCATCTGGAATGCGATCAGTGTTAACACCTTTGACCTTGTATATCGTATGTATCAACAGCCATGCAATAAAACGCATCAGGAACTCTGGCACCAGGCTGAATATATACACCGCGACAATCGCATTCAAAATCGCGGTCGCCATAAAGATTTGCGGAATCGTGAAGCCTTTTTGCAGCATCACCATGGCTGCAAGTGATGCCACCACCATGAAGATGGCATTGAGGATATTCATGCCGGCAATGGTGCGGGACAAATGCTTGGGGTCGCAACGCGTCTGTATCAAGGCAAACAACGGGACGATATACAGTCCGCCAAAAATACCTATCATCGTGATATCAAACAAAATATGCAGGCTACCCGTCTGTTGCAAAAAGGTCTGCATGGTCACTGTTGCTGTATTGGTGTACGCAATGCTCGACAAATACAGATCAAATCCGAATACGGACAAGCCTATGGCACCAAATGGCACCAAGCCAATTTCCACTTTATGACCGGACAGCTTTTCGCATAACAGCGAGCCAGCGCCAATACCGAAAGAAAATATGGTCAGCAACAGCACAAAAACACCATGATCACCATGCAAATAATTTTTGGCATACAGGGGAAATTGCGCCAACACGATGGCACCATAAAACCAGAACCACGAATTACCAAGCAAGGATAAGAACACGGGGCGATTCTGTTTGCTGAAACTGATATTCCGGATGGTTTCTGTTGCCGGATTCCAGTTAATTTTCAGTTCAGGTTCTGGCGCAGGTGAATCAGGAATACGCAAACTGGTCAGATAACCCATGATGGCAATGACGATTGCACCACCTGCAACCAGTTCTATACCCCATGGCTTGTGCACCACCAGTAAGGCGCCCAGAATTTCACCCAACAAGATGCCGACGAAAGTTCCCATTTCAATCAAACCATTGCCACCCACCAGCTCATCAGTTTTAAGATGCTGCGGCAGATAAGCATATTTGACCGGACCAAACAGAGTGGAATGGATGCCCATGCCGGCCACAGCCGCAATCAACAGCCATAAGTTGTGCGTCATCCAGCCAGTGGCAGCGATGAGCATGATGACAATTTCCAGCAATTTGACATTGCGCGCCATCTTGCCTTTTTCAAACTTGTCGGCCAGTTGTCCCGATGTGGCAGAAAACAGCACGAATGGCAGGATGAACAATCCGGGAATCAGGTTGTTCAGCAGACCTATATCCATATCGGTCCACGTCAGCGCATCATAGGTCAGGATGGTGAGCAGGGCCGTTTTAAACACATTATCATTGAAAGCCCCAAGAAATTGCGTCCAGAAGAAAGGCGCAAAGCGGCGCTGGGTCAGCAGGGTGAACTGGCTATGTTGGCTCATGGATGATATCGCTTACCGAAATTTAAGATTAATACCGCAAGATTGCTAAATACTCAAGCTCAGTTACCAGAAAACACAGCTTGTTCAGGCAAGAAAATAATCAATTGCCCGATTTACCGGCAAAAGATGACAGCCCTCCTGTGTTGCCAGACGCAGTGCAGTTTCCAGCAAGGCTGGCGTGGTCCCCCAAGGGCCGGGATTATCGCTGACCTCATGAGAATACAGGATTAACCACCCTCCTTTACGTGCAGTATGATGGATCAACCCATGCAATTCCTCTACATTGGTCGTCGAAGAATACAGGGATTGTGCCTTCAAGGCATATAGGTCAGCGCGGCCAGTCTGGGTGCCACCACCAGTAATACGCGAATAGGAAAAACGCCTGGCAGCAGCCAGTTTGCTGCCAAGATCATAAGCACCGAAGGGGAAAGCAAATCCCTGGTTGTGTATGCCATGCTGCTTGAAAAAAGCCTGATTGCGTTCCCAGTCACTGGCCAGGTCCGCGCCGGACGCATTCGCACAATTGGTATGTGAAAACGTGTGGCAACCGACTTCATGTTCGTTATCGATCAGACGTTTCAGGTCGTCGACGCTGTGACAGGGCTGGTTTTGCTCCACACCGTCAGTCAGGCTGCCGCAGATATAAAAAGTACCGCGTGCCTGATACAACTCCAGCAACACCGCACCTATATGGCAGGCGCTGGCCGGCACATCATCGAAGCTGAAGCTGACCACGCCCTGCCCTTTTTGCAAGGGTAACCAACGGCATCCAAAATGGCGTGCCGCAAAACGGCTGAATCTCTGACGTATTCCCATAGATCAACGCAAACTGTCAGAGGCACTAAGAGAATGCTGATAACGTTTCAAGCCCATGCGTGAAGTGCTCCCTGGTAAATTTTCATAAGTATATTCCAGCCCCAGCTTGATGACGGCCTGTTTCAGATTGATGCCATCTGATTCGCGCCGGACTTTTTCATAAAAGCTGTCCAGCACGACACGAAAGCCACGTTCAAACTCATACGCGCCGCCAAAACCAATGCGCAGCAATTGCTCTTTACGGGACGATCCATCACCCAGGCCGGCCAGTCGCGGTACCAGTACGTTATCGCTATTCTGTAACAAGGTAGAGAAATTCATTTGTGACTTGTCCGAGTATTTCCACTGGGCGTCAAAACGCAGGGCCTTGGTAATCACATACAGGACAGACCGGTCAACAATGGTGAAAGGCCGGTCCCAGAGTTGCAGATCCAGCCTTAACTTGGGCGAATAATGATAAGTGCCACGCCATAGTGCGTTGAAGAGGTTGGTATCGCGGTCGGTCAGGTTGTCATAACGACGGCGTATGATGCCCAGATGTGTACTGGTGACCGACTTGCTGCTGTAACGCCATTCAGCGTCAAGAAACACTTCGGATTCTTTATAAGACTGATCCAGATCGGCGATCTCCTGGGCGTTACGGTCCGGGAAATTGCTGTCAGACAGCCGTGTACCGACTTCGACACTGGAGCCTGTCGGCGAATAATAACGACCGCTGAACTGCCGGCCGCGCTCATCAAAATTGTAGAGCTGATTCACGGGCAAATCGTAATTCAGGCCGGACTTGTCAACTTTAACGTTCAAAGACCATTCATCCGTCAATTTCAGGTTCAGGTCAGCAGCAGCACGTTTTTGATGGGATATATCTTTATCAGTAAAAGTACCGTTAATGTACTGAAAAAGCCTGTCTTCCTTGCCAGCAGAGACATGCCCGTTAAAAACCTGGCCTGCTGCCCAATCCAGAGTGGCATCACCAGCAGCGACATGGTGATCCAGGTCTTTATAATTTTTATAGTACCGATTCCCAAGCGAACCGGTCAGTGTCAGCCGTGTACGGTCAGAAAGCAAGGGGATGATGGCACCAGCACGTATATCACCACCTTTGACGCTATCACGTTCTGGCGTATTCAGGCCCGGGGGCGTGGCGACTGTATCCGGCGGATTTGCAGGGCCGGTATTCACTGGCTGCGAGTAAAAACGGAATGGGTTCGAATCACTGGTCAGTGACGTTTCCAGTTGCAGCACCAGTTCTACTGTATCGGCGGCAAAAACTGGTTGTGCCACAGCAGTCAGCAAGCCCATGGCCGTAAGCAGACAGCCACCACGATTGCCAGAAAAATGAAGTGCGCGATGTGCTTTGCCTTTCATTTTCCGGCCTCCCTTATTGGAGTTGCAAACCATGTCCAGACAGGCGGAACACGCGATCACAACGGCCAGCCAGTTCGGCATCATGCGTGACGATTACAAAAGCCGTACCCAGTGTGCGTGACAGCTCCAGCATCAATGCAAATACTTGCTGGGCCGTGCTGCCATCAAGGTTGCCAGTCGGTTCATCTGCCAGCACGCAGGCAGGCTGTGTCACCAGTGCCCGGGCCAGCGCTACACGCTGCCGTTCGCCACCGGACAATTCACCCGGGACATGCTTGAGCCTGTGGCCGAGGCCAACTTTTTCCAGTATCAACTGAGCTGCCTGCTGTGCATCGGTACGTTTCATGCGCCTGATCATCAGCGGCATGGCAACATTATCCAGTGCCGAAAACTCAGGCAACAGATGATGAAACTGGTACACGAAACCCAGCGCCTGATTACGCAAATTACCCCTGGTTGTTTCATTCAGGCTGGCAAAATTTTGTCCTTGCAGTATGACGCTGCCTTGCGTAGGCGTATCCAGCCCACCCAGCAAATGCAGCAAAGTAGATTTGCCGCAACCGGATGCCCCGATGATGGCGACCCGTTCACCTCTGTATATGCTCAGATTGATGTCGCTAAATACCTTGACCGAATCCGGCCCCTCGGCAAACACCTTGCTTAATTGACTGCACGACAAAATGCTGTCTGCCGGCTGACCATTTGTATTACTCATAACGCAAAGCCTCCGCAGGTTTGGTTCTGGAAGCACGCCAGCTAGGATAAATCGTGGCAAGCAAAGCCAACACCAGAGAGACTGAACCGATAGTCACGACATCCAGCAATTGCACATCGGATGGCAACTTACTGATCACATACACCTCCTTGGAAAGTACCTGTATCCCCAGAATGTGCTCTATGAAAGGTACGATAACGTCAATATTGAAAGACACCAGCAGACCGGCACCTACACCCAGCAAGGTACCAAACAGGCCAACGATAGCGCCCTGGATAATAAAAATTTTCATGATGGATGAAGGCGCAGCACCCAAAGTGCGCATGATGGCAATATCTGCCTGCTTTTCAGTCACAGTCATCACCAGTGTCGACACCAGATTGAAAGCGGCAACCGCAATAATCAGCGTCAAAATAATGAACATCATGGTTTTTTCTGCTTTGACGGCAGCAAAATACGTCTTGTTTTGCTGTGTCCAGTCGCGTATCAGCAAGTCACCAGACAGGCTGCGCGACAATTCCAGCGCAATCTGGGGCGCTTTCAGCATCTCCTTTATGCGCAAACGTAGTCCCGATGGTGCACTCAGGCGGAAAAATTTCTGCGCATCTTCAATATGCATGAAAGCCATGCCAGAATCATATTCGTAGTGACCTGCCTCAAAAATACCCACCACATTGAAGGCTTTCAGACGTGGCACCATACCTGCCGGCGTCATCTGCCCTTCCGGTGCCGCCAGGGTAATTTTTTCACCAATGCGTACATGCAGGCTGTTCGCCAGCGCCACACCCAGCACGATATTGAATTCGCCCGGCCTTAAATCCGCCCATTTGCCATATTTGACCTTGCTGGCAACGTCAGATACCTTGGGCTCTTCTTCTGGCAAGACGCCGCGCAAAATGACTCCGCGCATGACATCTTCGCGAATGATCATGGCCTGACCATCCACATACGGTGCCGTACCTGTGACTGCCTTGTTTTTTTGCACTTCCAATGCGGTTGATTTCCAGTCCGGCAAAGCGCCGCTGGCATCAAACACTTCTATATGCGCCAGCACGGACAGCATGCGGTCACGGACTTCTTTTTGGAAACCGTTCATGACTGAAATCACGATAATCATCGCAGCCACGCCCAGACTGATGCCCAGCATGGAGATCAGTGAGATAAAAGAAATAAAACTATTCCGGCCACTACGCCGCCCTGCACGGGTATAGCGCAGGCCAACCAGCCATTCGAAAGAAAGATTTTTCACTACATGTTCACTTCATTGAGTTCATTAAGGTCATTAAGATCATTAAATACGGCAGCCAGCAGTTTGCCACACGTTTGCCATACAATACAGAGATATGAGCCATTTAGAATTGATTATCCCCTTCGGCATCCCACCTGCTGGCCTTGCAAAAGACCTGTTAAAGGAAATGCACACGCCTGCACTGGCAGCCCTGATCGCCTCTGGCGGTAGCCCCCAAACACAGACAATAGACGCATTTTCCCATGCGCTTGCCCATGAATACTGGCTGGCAGATCAGTTTCCGCCAGAAAACAATGCCAATAGCCCAGCGATCAGTTGGGACACCATGCAGGCCTGCGGTCTGACAGTCGATGCCGGCTATTGGTTCACCCTGCAGCCAGTACATATCCATATTGCCAGAGATCACCTGGTGCTGACAGATCAGCGCCGGCTGGAGCTTCCTGACAATCAGGCACGCATTCTGTTTGACATCGCCCGCAGTTGTTGCGAAGAAATCGGCATGACGCTGTTATATGGCGATGCCAAAACCTGGTTCTTGCGGGCAGATGACTGGTCAGCGCTGAGCACGGCCACCATGGACGCTGCCTGCGGTCACAATATTGATATCTGGATGCCCAAGGGCGAACATGAGCGTGCCTGGCGCAAGCTGCAAAATGAAATCCAGATGCTGTGGTTTGGACACGCCATTAATGACGCACGCGAAATGCAGGGTGAAAAAGTGATCAATTCAGTGTGGATATCATGCGGAGCTGACCACATTCACCCAACCGCAAAACAAGTGATGACCGCATCAAATTTTACCAACTGGCAGGACGCACATTCCGGCGCTGAGGCAAAACACACGCTACTGTTGCCAGATCTGGCAGAAGCCGCCATCAACAACGACTGGGGTTTGTGGCTGGAACGCATACATGAAATGGAAAAAAACTGGTTTTCTCCGGTCATGTCTGCCTTGAAAACCAGGAAAATCACCCGTCTTGACCTGCTGTTTACGGATGCCCGCAGCGTGGCAAATTTTAGTCTGACACCCTGGTCCTTACGCAAATTCTGGGTCAAACCTTCTTTACACCATTTGTTTTCCATCGCCAAACCATGACACGCATTACCACTCGCCCCTGCCCTTTCCGCGAATCTGAAATGTTACGCCAGAACGGACTGCATCCGGTTCTGGCACGTTTGTATGCCTCGCGCGGCGCGACCGGCGACAAGGACTTGAGTACCGAGCTCAGTGCCATGCTGGCACCTGCCGGGCTCTTGCATATAGCGCATGCCGCCACATTTTTGGCGGACGCCATCGCGCAAGAAAAAAAACTGGTGATCGTCGCTGACTATGACTGCGACGGTGCCACCGCCTGTGCCGTGGGCCTGCGCGGTTTGCGCATGCTGGGCGCGCAAGTTGACTACATCGTGCCGAACCGCTTTGAGTATGGCTATGGCCTGACACCGGAAATCGTTGCGCTCACCATTAAAGAAAAATCACCGGACATCATTGTCACCGTCGACAATGGCATTGCCAGCGTGGATGGTGTCGCTGCTGCCAATGCGCAGGGTATCGCGGTCGTCGTCACCGACCATCATTTGCCGGGTGACAGCCTGCCAGATGCCGCCGTCATCGTGAACCCCAATCAGCCCGAATGCGGTTTTCCAAGTAAAAACCTGGCAGGTGTCGGCGTCATGTTTTACGTGCTGCTGGCTTTGCGTGCAGAACTGCGGCAGCGCGGCGTGTTTGACCAGCAAAACCAGCCCAAGCTGGATACCTTGCTGGATCTGGTTGCACTGGGTACGGTGGCTGACGTCGTCAGGCTAGATGCGAATAACCGTATTCTGGTCGCGCAAGGCTTGAAACGCATGCGTGCGGGTCGCATGTGCGCAGGCATCGCGGCCCTGTTTCGTGTCGCCGGACGCGAGCCACATAATGCCAGCCCGTTTGACCTGGGTTTTGCCCTTGGCCCACGCCTTAATGCCGCTGGCCGTCTGGCCGACATGGCATTGGGTATAGAGTGCCTGACAACCGATGACGAAGGCCGCGCCTGGCAAATTGCGCAGGAACTGAATGCCATCAATGCCGACCGCAAAGACATAGAACGCGAAATGCAGGATGTCGCCCTGCTGCATCTGGACGATTTCCAGCCGCAGGACAGCAATACCATTACAGTGTTTGACGAAAGCTGGCATCAGGGTGTCATCGGTATTGTCGCTTCCCGTCTCAAAGACAAATTTTATCGCCCCACCATCACCTTTGCGCCGGGTGGTGATGGCCTTATCAAAGGTTCTGGCCGGTCCATTCCCGGTTTTCATCTGCGCGATGCGCTGGATTTGGTGTCGAAACATGCACCCAGTCTGATACAGAAATTTGGCGGGCATGCCATGGCAGCTGGCCTGACCTTGCGCGCAGAAGATTTCCCCGCCTTCCAGCAGGCATTTGAAGCCGTGGGTAAAAACTGGTTGCAGGCACACCAACTGGAACGCGTGGTCGAAACCGATGGCCCGCTGGAAGATGCCTACTTCACGACGGATTTTATACGTCTGCTCGACACCCAGGTATGGGGCCAGGGTTTTCCACCACCGATTTTTTGCGATGACTTCCGCCTCGTATCGCAACGGGTTTTAAAGGAACGTCATTTGAAACTGGTACTGGAAAAAAACAAGCAAAGATATGATGCCATCTGGTTCGGGCATACCGATACCCTGCCTGAAAACGTGCATGTCGCTTTCCGCCTGGATGCGAATGAATACAATGGCGTTACCAGGGTGCAGTTAATGGTTGAACATATCGATTGAAGTGAGAAATGTCCCCTTTTTAGTCCTAACTTTAATCCACTAAAAATTTCTCCATCTGCGTGCTCAGCGTACTCATGGTGAGCTGAAAAGCCAGTTCAGACGAAACAGTATCCTCTGACGGTATTTCAAAGCTGTGATTGCCTGGCAAGACAATCACAGTAGCCGGCTTCGCAAATCTTGCGGCGTAACGGTGCAGCAGAGGTAACTCGCAATAAGGGTCTTGATCAGCAGCCATCATGGTGACTGGCCTGGACTCTTGCTCCACGTCGGGATAATTTTGCCTGACCGCATCCAGTTCTTCATTCTGATTTGCCGTACCAGCCTTGCATAAGGGTGTTATCAGGATACAACGCTGCAAGCTTTTATCAGCCTGAAACACCTGCCACGCAACAACGGAACCAAATGATTTACCAGCCACCGACAATTGATGCGAATTGACGCGGACATCGCTTCTGGCTGCGGCGACCACAGCCTGCATACTGGCAAATTCTGCCGACAGATCAGCAGAAGGATGGCCGCTCTCCGCATCCACGGCATAAAAAATCCAGTTGAAACGATATACGGCAATACCCCGCGTCACCAGGTGCACGGCAGTTTGTGAAATGGCGGGGCGATCCATGTCATAGCGCAAGCCCGGCGCCAGAATCAGGGCTGGGAACGGCCCTGCCCCATCAGGAAAATCGGCACGCAACTCCAGTACATGCCCATCATTTATTCGTAAATGTAATATCGAAGTTGATTTTGTTTCTAACGATAAATTCATGTCGGGTCAAACGCGGGTTATCAGGACTTATTAGGATTCATCATTGGCTGCAATCAATAAAGTGGAACGTAGCTTAACTGATTCAAATACGCAACAGTGGCAAAACTTCTTGATTGCAAAATCCATCGATTACTAACAACACTTGTTTGACTGTTTTATTTTCAAAATTTTCTTCAGCCATGTAACAAAGTAATACAAAACTTATCGAATTGCTGCACAATAGAAAAGTCTGCACAAGTCGTCGTGGCACAATCGACTTGTCATTTTTACTGGTACTTGTTCACTTTGGAGAGTCTGGATGAAAAAAGGTAAATGGTTGTTGAAGGCTGGCGCACTGGCGATTCTGGGTGCGTATGCAGGTGCTGCAATGGCAGCAAAAACACTGGTTTTTTGCTCTGAAGGAAGTCCGGAAGGCTTCAATCCACAGTTTTTCACCACAGGTACAACAGCAGACGCCGGTTCTGTACCCATGTATAACCGCCTCGTGGAGATGGAAACAGGCACCACCAATATCACCCCTGCCCTGGCCGAGTCATGGGAAATCTCTCCTGACGGCATGACCTATACCTTCAAGCTGCGCAAGGGTGTGAAGTTCCACAGCAATGCCAAGTTCAAGCCCAGCCGTACTCTGAACGCGGACGACATTTTGTTCAGCTTCTATCGCATGGCTGATGAAAACCATCCCTTCCATAAAAATACGCCAGGCCAGACCTATGCGTATTTTCAGGATCTGGGTATCAACAAAATCGTCGACAAACTGGAAAAAGTCGATGACATGACCGTGCGTTTCAAACTGAAACGTCAGGAAGCGCCTTTCCTGGCGACTCTGACCATGGATTTCATGTCCGTGCATTCGGCTGAATATGCAGAAAAAATGAAAGCCGCCGGTACACCGGAGCTGATCGACAAGGAAATTATCGGCACTGGTGCCTTCCAGTTTGTGTCTTACCAAAAAGACGCCATCATCCGCTACAAGGCACATGATGGTTACTGGGACGGCCGCCCGAAAATTGATAATCTGGTGTATGCCATTACGCCTGATGCGTCCGTGCGCTACGCCAAGCTGAAAGCCGGTGAATGCCATGTGATGGCGCTGCCGAAACCGGCCGACGTTGAACTCATGAAGAGTGACCCGAACATCAAGTTGTTGAGCCAGCAAGGCCTGAATATTGGCTATGTCGGCTTTAACGTAGAGAAAAAGCCTTTCGACAATAAACTGGTGCGTCAGGCTCTGAACCTGGCCGTCGACAAAGCATCTATCCTGAAGTCGGTCTATGCCGGTTCTGGCCAGCCAGCCAAGAACATTATCCCGCCTACCATGTGGTCCTACAATGACAAGGTCAAGGACTTCCCGTATGACCCGGCCAAAGCCAAGGAGCTGCTGGCCAAGGCAGGTTATCCCAATGGCGTGGAGATAGAACTCTGGTATCTGCCGGTGTCGCGTCCTTACAATCCGGATGGCAAGCGCATGGCTGAGCTGATACAGGCCGATTGGGCCAAGATCGGCGTCAAAACCAAGCTGACCACCTATGAATGGACAGAATACAAAAAACGCAGCAAAACCGGTGAACAGCATTCGATGATGTTCGGCTGGTCTGGCGACAATGGCGATCCGGACAATTTCTTTGAACCAATTCTGGGCTGTGAAGCAGTCAAGGGTGGCGGCAATATCCCACGTTGGTGCAACAAGGATTATGAAGACCTGATACAAAAGGCAAAACTGACACCAAAACAGAGTGAAAGAGCCAAACTGTATGAAAAAGCACAAGAAATTGTGCATGAAGAGGCCCCTTTGCTGCTATTGGCACATTCTTTGCGTTACACACCGGTGCGCAAGGACGTGATTGGCTTCAAAATGGATTCCACCGCCCATCATTACTTCAAAAAAGTAGACCTGGCAAAATAAGAAATACTCCGGCGTGGTGTCAGTTTGCGATGTGCATGCAGACTGGCACCACGATTTTTTATCGGACTTACGCAAAACTGCCCCAGCCTTACAGGGACAATTTTGCGCAAGTCTGGTTTATGTTTATGCTGAAAGCCGGTATCCATGCATGGTTTGATGTACCGAACTCACTGATCTGTTTTAAAAAGGTTTTTCGATGCTGGGTTTTATTTTGCGGCGCCTGGGTGTAGTCATACCCACCTTCATAGGCATCACGTTATTGGTTTTTTCACTGATACATCTGATACCCGGCAATGTGGTGGAAGCCATGACTGGCGAACGCGGCATGGATGCCGAACGCTATGCAAAACTGATGCACCTGTATGGCCTGGACCAACCTTTGTATCAGCAATATTTCTCTTATCTCGGCAAAGTCCTGCAAGGTGATCTGGGGCACTCCATCATCACCCAGGAACTGGTCAGCAAAGAATTTTTCACCCTGTTTCCGGCCACACTGGAATTGTCATTGTGCGCCATCATTTTTGCCATTGTGCTCGGTTTGCCGGCTGGCATACTGGCGGCGCTGAAGCGTAATACCTTTCTCGATTATTCTGTCATGGGCGCTTCGCTCACAGGCTATTCCATGCCTATCTTTTGGTGGGCACTGCTGCTGATTTTGCTGTTTTCCGTCACGCTGGGCTGGACGCCGGTGTCTGGGCGCATCGACATCCTGTTCGACCTGCCGCCAGTCACGGGACTGATGCTGGTTGACAGCCTGCTGTCAGGCGAAGAAGGCGCATTCAAATCTGCGGTCATGCATCTGATTTTACCTGCCATTGCCCTCGGCACCATCCCGCTGGCCGTCATTGCACGCATGACCCGTTCTGCCATGCTCGAAGTGTTGCGTGAAGACTATGTACGCACGGCCAGGGCAAAAGGCATGTCATGGATGCGCGTGGTCTGGGTGCATGCGCTGCGTAACGCCCTGATACCCGTAATTACCGTCATCGGCATGCAGGTCGGCACCCTGCTGGCTGGCGCAATACTGACGGAAACCATCTTTTCCTGGCCAGGCATAGGCAAATGGCTGATTGAAGCCATACAAAGACGGGATTACCCAACGGTACAAGGCGGCATTTTATTGGTGGCCACCATCGTCATTGCTGTCAACCTGATTGTCGATGTGCTGTATGGCGTCATCAATCCGCGCATACGTCATTGATGCATGATTTTTCATTCTGATTTACAGACTTGAGCACAGATTTATGAGCAATACTAGCTTACCCGGCAATACTGGCAATAGCAGCGTGGCCAATAGCATGGCAAATACTGTGCCCCTTGCACCACCGCACCCGCTGCTTGAATTCTGGCAGTATTTCAAGCAGAACCGTGGTGCGGTCATCGGCCTGGTGCTGGTTGGCGTGCTGACGCTATGCGCCCTGTTCGCCGAATGGATAGCCCCCCATTCACCGATTGAGCAATATCGTGATGCGACCTTGGCCCCTCCCGCCTGGACCGCCGCTGGCAGCAGCAAATTCTTGCTGGGTACCGACCCGGTCGGTCGCGATATTTTGTCGCGTCTGATACATGGTTCCCGGCTGTCGCTGATTATTGGTCTGGTATCGGTCACGTTATCCATGGGTGTTGGTGTGACCCTGGGTTTGATTGCCGGTTTTTCACGCAGCTGGACTGGCAGGTTTTCGCGCATGCTGGAAACCATTATCGTACGCCTCATGGATATCTTGCAGGCGCTGCCCAGCCTGTTGCTGGCGATTGCGGTGGTCGCCATACTTGGCCCTGGCCTGATGAATGCCATGTATGCGATTGCCATTGTCCTCATGCCGTCCTATGCCAGGCTGACCAGGGCAGCCGTCAGTGGCGAGCTGAACAAGGATTATGTGAATGCTTCGCGCATCGCCGGTGCTGGCAATTTACGACTGATGTTCAACTGCGTGCTGCCCAATTGCGCCGCACCCATCATCGTCCAGGCGACACTGGGATTTTCCACCGCCATCCTGGATGCTGCTGCGCTGGGTTTTCTTGGTCTGGGCGCACAGCCACCTACGCCGGAATGGGGCTCCATGCTGGCCAGTGCCATGGAATTTATCCAGAGTGCCTGGTGGGTTGTTACCTTTCCTGGCCTGGCTATCCTGATTTCCGTGCTGGCCTTTAACCTCATGGGTGATGGCTTGCGCGATGCGCTTGACCCCAAGTTAAAACGCTGAACAAAGATTCAACATGAAACCATTATTGGATATCAAAAATTTACGCATTGAATTTGGCTCGGAAAGCCAGCCATTCAAAGCCGTTGACGGTCTTGATCTGCGCATAGAACAAGGCGAAGTGGTCGGCATCGTTGGCGAATCGGGCTCAGGCAAAAGCGTGACCTCGCTGGCATTGATGGGCCTTATCGATTTCCCTGGTCGTGTGCGTGCTGAACAAATGGATTTTGATGGCCGCAATCTGCTCGCCATGAAAGACAAGGAAAGACGGCAATTGCTGGGTAAGGATATTGCCATGATCTTTCAGGACCCCATGACCAGCCTTAACCCCTGCTATACCGTGGCATTCCAGTTGATGGAAACCCTGCGCCTGCATCAGGGCGGCAAGGAAAAAGACTTGCGCGCCAAGGCACTGGCCTTGCTGAAACAAGTGGATATTCCTGACCCTGAACGTCGCATGCATGCTTATCCGCACCAGTTATCCGGTGGGATGAGCCAGCGCGTGATGGTCGCCATCGCCATCGCCTGCAACCCGCGTCTGCTGATTGCCGATGAACCAACGACAGCGCTGGATGTGACAGTACAGGCGCAAATGCTGGAGCTGTTACTGCAATTACAAAGTGAACGCGGCATGGCATTGATGCTGATCACCCACGATCTGGCCGTAGTGGCACAGACTGCAAAACGGGTGGTCGTCATGTATGCCGGCCAGGTACTGGAAACCGGCACGGTGCCAGACATTTTCGATACCCCCAAACATCCCTATACCCAGGCCTTGCTGGCCGCCCTGCCCGAACACAATCTGGGTAAAGCGCGTTTGCAGACCATACCCGGCGTTGTGCCTGGCCTGTATGACAGACCCAGCGGCTGCCTGCTGGCACCACGCTGCAGCTATGTCACGGAACTATGCCACAGCACCCGGCCACAACTGCAAGGCGAGGCAAATGCGCAGGTGCGCTGCCATTACCCGCTTGATGCACAAGGTATTCCGGGTAACGGCTGGCAAGCCATTCACATTCATCAGGCAGCATGATGCAAAACACGTCTACTCAGGCTCCGGTGTTACTGGAAGCAAAAAATCTGGCCAAACATTATCCTGTGTCACAGGGTTTTCTGCGTCCCAAGGCGCTGGCCAAGGCCCTTGATGGCGTCTCTTTTCAACTGACAGCGGGCAAAACCCTGGCGGTGGTGGGTGAATCCGGCTGTGGCAAATCCACCCTGGCACGCCAGATCACCATGATAGAAGCCCCATCTGGCGGGGAACTGTGGATGGCAGGGAAAAACATTGCCCATGCCGACAAGGCGACACTGAAGCAAGTCCGGCCACTAGTGCAAATGGTGTTTCAAAACCCGTATGCCAGCCTGAATCCACGTAAAAAAGTGGGGGCCATGCTGGAAGAGCCGCTGATCATCAACACCAGTTTATCGTCTGTTCAACGCGAAGAAAAAGCGCGGGCAATGATGACCCGTGTAGGCTTGCGGCCAGAACACTACAGCCGTTATCCGCATATGTTTTCGGGCGGACAAAGGCAGCGTATCGCGATTGCCCGTGCCCTCATGCTTGACCCGGAAGTCATCGTTGCCGATGAACCTGTCTCCGCGCTCGACGTATCGATACAGGCGCAGGTCCTGAATTTATTGATGGATTTGCAGCAGCAAAATGGCGTCGCCTACCTGTTCATTTCGCATAATCTGTCTGTCGTAGAACATATAGCCGATGACGTGCTGGTCATGTATCTGGGCAAGACGGTTGAACATGGCAACAAACAAAGTATTTTCAAGCAACCACTGCATCCCTACACCAGAGCATTGCTGGCTTCCACCCCGCGCATAGACCCGGCGCAGCGCCAGGCCAAGATGATGCTGCCTGGCGAACTGCCTTCACCGCTGGCGCCGCCGCCGGGTTGTGCCTTTAACAATCGCTGCCCACACGCAAATGAGCGCTGCCGGCAAGAGATTCCCCTGCTGCGCCCCTTTGCAGAAAGACTGTTGGCCTGTCATAGAGCAGAGGAAATTAACTAAATGATATTTTAGTTTTAAGCATTTCCAAAACTTTTACTAAATCTGTCGAACTTCGTTAAACTCACGCAGTCTTACGACGGCTATAGCAAGCTGTTGCGGGCAGTAATTACTTGAAACCAGCCGCAAAAAGTTTGTCGTATTTTTATAAAACACTTCACTCCCAGGAGACCCCCAAGTGAAAGCTCAAGTACTTAGCGCTATCGCGCTGATGATTGCCGGTACCGTCGGCAGCAATATCGCCTTTGCAGCAGAACCAGCCAAAGCAGCATCCGCATCAACCGTCCTGTTATCCGGCATAGAAGCTGGCCATAGTGACAGCTCCGTGCGTGCACAGGATGATTTTTTCCGTCACGTCAATGGTAGCTGGTTGAAAAAAACAGAAATCCCTGCTGACAAAGCCTCTGCCGGTGCATTTATCGATTTGCGCGAAGCAACTATTCCGCACCTGCATGCAATTATTGAAGGCCTTTCCAAGACAAAAAATAAAACCGGCACTGATGCGCAAAAAATCGCTGATCTGTACGCCAGCTTCATGGATACTGCGCACATCGATGCAATGGGCCTAAAACCACTGCAAGGCGAATTTGCCAAAGTGGATGGCATGACGGACAAAAAACAGATTTCAACGCTGATGGCCTGGTTGAACCGCACCAGCATTGGTGCGCCGTATGACTTCCAGATCCACCAGGACAACAAGGATTCAACCAAATACGTATTGGATGTAAGTCAGTCCGGCCTGGGCTTGCCTGACCGTGATTATTATCTCAAGGATGACGACGCCAAACTGAAGGATTTCCGCGCCAAATATGTCAAGCATATCGAAAAAATGCTGACTCTGGCCGGTGACAAGGAAGCCGCAAAACATGCAACCGACATCCTGGCACTGGAAACCGAACTGGCCAAAGTTCAATGGACCAAGGTTGAATTGCGTGACCCGGTCAAAGCCTACAATAAAGTTGAAATAAGCAAACTCGATACGCTGACACCCGGGTATGACTGGAACACTTACCTCAGCGAACTGGGCGTCAAAGGCAAGATCGATTACATCATCGTCAGCCAACCCAGCTATCTGACAGGCTTCAACAAAGTGTTGCAAGAAACATCGCTGGATAGCTGGAAAACCTATTTCAAATGGCACATCCTGCGCTCAGCTGCTGGCCAGTTGTCGAAAGACTTCGCTGATGAAAACTTTGCATTCAACGCTACAACACTGCGTGGCGTGCCAGAACAGGAAGCCCGCTGGAAACGCGGCGTTCGCCTGGCCGATTCCGGCATGGGTGAAAGCCTGGGCAAGATGTATGTTGCCAGACACTTCCCGGCTGCAAGTAAAGCCAAGATGGAAAAATTGGTCAGCAATTTGCTGGTCGCTTACAAGCAAAGCATAGATACCCTGGACTGGATGAGCCCTGCGACAAAAAAAGAAGCGCAGGCAAAGCTGGCGACTTTCATGCCGAAGATTGGCTATCCAAACAAATGGCGTGATTACTCTGGGTTGACCGTCACCAAGGGTGACGCAGTCGGCAATCTGCGTAACATCCGCAGCTTTGCCGCGCAATTTGAACTGAACAAACTGGGCAAACCGGTAGACCGTGACGAATGGGGCATGACGCCACAAACCGTGAACGCGTATTACAACCCGGAAATGAATGAAATCGTGTTCCCAGCAGCTATTTTGCAACCACCTTTCTTCAATGCCAAGGCAGATGACGCGGTCAACTATGGTGCCATTGGTGCTGTCATTGGTCATGAAATCAGCCATGGCTTTGATGATCAGGGTGCGCAATATGACGGACTGGGCAATCTGCGTGACTGGTGGACTAAGGAAGATCACGAAAAATTTGCGGCAAAAACTGCCATCCTGGTCAAACAGTACAGCGCTTTCAGCCCTATTCCCGGCTACAACGTCAATGGCGAGCTGACTCTGGGTGAAAACATTGCCGATAATTCCGGCCTGGCTATCGCTTACAAGGCGTACAAACTGTCACTCGGCGGCAAACCGGCACCAGTTATAGGTGGTCTGACTGGTGATCAACGTTTCTTTATGGGTTTTGCCCAGGTCTGGCGCACCAAAATGCGTGAAGCATCCATGATTGTGCAGTTGAAGACTGATCCACATTCCCCAGGAGAAATCCGTGCGAATGGCACATTGCGCAATATGCCTGGCTTCTATGATGCTTATAAACTCAAGGAAGGTGACAAGATGTTCCTGACACCGGCCGAGCGCGTCAGCATCTGGTAAGCAGATAGCATCACGATTTGCCATCAGAATCTGATGGCAATGAAAAAGGCAGCACTGGAAACGGTGCTGCCTTTTTACATATTGCGCCAGCTATCTGAAGCTATCTAAAACGAACTGAAGCTATCTAATTTAGGCCGGCGTCTTTATTTTCTGGAAAAATGCCAGTACATCCGATAACTCACGGGTACGTGCAAATGATGGCAAACTTTGCCAGACCCGCTTGCCATAGGGCTTGGAGATCAGTCGCGGATCACAGATCATCAGTACGCCTCTGTCGCCCTCGTCGCGGATCAGGCGACCGGCACCCTGTTTGAGGTTAATGATGGCTTCTGGTAACTGGTGATGTACGAAACCATTCAGGCCCTTTTTTTCCATCGCAGCAATGCGGGCAGACAGTACGGGGTCATCCGGCGGTGAAAACGGCAGCTTGTCGATGATCACCAGCGACAGTGCTTCACCACGGACATCCACGCCCTCCCAAAAACTCTGGCTACCGATCAGCACACCATTGCCGGCAGCGCGGAATCTGTCGAGTAATTCTGTCCTGCCTGCATCGCCATGCACAAACAGGGGAAAATCCAGGCCACGCTTCTGAAATTCTTCACGCAGGCGTTCCGCGCTGTGCTTTACTGCTTTCAAGGTCGTGCACAGCAGGAAGGTACGGCCACCGGCGGCTTCAATCACGGGCAATGCCGCATCAATCACCGCATCCATGTATTCAAAAGAATTCGGCTGAGGCATGCCGTTAGGGACGTACAGATAACCCTGTTCCTGATAATTGAATGGACTGGGCCAGGTACGTGCCGGCTCATCCCACAAGCCCATTTGCGATACATAGTGAGTGAAATCATTCTTCACTGCCATGGTGGCGGAAGTGAAAATCCAGGCACGCGGCACACCTTCGCGCTGTTTGTTGAAAATGGGGGCAATCGACAAGGGTGTACGGTGCAATTGCAGCGAAGTGGAAAAAGCCTCAACCCACAGGACATAATCACCGGATTTGCCATCGTCTGCGGCATTCCACTTTTCATATTGCTCTGCCAGCAAAATCGAACGGGCCCGGCATTGCTCCAGCGTCTCTGCCCTTTCTGCCTGTTTTTCCAAAACCACGATCATGTCCTGCATGCAGGTTTTCAGGGTCTCCAGGGCTTCAAAAAACGGGCTGGACGGGGCAATCTGGTCAATCGAGTACCTGACCACATCCTGCGGAAATGCCAGCCTTAAATCACGTGCTGCGCGCTCTACCGGCGCCACCAATTTCGCCCACTCGGCACCATCCCTGGCATGTGACAGACCCTCTGCCAGTACATCACGGCATAATTCCAGCACCTGTGAAGTAGACACTGTTTCACCAAAAAACAGAGTTGCTGTCTCTGGCAACTGATGGGCTTCATCAAATATGACGGTGTTGGCAGATGGCAATAATTCGGCAATGCCGGTATCTTTCAATGCCACGTCGGCAAAGAACAGATGATGATTGACCACCACCACGTCAGCCTGTTGCGCTTCCTTGCGGGCCTTCATGACAAAACAATCCTGGTAATACTGGCATTCAGACCCCATGCAAGTATCTTTGGTCGACGTAACCAGACTCCAGACCGATGCACTTTCCGGCACCCGGGCCAGTTCAGCCTTGTCACCCGTCATTGTGGTTTTTATGAAACGGCTAATATCACGCAGGTAGCCTACGTCCTCACGCGAGCTCAGGCGGCCATTCTGTATGGTTCTTTCCAGATGGTAGTGACAGAGGTAATTCGCCCTGCCCTTCAGCAAGGCCACGGACACTGGTGCCTTCAGCACTTTGCGTATGGTGGGAATATCGCGCAAATACAACTGATCCTGCAAGTTCTTGGTTCCCGTCGACACCACCACCTTGCCCCCCCATAGCAGAGCGGGAATCAGGTAGGCATAGGTTTTACCTGTGCCTGTACCAGCCTCGGCAATCAGGGTTTTTTGCCCGGCTATGGCATCAGCGATGGCTTTTGCCATCTCTGTCTGCGCCTGACGCGGGCGATAAGCGTTCACCGATGCGCTTAATGGGCCGGTCAAGCCAAAAATATGTTCTACTTCTGCATCGTGAATGCCGTTTGCATTCGGTGTGGCAAGTGATTCAGTCAAAATGAGGCAATCAGAAACTAACTATCAGGACAAGGAAAAGCGGATAATCATGCAGGGACATCTGGTGTCAGTTGCATCCTAAGCAGTGTAATATGGTCTTTCAATTGTAATTTGCGCTTTTTGAGGCGACGCAGTTGCAGTTCATCGTGACTCGGATCCTTGATCAGCGTCTCGATTACCACATCCAGGTCTCTATGTTCAACCTCCAGCTCGATAATGCGTTGTAGTGTTTGTTCCGGGTGGTTCATAGTCTTCTGGTTGCAGTAAAATAAAGTTTAATTAAGGAAAGACCATTTTCGGGTTTATCCCGTTAGTTTAATCTACCAAGACGTATGAGCCAATATAAGATCGAAGCTGGAACCGGACAACATATCGGTGACCGGCAGGAACAACAAGACCGCGCCGCACTTTTTGCGGCTCCGCATGCACCCGGCTATGTCATGGCCGTGGTAGCAGACGGTATGGGGGGGAAAAGCGGTGGAGCACTTGCCGCTGAGCAAGTAGTACGTACAGCAAAACAACTCTTTGATGAATTTTACCCGGGAAATGATGTACGCAGTCTGTTAGAAAACATAGTCAACGAAGCACACACTGTCATTAAATTGTCGGGCGTATCATCAGAAAAGGAACCACACAGCACTTTTGTTGCACTTGTAATAACACCAAAACAAGAGGCCATCTGGGCACATGTGGGTGATTCTCGTTTATATCGGTTTACCGGCCCCAATTTTACCGAGAGAACCAAAGACCATTCCTACGTTGAAAAACTGGTTGACGAGGGCAAAATTGCCGCCGATGAAGCCAAAAGTCACCGTTTATCAAATATTCTGATTAATGTACTGGGTTCCAGCACGACGGCTCCCTATGTCAGCTTTGGCGAATACAATGAGCTGAAGGCACATGACAGCTTCTTGCTGTGTTCTGACGGTCTTTGGCATTATTTCGATGATGCTGAGCTGTCCGCCGCCGTGGCAGCCAACAGCCCGCGTCAGGCTTCTGAGTTTTTGATCAGGAAAGCCAGGGACAGGGCCAACAGCAGGGGCGACAATTGTACGTTTGCGATTATCAAACTGGTTGAGCCGCCGACAGAAGTCAAATCGTACACCGTACAAAAAATGCGCCGGGCAATCTGATTCTGCCAGCAAGCTAAAGGCAAGCAAAAAATAAGAATGCCAGCAAGAATTTATCTCTTGCTGGCATTCTTGTCTTGTTTGCGCTATTTACACCGAATACGCCGGATTACTTGCCCTTGCTGGCCATCAACTCCTGATTCGCCTTGCGGTCTGCGTTTACTTTTTGCACATTTGGCCGTTCAGACATCATCTTGACGTAATCACGTGTTGGCAAATCCGCCAGAAAATCTCTGCCATAAATGATTTTGGTCGCCAGCGAGACCAGGGGGAAATGCACTACCGCAGCGCAATCCGCCATAGTGAATTCTTTGCCACCAACAAAAGGATCAAATTTAGCCAGACTGGCAAATGCCGGAATATTGCGCGTCAGTTGTTTTTCCACTTTGGCTTTGACTTCATCCGAGACTTTGCCGCCAAAAAAAGCTTCTGCATACAACTCACGTGCTGGCAGTTCCAGATGTAATTCAATGAAGGTGATCAACTCACGCAATTTAGCGGCGGCGAATGGATCAGCGGGTAAAAGCGGATGCTCGGGATACAGATTTTCTATGTAGTCAAGTATGACCTGGGATTCGCACAATGACCCCTCTGGTGTTTCAATATAGGGAATCTTGCAAAGCGGTGAATGCATCAAGAGTTCTGGTGAGCGCCCGGTCCACACCAGCTTTTCTTCAAAAGGTGCCGATTTTTCCAGTAGTGCCAGTTTGACCTTGTTGTAATAGTTGCTGAGGGCGAAGCCGCAAAGTGTAATCATATGTCTCCGTTTTATATGTGATGCCATCGCTGCCGCAGGTGTATTTGGCACTCCTGCCACCAGCTAAGGGCATATTATTGTGGACCAGCTGAAATGCGAGGTCACTATTATTTTCCCACAAAAACAGATCAGTTTTCTTTGTCTGTACGGAAATCAATCGTTTCAAAATTGATGATATTGGAGTCTGCCTCCGGTCCCTTGGCAGCACTGGCATCTGCTGACGGGCGCGCCCATACTTTCGGCTTGCCGCCGGCCGAGCCCATTCTTTCCAGTTCATTGGCAACGGAGATCAGCAGCAGGATATCTCTGTACACAGGCAATTCAAAGCCCATGCGTTTGCCATCCCTGTCGTCAACCAACAGGCTTTCAAGGAAAGGCAGAATGTCATTGCTGCTCCACAAACGGCAAATACGGTTCATCAGGTGTTCAAAATCTTCCAACTGTCGCGCTGGCAAAGCAGTAGGATCAATCTCGTATTCCGGAATATTGGCATTAAAGAACACCACAAAGCGGTCTCGCATGGCATCGTATTTGTCCTTGTTGCCGGTTACACGGTACAAGTCCAGCAAATACAACCAGGGCACGGGCGATTCCGGCAAATCAATTTCTGCCTGTGGCTCCAGTATTTCTATGGCGCGCTGCGGATCATTGACTGAAATCCAGAATTCAGCTTCCTGGGTCACATCCGAAATTTCTTCCACTTTCACAGACTGGCCGCGCGTAGAAAAGAAATTGAATGTACTGCTATTGCTGTCTTCCAGCGTAGGCACATATGCCTTGCTGAAGATTGATGGTGTTTCCAGTTCACCCAGACTGCTTTCAGGCGCATTTTTCTTGCCTGGCGCAGCAGTCACCGGACGGCTGGTATCCGTAGTTTTCTCATCATCAATCTGATACAGGGAACCCGTCGTGGTCGGCCCGTAGGAGGCCTGGATACTGTTCACGATTTCTTCTATATTTTTCTTTGGTTCCGGCTCATGCGCATGTTCTTTTTGCTGCCACCAGGTGGATGTAAACCGTTTATGCATGCGGCTGATATACAGCAGCAGGAAAGCAATAATACTCAAGCCTGCCAGCACGAAGACAGAAAGGGCAATGATCCAGTCTTTGGAAAAACTGCTTTCCCTGACCTCCTCCAGTGCCGCCTTATCTAGTTGGCTTTGACGTTTCAATTGCTGTGCTTCTTGCTGCAAGCTTAGAATTTTTTGCTGCTCGGATTTTAACTTGTCAGGTGCAACCTGGGCCGGCACTTCGTCCCGCAACATGGCAGCGAACTGGGCCTGCGCGGCACGCAATTCCTCTATATTTGTTTGTGGGTTATTGGTTGTCAGGTTATCGCTGATGCGCAAGCCAGGAGCGATAATGGCAACATCGTCAGACAGTTTCAGTTCATCCCTGGCCGAGCTGGTGTTTTGGGTCGGCTTGGGTGTTGAAGATTTTTTCGGGTTTTTTTTTGCAGTGACGACCTCAGTATCCGTCGGCATGACTTCAGATACTTCTGGTTGAGGTTTTTCTTTCCTGACTTTCGGCTTCACTGGTTTTGGTGCTGCTACTGCGCCGACAGGTGTATTGGTCGCGCCAGCTTGCGGCAGGATGATTGCAGCCGGTGCTTTTTGACCACTCACCGGTTGCAATGCAGCCAAAGGCGGGTCAAGCAAGATGGTGAATTCACGGTGCAACTGAATTTCACACCCCATGTCCACCATGATCTTGACAGCGGGCTCCATCAAATCTTTTTTTGTGACAAGCGTCAGGAAACGCGTATTGCCTTTGACCAACAGGGTAACGCCAGCCTGTGCCAGGAAAGTGCCATCAGTCGCTTCAACTTTGGCCTTGAAGCAAGACTGATCTATCTCTGGAGCATCCCTGCCGGTGACTTCAAGCTGCGCCCGTAACTGCTGCCCTAAACCAGACTGCACTGTCAGGTTGCTGAAGCCTAATGCATATGCGTTACCCGTTGCCCCGGCAGCAAATGCGCCCAGACATAAAAGGTTTAACGTGGATCGGCGGAATGGAACAGAAATAATAGAGACCTCAGAATTAGTTTATTCAGTAAATCAATTATCAATTGCCTTTTCTGAACGTATGTTATCTGCAATCTTACTGGCTTTATAAGCTTCCTTAAAGTCGTAACCAAATGAAAACATGGGTTTAAAGCCGAAATGTGTGTAGATTTCAACATATTTATCATTTCCAGCAACAAGCCTTAATATTTAACTCATAAAAAACAGATAGTTATCTCCATATTTTCCTGATCAAAATGAAGTGACGGCACAAAATTAACAAGTCAAAAAAATCATATTCAATGCCCGGCCATCGTCGTTAGAAATACAGAAAATGATATACATAATCAGTAAATTACTACACTTTCTTGCTTGTGTACTATTAAAATAATTTAATTTATAGCAACGTTCAAGTAAAAGTTTTAATTTTTCTTCACATCAAGAATTTTTCTTGCAATGCCACGCAAGATATTGACCTCCTCCGCTTCCAGTTCTGCACGTGCCAACATGCGCTTCAATCTGGGCATCAGTTTTTTGGGATTGTCCGGATCCAGAAATTGAATTGCGACCAAAGCCTGTTCCAGATGACGGTACATGCCGTCGATTTCTTCTGCCGATGCCATCTGTCCCTGAAAACCGATATTGCTGGCTACTGGCACATCCGTATCAAATGCCATTCGGCATTCATAGGCCAGCAGTTGTATTGCCTGGGCCAGGTTCAGGGATGAATACAGAGGATTAGCCGGAATATTGATCAGCACATGGCAATTCATCACGATTTCATTGGGCAGGCCATAGCGTTCATTGCCAAAAATTAAAGCTATCTGCGCTGGCTGGCGCTGCACCATATCTTCGGCGAAATGGCGTGGAGTAATGACTGGAGGAGAAAACTCGCGCAGCCTGGCGCTCACGGCTGCCACATATTCACATCCCTGCAAGGCTTCTTCTATCGTGCCTACAATACGCGCCTTGCCCAGGATGTCTTGCGCACCACTGGCAAGTGCCACTGCTTCGGGGTGTTGCAAGGCATCTTCAAAGCGAGGATTGACCAGCACCAGTTCAGAAAACCCCATGTTTTTAACTGCCCGTGCAGCCGCGCCTATATTGCCAGGATGACTGGTTTCAACCAGAATGAAGCGCAGGCGTTGAAAAAGAGATGTGTCAGTTTTGGGCAAGTTCATTTAAAATAGCGGTATCAAGCGTTAATTTTTCATCGGTTGTGCTGATCATTGCCTGACTGACGACAATTACGCACGCTCTTTATCATTTTTGTGTAGCTTTGCAATTACCTCACTTTTCGGGTGACAGTAATGCGCATGCTGTCATTTTATCGGAAACCTTATGCACCCAATGCTGAATACGGCTATTAAAGCCGCTCGTCGTGGCGCGACGATTATCAATCGCGCATCTTTTGACCTTGATCGTGTCACCGTCACAGAAAAACATTTCAATGATTTCGTGACTGAAGTCGACAAGGCTGCCGAAGCCGCCATCATTGAGGTGCTGACCACTGCCTACCCTGATCATGCCGTGCTGGCTGAGGAATCAGGCGCTTCCGCTAATCTGCACGACGAAAATGACAATGTCTGGATCATCGACCCACTCGATGGTACTACCAACTTCATCCACGGCTTCCCGCAATATTGCGTTTCCATCGCCCTGCAACAGCGCGGCGTGATCACGCAATCTGTCGTGTATGACCCAACCCGCAATGAAATGTTTACTGCCAGCAAAGGCGCTGGCGCTTTCCTGAACGACAAACGCATACGCGTTACACGCTGCGACAAACTGGCCGACGCATTGATCGGCACAGGTTTTCCTTCGCGTGATTTATCTGGCCTGGATGAATATCTGGCCATGTTCAAGGTCATGACCAGCAAATGCCAGGGTTTGAGAAGGCCCGGCTCTGCCGCGCTAGACCTGGCTTATGTTGCAACCGGCCGTCTGGATGGTTTTTTTGAAAAAGGCCTGGCACCCTGGGATATCGCAGCAGGTGCCCTACTGATCACTGAAGCTGGCGGTATCGTCGGTAATTTCACTGGTGATTCAGATTACCTGTACAAAGGTGATGTACTGGCCGGTACACCCAAAGTATTTGCGCAGATGGTCAATGCAATGCAACCGTTTTCAGCTATCAAGTAATTTCTCACGCTCCGAAAAATTGGAGCGCCCCACTGCCCCATATGCCGGACTGATGGCTATCAGTCCGGTCACTTAGAAACACAGTCAAACCACATGGCATCATTCAACGAACTCGGCTTATCCGAGAACATTGTTCGCGCAGTAAGCGAACAAGGCTACACATCGCCAACCCCGATTCAGCAACAAGCTATTCCTGCTGTCATCAAGGGCGGCGATCTGCTGGCCGGCGCGCAAACCGGCACCGGCAAAACGGCAGGTTTTACCCTGCCCATATTACAGCGCCTTTCCACTTCGGCTAACGCCCCCAAGGACAAGACCAGCAGACGCCCTATACGCGCACTGGTGCTGACACCGACACGTGAACTGGCTGCCCAGGTAGAAGAAAGCGTCAACACCTATGGCAAATATGTACCGCTGAATTCTGGCGTGATTTTTGGCGGCGTTGGCATCAACCCGCAAATCAAGCTGCTGAAACAGGGTGTCGATATTCTGGTGGCCACACCAGGCCGCCTGCTGGACCATCATCAGCAAGGCACGATAGACCTGCGCCATATTGAAATTCTGGTACTGGACGAAGCCGACCGCATGCTGGACATGGGCTTTATCCACGACATCAAAAAAGTGCTGGCGATCCTGCCTTCCAAACGCCAGAATCTGCTGTTCTCTGCCACGTTCTCGGACGAGATCAAGGCACTGGCCGACCGTTTGCTAGACAATCCGGCCATGATAGAAGTGGCACGCCGTAATTCCACGGTAGAAGTGATTGCCCAAAAAGTGCATCCGGTTGACCGCGACAAGAAACATCCTTTGCTGGCCCACCTGATCAAGACACATCAATGGTCACAAGTCCTGGTATTTACCCGTACCAAGCACGGTGCCAATAAACTGGTGGAACAATTGATTAAAGATGGCATCGCTGCCATGGCCATACACGGTAACAAAAGCCAGTCTGCACGTACCAAGGCTTTGGCTGAGTTCAAGGACGCCAGCCTGACCGTACTGGTAGCGACCGACATCGCTGCACGCGGCATCGACATTGACCAATTGCCACACGTAGTCAATTATGACCTGCCAAATGTACCCGAAGATTATGTTCACCGCATAGGCCGCACCGGTCGCGCCGGCGCTACCGGCGAAGCCGTATCCCTGGTGTGCGTGGATGAATTCAAATTGCTGGCGGACATAGAGAAACTCATCAAGCGTCAGATTCCGCAAGAAATCATTGATGGCTTCATCCCGGATCCACATGCCAAAGCCCAGCCCATACAGTTGCGCAGCCAGGACCACCGCGGCGGCGGCAGAGCACAACCATCAGGCCGTGGACAGCGCCCACAAGGCAATGGCGGCGCGCAAGCAGCACGTGCGCCAGGCAAACCCGCAACACCAGGCGCAGCACCATCAAAGCCACGCCCAGCCGGCCCTCGCCCGGTAGTCAAACAATCTGCACCACGCAGATCTGGCAGTCGCGGTAACGGTTAATGTAAGCCAATCCGCCTGCACAATAACAAAGCCAGCCTACTCGCGTAGCTGGCTTTGTTTTTTTAAGGACAGATGTCGCATCTGCTTACGACCACATTTACTGCAGAATTTCCTTTGGCAACAAGGCAAAAATGCTTTTCATTTTAACAATGCTCGTAGCAATTTCAACTTAGCAAAATGCTGATTACATTTATTTCTTCGGGACAGTAGCCAAGGCGATTCCATACGCGTGTTCTACTTATATGTGCAATCCCGCAGAGCAACCGTAGACCACGGCAATCGTCTATGATAAGGTGCGCACCAAAATTAATGACTGATCTGACAAAAAATACGAAAAAAAACAGGTCAGCGATTGATACGGCACAAGGCCTGGATCAGCCATCGCCACATCCACGGCAATAAAAAAATACACTAATAAATCAAGGCTTTATGAGCACAAAAGAAATTCAGCATACTCCTATGATGCAGCAATATCTGCGCATCAAGGCAGATCACCCGGACACGCTGGTGTTTTACCGCATGGGTGATTTTTACGAACTGTTTTTTGCTGATGCGGAAAAAGTGTCGCGTTTGCTGGGCATCACCCTGACCCAGCGTGGCAGTTCTGGCGGCGAACCGATCAAGATGGCGGGTGTGCCCTTTCACTCACTGGAACCCTATCTGGCCAAGCTGGTCAAGATTGGTGAATCTGCCGCTATTTGTGAGCAGATAGGCGACCCGGCCACCAGCAAGGGGCCGGTAGAACGCAAGGTGATGCGCGTCATTACCCCCGGCACACTGACTGATACCGATCTGCTGCCAGAAAAGTCTGACCGTCCTTTGCTGTCGCTGTGCATGCTGCAGCAAAGAAAAACCGTCAGCATAGGCCTGGCATGGCTGTCACTGGCGAGTGGCGCCTTGAAGCTGATGGAAGTATCCACCGACGAAAAATCGCTGCCACAACGCCTGCAACAGGAACTGGAGCGCATCAGCCCGGCTGAAGTCTTGCTGTCTGCCGGTACGCTTTTGCTGGACGAACACTATAGCCAGTTACCAGGCAAGTTCTCTGAACTGCCTGACTGGCATTTTGATGTCAAACAAGGGCAGAAGGCCCTGCAGGACCAGCTCGGCACGGCGTCGCTGACAGGCTTTGGGGTAGAGAACCTGAATGCAGCCCTGGGCGCTGCCGGTGCCCTGCTGCGTTATGCGGAAAGCACACAAGGGCGCGGTCTCAAGCATGTGAATAGCCTCAATGTCGAAACAGAACATGAATTCATTGGCCTGGATACCGCCACAAGACGCAATCTTGAATTGACTGAAACCTTGCGCGGACAAGAATCGCCAACGCTGTTTTCTCTGCTGGATCATTGCCGTACGGCGATGGGATCACGCCTGTTGCGTCACTGGCTGCATCATGCACGCCGAGACCAGTCAGTTGCGCGGGCCCGTCATGACGCCATCAAGGCGCTGATACTGGCCGATTCTACTGATGGCCTGGCAACGACCCTAAGATCGATTCCGGATATCGAGCGCATCACCACCCGCATCGCTTTGCAATCGGCCCGCCCTCGTGATTTGTCTGCCTTGCGTGACGGTATGCAGCATCTGCCAGGGCTGCGTAACTATGTCAGCCTGTGCATCGCTGATAACCAGACCAGCCTGCTGACCAAAGTATTGTCTGACCTGGACACACCAACAGAATGCCTGGATTTGCTGGAACGCGGCCTGATGCTGCAACCGGCCACCATGGTACGTGATGGCGGTGTCATTGCGACCGGCTTTGATGCCGAGCTGGATGAATTGCGGGCATTGTCCGAAAATGCCGGGCAATTTCTGATCGAACTCGAAGCCTCGGAACGTGAACGTACCGGCATTGCCAACCTGCGCGTCGAATACAATCGCGTCCATGGTTTTTACATTGAAGTGACGAATGGCCAGAGTGACAAAGTCCCTGACAATTACCGCCGTCGCCAGACCCTGAAAAATGCCGAGCGCTATATCACGCCGGAACTGAAAGCCTTTGAAGACAAGGCCCTGTCAGCCCAGGAACGGGCGCTGGTGCGCGAGAAAATGCTGTATGAGCGCCTGCTGCAAGACCTGTTGCCACAAGTTCCTGCTTTGCAAAAAATTGCGAATGCGATTGCCCAGCTGGATACCCTGGTCAGCCTGGCCGAACATGCGACCAAGAACAACTGGTGCGCGCCACAATTGCTCAGTGAACCTGTATTGCATATCGCCCAGGGCCGTCACCCTGTAGTGGAAAACCAGATCGAACGTTTTATCGCCAATGATTGCGATTTTTCTGCCGAGCGCAAATTATTACTGATCACCGGCCCCAACATGGGCGGTAAATCCACCTTCATGCGTCAGGTGGCCTTGATTACCCTGCTGGCCTATGTAGGTAGCTATGTACCTGCCACGGAAGCCAGCATAGGCCCAATAGATCGCATCTTTACCCGTATAGGTGCGGCGGATGACCTGGCCGGCGGACGTTCTACCTTCATGGTGGAAATGACGGAATCTGCGGCAATATTGAATGGTGCCAGCGAACACTCCCTGGTCTTGATGGATGAGGTAGGCCGTGGCACATCCACTTTTGATGGATTGGCGCTGGCTTGGGCGATTGCCAAACACCTTATCCAGGTATCCAAAAGCTATACCCTGTTTGCCACGCATTATTTTGAACTGACGCAATTGCCCGACGTGCACCCTTCCGCTGAAAACGTGCATCTGTCAGCGGTAGAGCACAAGGAAAATATCGTTTTCCTGCATGCGGTACAGGCTGGACCGGCTTCACAAAGCTATGGCTTGCAGGTAGCGCAACTAGCGGGCATACCGCAAGTTGTCATCAAATCTGCACGCAAACACCTGGCGGACCTGGAAGCGCAGTCACTGCAATCGACCTCGCAGTTTGATTTATTCTCTTCTGCCGTGGCCGCAGCAGAACCTGAGCCCGTGGAAGCGACACCCACCAATACCGAATTGCTGGAAACGCTGGATTCCATGGAGCCAGACAGCATGACACCGCGCGAAGCACTGGCAGCGCTGTATGAGCTGAAGGGGCTACTGGGTAAAACTGGGTAAAAACTGATACCCAGCCAGACGAAAGAAAAAATGCCGCAATCTTCAGCGGCATTTTCTTTTCAGGCTAGTGCAGCTTGTGGCTGCGATATTCAGCATTTGCATCATCTTCATCATCGCCATCATCGTCGTCATGATGGTGTCCATGGGCACCATGCACATGGCCATGAGCGATTTCTTCTTCCGATGCTTCGCGTACATCATCCACGGTCAGGCTGAAACGCAAGGCTATGCCGGCCAGAGGATGGTTGCCATCAAGCACTACTTTATCATCAGCGATATCGGTCACTGTAAAAATATGGGCATCGCCATCGTCAGCACCGGCAGATTCTTCGGAGTCTTCCGGCATACCTTCGAACTGCATGCCAACTTCAAGTGGCGAAGGAAAGCGCTCACGTGGTTCGACTTTAACCAGTTCCGCATCATAGTCACCAAATGCATCTTCAGGATTGAGCTGTATGGTGGCGCTAAAGCCTTTTTCCTTGCCTTCCAGGGCTTCTTCTATCTTGGGAAAGACGTTATCGTACCCGCCATGCAGGTACACCATAGGCTCCTGCCCCTCTTCAATCAGATTGTCTTGTGCGTCTTTCAAGGTATAGCGCGCGGTAACAACTGAATTTTTGCCTATCTTCATAGCAATTCCTTAAAAATTTATCTGCTTGCGAATTATACCCGTCTAGTCGAGTCCTTTACCTCGGCCTATAATGCGGGCATGAAAAAAATCACCTCCCCCCTCCCCTTGCTTGGCGGCATCTCTGTTGAAGAGTTTTTCAGTGAATATTGGCACAAGAAGCCTTTACTGATACGCCAGGCCATTCCCGGCTTTCAGCCTTTGTTGTCCAAGGCCGACTTATTCGACATGGCTGGTCGCGACGACGTTGAATCGCGCCTGATCAGCTTTTTTGGCAAACACTGGGAAATGCAGTCCGGCCCGCATGAGCAGATACCCGTCAAGGAAAAGAAGGACTGGACACTGCTGATACAGGGCGTCAACCTGCACAACGATGCGGCAGATGCCCTGCTGCGGCAATTCCGCTTCATTCCCGATAGCAGGCTGGATGACCTGATGATCAGCTATGCGGCCGATGGTGGTGGCGTTGGTCCACATTTCGATTCTTATGATGTCTTCCTTTTGCAGGCACATGGCCAGCGCAAATGGCGTATCGGTGCACAAAAAGACTTGAGCCTGGTAGAAGGCATGCCGTTAAAGATTTTGCGCAATTTCAAGGCAGAGCAGGAATTTGTACTGGAACCGGGCGATATGCTCTACTTGCCGCCCAAGTATGCGCATGATGGCGTGGCGATCGGCGAATGCATGACCTACTCCATCGGCTTCCGCGCGCCGTCCTATCAGGAACTGGGTGAATCCTTCCTGCATTTCATGTCCGAATCAATAGACTTGCCAGGACGTTACGCTGACCCCGACTTGAAATTTACGACCAAACCAGCTGAAATCAGTACGGAGATGCTCGACGACATCTCGGCAGAAATTGCCAAGATCCGTTTCACCGATGATGACATTCTGATCTTCCTGGGTGAACACCTGACCGAACCCAAACCCAGCGTCTTCTTCACCGGACCAGAAAAACCGTTGACACCCAAGCGCTTCCAGCAAGCAGCCATCAAAAATGGTTTGAAGCTGTCGCGCAAATCCCAGATGTTATACAAAGGAAAACATGTCTTCATCAACGGCGAATCCTTTGCCGTTGGCAGGGAAGATAAAACTTCACTGACACAACTGGCGAATCAAAGGGAACTGGATGGTAGCGATATCACGAATATCTCCCAAGACGTGCTGGAAGCATTTTGTTTATGGTACGAAGATGGCTGGCTGGAAATTCGTTAATCTTTAAAAATAACAAAAATACATGCCGCAGCGCAGCATTCAAATTGAAATCTGAAAGGAAATTTTCGTCTTGTGAAGGGCAATTTTCATGAAAAAGTGGAGAACCACGACTAAAATGAGCCTCTTGCCTATAAATAATGACAGATTTGAGTGCAAAAATGCATCTATGCCTATTCCAACAATGGAAAAATCATTATAATTCCGGGTTAGGAAACTTTCGTAGGGGCCGAATGTCGTTTTGGCGAGAAGCTCGCGAATTAACCTATAGAGCGATAATTACCGGTAATTATTCATCGCAACGTTTTGATCTTCTTTTTTGATCTATTTATTGAAAGTACAAACATGAAAAAATCACTCTTGCTCGTTTCCCTGTTGGCAATCGCTTTGGCTGCTTGCGGCAAAAAAGAAGAAGCAGCTCCAGCTTCTGCAGCAGCTTCCGTAGCAGCTCCAGCTCCAGCATCTGCTCCAGCAGAAGCCCCAGCAGCAGCTCCTGCTCCAGCAGCAGCATCTGATGCAGCAGCAGCTTCTGGCGCAGCTCCAGCAGCTTCCGCAGCAGCATCTGCTCCAGCAGCAGCTTCCGCATCTGCATCCAAGTAATTTTTAATTACTTAAGAAAAGCCGGCCCTTGGGTCGGTTTTTTTTCGTCTGTTGCAGCGCATCAGTTGCACTTATCATCTGGACAAAGACTGCCATCAACAGTAGCCAATGGACCACTGACAATTTGCTATTGCTCAAACGCGAAAACAGGCGCGAAGGCATAAAAAAAGCCACGACTCGTCGTGGCTTTTTTGAAATGTGAATCGTTTATTTCTTTAATACCAATTCGCCAGGCAGGCTATGCAGATAGGCTGCAATGTTTTGAATGTCATCATTCGACAGTTCTTTTGCCTTAGGGCCCATGGTCGCATTGCTGCGGCCATTTGCACTCGCCACATCACCACCACGCTTATACGATTTCAGGGCTTGCGCCAGGTAATCAGCATGCTGGCCAGCCAGTTTTGGATAGGATGGGTCTTTAGGGTTACTGAAATTATCGCCGTGGCAAGAAGCACAGTCGAATTTTTTAACCGCTGCCTTGCCGGCTTCAATATTACCGCCGGCCAAAGCAGCGAAAGACACCGTAGACAACAGCGTTGCCAACACAATAGATTTCTTCATGGTTCGCTCCTGTTTTTATTTTTGTTGGGAATAGTAAGCTGCCAGATCAGCGATGTCCTGTTCGGACAGGCTACCAGCGATACCACGCATGGTCGGATGCTTGCGATCACCCTTTTGATAAGCCTTCAACGCATTTTCTATGTATTTGGCAGATTGGCCGCCAATCATAGGTACTTGATACACTTCCGGGAAGGTAGCCTTGTAGCCTGAAATGGCGTGGCAACCTATACACATCGCGATTTTTTTGTCGGCAGCGTCTTTAGCATTGCCAACTGGATCTGCTGCCGCAGCAGCTTGAGCGAGACTCGCCATGGCGAGGAGTGCAAACAATTTTTTCATAGTAGCGAATATTAATTTAGCTGGCAGATCAATAAATACAGTGTTTTGATATAACTCAGCATTTTAGCTGATTACGTCCGGATTTGCGCAATAAACCTGCCCACAATCATCTATTGAAAGATCAAAATGCTGCATTTGTGCAATTCCGCCGATGATTTTCCACACGCATCAACTATTTTTATCGCGAATGCTTTCGCAAAAAAAGAACAACCGTTCACAAGAGCACAAATTCTGGCTTATACTCTTTGGACAGTTTCATCGACGCAATACATGTTATGCATGTTGTCCATATCTGACTACATGTGTAATTTTGCGGCAGTCCTAATTAGCAGCTCTAATTGGCAGCTCTAATTGGCAGTCCTACTTATATATTCCGGGTACAAACCATGACGCAAACCCCTAACAATTTACGCTTTGACGGTGCCGATAATTATGTCGCCACCGATGATCTGAAACTGGCTGTGAATGCAGCCCTGAGCCTGCAACGTCCGCTACTGATCAAGGGCGAACCTGGCACCGGCAAAACCATGCTGGCCGAAGAAGTTGCCGCAGCCCTCAACATGCCGCTTATGCAGTGGCACATCAAATCCACAACCAAGGCCCAGCAAGGCCTGTACGAATATGATGCTGTGTCACGCCTGCGTGATTCACAGCTTGGAGATGAAAGAGTCAAGGACATCCACAATTACATCATCAAGGGCGTGTTGTGGCAGGCATTTACAGCAGATGAGCCAGTGGTATTGCTGATTGATGAAATTGACAAGGCCGATATCGAATTCCCGAATGACTTGTTGCGCGAACTGGACCGCATGGAATTTTATGTCTATGAAACGCGTGAAATGGTCAGGGCAAGACATCGTCCGCTGGTCATCATCACGTCGAATAATGAAAAAGAATTGCCGGATGCCTTCCTGCGTCGCTGCTTCTTCCACTACATCAAGTTTCCCGACAAGGAAACCATGCAGAAAATCGTCGATGTGCATTTCCCAAAACTGAAATCAGATTTGCTGGCGCAAGCCCTACAGACCTTTTATGAAATCCGCGATGTTGCCGGCCTGAAGAAGAAACCATCAACCTCAGAATTCATCGACTGGCTGAAACTCTTGCTGGCGGAAGATATTCCACTGGAAGCCATGCGCAGCAAAGACAACAAGGCCATCGTCCCGCCCCTGCACGGCGCCCTGCTGAAGAATGAACAGGATGTGCATCTGTTTGAACGCCTGGTATTCATGTCACGCACCAATCGCTAACTACCTAAAGCACACTTGTTCAGCAATCTAGTATCACTAAAAAAATAGCACTACCCTATCTTTGGATAGGCAGTGCTTTTTTAAATTACCGGTATTTATACCAATGCTTCGTCTATGCGATTGCTGTCAGTATTCTGTCTGCGCCCTGTTTTTTCTCTGCTTTTGCGCTGTCCTTATATTTTAATGCTATATCTTGCCCCAGGCTAGCCCGGGGCATTCTCACAACATTATTGTGCCTGCTTCAGTTGCTCCAGGATGGCCGGATTTTCCAGCGTCGAGATATCCTGGGTGATTTCCTCGCCCTTGGCCAGCACGCGCAACAGACGGCGCATGATTTTGCCTGAACGCGTTTTCGGCAGATTATCACCAAAACGGATTTCCTTGGGTTTGGCAATTGGTCCAATTTCTTTCGCTACCCAGTTGCGCAATTCTGTCGCGATCTGTTTCGCTTCGTCGCCGGTAGGACGTGAGCGTTTCAGCACGACGAAGGCGCAAATAGCTTCGCCCGTGGTTTCATCGGGCTTGCCGACGACTGCGGCTTCAGCAACCAGTGGATTGGCAACCAGCGCCGACTCAATTTCCATGGTACCCATGCGGTGTCCGGAAACATTGAGCACATCATCAATACGACCGGTAATGGTGAAGTAGCCCGTATCCTTGTTGCGTATCGCACCATCACCCGCGAGGTAAACCTTGCCGCCAAATTCTTCGGGGAAATAGCTTTTCTTGAAACGCTCAGGATCACCCCAGATGGTGCGTATCATCGATGGCCATGGACGTTTCACGACCAGAATACCGCCCTGCCCGTTTGGCAAATCATTGCCTGTTTCGTCCACAATCGCAGCCGTAATACCTGGCAAAGGCAAGGTGCATGAACCAGGCACCAGCGGCGTCGCACCTGGCAATGGTGTCATCATGTGACCACCGGTTTCCGTCTGCCAGAAGGTATCAACAATGGGGCAATTGCCACGGCCAATATTGTTGTAATACCACATCCAGGCTTCAGGATTGATGGGTTCACCGACTGAACCCAACAGGCGCAGCGACGACAGATCAAATTTGTCCGGGTGGATATTCGCATCGCCATCTGCGGCTTTTATCAGGGAACGGATAGCTGTTGGCGCAGTGTAGAAAATAGTCGCCTTGTGTTTTTCTATCATGCTCCAGAAACGTCCGGCATTCGGGAAAGTAGGCACGCCCTCAAAGACGATTTCAGTTGCGCCGGCGGCCAGCGGGCCATAGGTGATATAGGTATGACCGGTTACCCAGCCTATATCAGCGGTACACCAGAACACGTCTTCCGGCTTGATGTCGAAAGTCCATTTCATGGTCAGAATCGCCCACAGCAAATAACCGCCGGACGAATGCTGTACACCTTTTGGTTTGCCAGTGGAACCAGACGTATAAAGGATGAACAGGGGATGTTCAGCACTGACCCATTCAGGTTCGCAGACTGCTGACTGGGTGGCAACCAGTTCATGCATCCACAAGTCACGCCCGGCAGCGACCTTGATGTTGCCGCCGGTACGTTTATAAATAACGACACTCTTTACTTTTTCGCAATCGCCAAGCGCCAGAGCCTCATCCACGATCGCTTTGAGCGGCAGGTGTTTACCACCACGCACCTGCTCATCGGCAGTGATAACTGCTACCGCACCCACATCGACAATACGTTCTTGCAGCGATTTGGCAGAAAAACCACCAAATACCACAGAATGCGTCGCACCTATACGTGCACAGGCCTGCATGGCAACGACGCCTTCTACCGACATTGGCATATAGATGACGACGCGGTCACCCTTGACAATGCCCAATGATTTCAGGCCGTTGGCAAACTGGCAGACTTTTTGATGCAGCTCCTGATAGGTGACTCTGGTGACATCGCCGCCGTCGGCCTCAAATATCAAGGCAACTTTGTCAGCGTTACCATTTTGCAGATTCACATCGAGGCAATTGTAGGAAACATTCAGCAAGCCATCTTCAAACCATTTGTACAGCGGCGCATTGGATTCGTCGAGCGTGGTTTGGAAAGGCTTGTGCCAGTGCAGGTTTTCACGTGCCAGGCGAGCCCAGAAGCCTTCATAGTCCTGTTCAGCCTCCTGGCACAGGGCATTGTAAGCATCCATGCCTGAAATGGTGGCATTGGCAGCAAAAGCGGCAGGCGGATAGAAAATGCGGGATTCGGTTTTGACTTCGTGTTGAGCGGCATTGAGGTCAGACATTTGTATCTCCAACTTGTTATAGTTTGATTGAAATCATCACTACTGTTGCGCCAGCACAAAATTCTTACCGATCGATAAGTCATTTCACGCACTCCGGCAACGCTTTACGGCCCATTCTGCATTCAGTATAGGCGTCTGTACGCTTGCCATGCACAAAGTAGTTTTTACACAGGTGAACCTTAAACTTGGAGACTTACTCAAGCCTTACGGTTGCTTTTATGGAAAAATAATACCACAAAGATACCATTCAATCACCACTGCTTGCCTCGACATTTCAGCTGTACCACACGACCCTTGCCGGGCCATGTAAAATATCGCTTTGCCGTAAATCACGCCTTCCACTGTCGCCCATCAAGCAGATTGCAAACATGTCAAAACCAGAATCCACTGTAAAACTCTCTCCACTTGCCGGCCTGATTTTTTTTAGCCGCTGGTTGCAAGTTCCTCTTTATCTGGGTCTGATACTCGCACAATGCGTATACGTATTTCATTTCTGGGTTGAACTGGTTGATCTGATCGGTGCTGCCATGGGCAATGAAGCTGCCCTGAAACATATCGTCGATGCGGTTGCCAGCGGCAACGTCAAACCGACCAAGCTGACAGAAACCACGATCATGCTGGTGGTACTGGGTCTGATCGATGTCGTCATGATTTCCAATCTTTTGATCATGGTCATTATTGGTGGCTACGAAACCTTTGTATCGCGCCTGGGTCTGGATGGTCATCCTGACCAGCCAGAATGGCTGTCACACGTGAACGCATCCGTGCTGAAGGTCAAACTGGCGATGGCGATCATCGGCATTTCATCCATCCATTTGCTGAAAACTTTCATCAACGCCGGCAATTATGATCCGCAAGTCGTGCTGGCACAGACCGGCATACATGTGGTCTTTTTGCTGTCAGCCCTGGCAATCGCACATTGCGACCAGATCATGACCAAAACCGCACAGTCAGGCGAGAAGCATTAATGCCTGGAAACCTGGAATATTGCGCACGCACGTAATAATTAAAGCCAGCAATTAAAGCCAGCAACTGAAACCAACAACCAAGCAGCTATAAATCAGCAACAACCCCGTTTTTCTTCACCTAGCCAAGAGCCATATCATGACAGTCATCAAGCAAGACGATCTGATCGAATCCGTAGCCGCTGCGCTACAGTACATCAGCTATTATCATCCAGCCGACTACATCGCCCATCTGGCGCGCGCCTATGAGGCAGAACAAAGCCCCGCCGCCAAAGATGCGATTGCACAAATCCTGACCAACTCGCGCATGTGCGCCGAAGGCCGTCGCCCTATCTGCCAGGACACCGGCATCGTCAACGTGTTCCTGAAAATCGGCATGAGCGTACGTTTCGAAGGTTTCAGTGGCTCCATCATTGACGCCGTGAATGAAGGCGTGCGTCGCGGCTATAACGACCCCGACAATAAACTGCGCGCCTCCATCGTCGCTGACCCGCACTTCGAACGCAAAAACACCAAGGACAACACACCAGCGGTCGTCCACATGGAACTGGTACCTGGCGATACGGTTGATGTCAAAGTCGCGGCCAAAGGTGGTGGCTCCGAGAACAAAACCAAGTTTGTCATGTTGAATCCTTCTGATTCGCTGATTGACTGGGTCATGAAAACCGTACCGACCATGGGCGCAGGCTGGTGCCCTCCTGGCATGCTGGGCATAGGCATAGGCGGCACCGCCGAGAAAGCCATGCTGATGGCGAAAGAATCCCTGATGGATGACATCGACATGTATGAGCTCAAGCAACGCGGCCCACAAAACAAGACTGAAGAATTGCGTATAGAACTGTGCGACAAGATCAATGCACTGGGCATAGGCGCGCAAGGCCTGGGTGGTTTGACGACGGTACTGGACGTCAAGATCAATATGTACCCTACCCATGCGGCATCCAAACCTGTTGCCATGATTCCTAACTGCGCCGCGACGCGCCATGCGCACTTCGTACTCGACGGTTCTGGCCCGAGCTACATAGAGCCGCCAAAACTGTCTGACTGGCCAGATGTAAGCTGGGCACCTGATACAGAAAAATCCAAACGCGTGGATCTGAACACATTAACCAAGGAAGAAGTCGCTTCCTGGAAACCAGGCCAGACTTTGCTCCTGAACGGCAAAATGCTGACTGGCCGCGATGCCGCGCACAAACGTATCCAGGACATGCTGGCAAAAGGCGAGCAATTGCCTGTCGATTTCACCAACCGTGTAATTTACTATGTCGGCCCGGTTGATCCTGTGCGTGATGAAGCTGTTGGCCCGGCTGGTCCGACGACGGCTACCCGCATGGATAAATTCACCGACATGATGCTGGAAAAAACCGGCCTGATTTCCATGATAGGCAAGGCAGAACGCGGCCCGGTCGCCATCGAATCCATACGCAAACACCAGTCTGCCTACCTGATGGCAGTCGGTGGCGCAGCCTACCTGGTATCAAAGGCGATCAAATCAGCATCTGTCGTTGGCTTTGCCGATCTGGGCATGGAAGCCATTTATGAATTCGATGTCGTTGATATGCCAGTCACGGTTGCGGTCGATTCCACAGGTACATCCGTCCACAATACCGGCCCGAAAGAATGGCAGGCTAAAATCGGTATTATTCCGGTCAGCGCCTGAGCAAGTACATAACTGACATGACCACTCCTGCATGACACACGATACATCTGCACCTGTTGGTGTGTTTGATTCCGGAATTGGTGGTCTGTCGGTTTTACGGCACATACAACAGACATTGCCCAATGAATCCCTGTTGTATGTGGCCGATTCCGGTTTTGCGCCTTACGGCGACAAACCGGCAGCCCTGATACTCGAACGCAGTATCGCAGTGACAGAATTCTTGCTCAGCCAGCAGATCAAGGCGCTGGTCGTCGCCTGCAATACGGCAACCGCTGCGGCCATCGCCAATTTACGTCTACGCTATCCTGAACTGATCATCATCGGTATGGAACCGGGCCTGAAACCTGCGGCCCTGCTGAGTCAGACCAAAACCGTCGGCGTGCTGGCGACACGCTCCACCCTGCACAGCGATAAATACCAGCGCCTGAGCGCACAGCTGAGTACAGAAACCGGGGTGAATTTCATGCCGCAAGCATGCGTTGGCCTGGTTGACCAGATCGAAAAAGCAAACGTCGATTCGGAACAGATACGCAACCTGCTGCAACAATACCTGCCCCCTTTACTGGATGCCAATGCCGACACCCTGGTGCTGGGCTGCACCCACTATCCCCTTGTCACTCACCTCATACGTGAGTTTGTCGCACAACACCTTGCTGGCAGCAGGCCGGTGCAACTGGTGGATACTGGCCAGGCAGTCGCCCTACAATTGCAACGCCTGTTGATACAGCGCGGGCTGGATAGGAAGGCTGCGATACCAACTGCTTTTACCGCCTGCGCGAGTGGCAGTGTTGAACGTTTGCGGCAGGCCTGTGCACAGTGGCTGAACATTGGGCCCAGTAATATCAGCGCAGCACTCGTCGCCTAATCGTCTATCAATTTGTTAATGTAATCATCCCATGACTCAACAAACCATTGCCATTTCTGGCGAAACCCTGAACCGTACACGCATGGAGCAATTGACGTCGGTGGCTGGCGATTTGCTGCGGTTTGATGACTGTGATTTCGAAGGTCTTGATCTGTCCAGATTAAATCTGGAAGCTGCGTATTTCTACAATTGCAGGCTGACAGATGCTTCGCTGTACGCCGCCAATCTGGCCAACACGGTATGGCAGCGCTGCCGTGCGGGACATGCTGACTTTGAATCGGGCAATCTTGTCGATGCCAGATTTACAAGCTGCGATCTAAACAATAGCAAGTGGCGACGCGCCAAACTAGGCTCAGTGAGCTATCAGAGTTGCAAGCTGACCGGGGCCATCTTTGAAGAAGTCAGTCACCTTGGTCTATCGTTTGAAGACTGCTTGCTGATAGGTGCCGATTTACAGAAAATGTCTTTTCGAAAAGCGAAACTGGCAGGACTGGATTTCTCAGACGCCGACCTGTCAGGCAGCGACTTTCGTGACGCCATTTTCGAAGGTGGAAGCTTGCGTGACGCCGTTCTGGTGGCTGCACGCTTTGAAGGTGCTGACTTGCGCGAGGCAGATATCAGCGGACTCAAACTGGTGAATGCCAAGCTCTTCAAGGGCGCGACCATTTCCCACCGGCAGGCCGCCGAGTTGATCATGGAACTGGGGATTAATGTAGGCTGAACCTGGCGGGCTCAGCACTTAACAACTTGTTTCCGCAGACCTATTGTCTCATCACAGGCGCTGGCAACACCAGATTTGTCGCCTTGGAAATGGCTCCCCACAGCACACCAACAACGGCATTCCACACCTTTTCGACGGTCACCATGAGCAAACCACGCAAGGTTTTTGCAAAGCTCAGGGCCATGTCTTCCAGTCCATCAAGAAAGAACTGCTGAGTTTCCGGAGTAATCTGCTTGGTTAATATGCCGGTGCTGACCAGCCCCGCCTGTTGCGCGATGGCCTGTAATTGCTGCTGGGTGAAACCACGCAAGGTAGTAACGTCGGTTTGCAAAACGCCTGTGGCCGCAGCCTGCATATCGGCGACGAGTTGATCAAGATCAAGTGACATGGTGCTTTTCCTTCTGCTTATCGCTAGAAATAATCGCTACAAGTTATTGCCGCAAATTAGCGCTGCAAGAAATTTTCGTAGGTGATGGCCTGATCCAGATAGATCGCAGCCTGGCCCTTGAATGCCAGTGCCTCATAGGCAGTCACACCTTGTTGGCGATCGGTGTCGCGCATTTTTGCCAGGGTGTCCGACACTTTCCTGATCGCATAGGCACTGGGCGGGGTACTGTCGTCATCCACTATGCCCGTACTGCCGCGCTTGTCGAGTGCGCGATTGATGGCATCGGTGACCTTGTTTTTTGGCATGGGGCGGGCACCGGCTTGCAGACTCAGTGCATCCAGCCGTCCTATGAGGGAATTGTATTTATCGGCACGACTGGCAAAACTGCTTTTGTCTGTACCATTTGATACACTGGCAAACAGGATCATGGCATCGGTATTGACTGCCGCCAATCCATCCACTACGGCCTTGTCATAGGCTGGTGCCAGTTGCGTAGCGCAGGCGGCCAGCATCATGCACATGCCCAGCAGCCATAATCGCGTCAATAACAGGATACTTGCAGTCCGCTTCATGGCTCTCCACATTTCATGGTGTCAAAAACTTCATCTTAACATCATGAAATGCAATTTCAACCAATATACTTATACTGCCAGGTGGTTTTATGTCAGGGCGTGAAAGAAGCCGCAATACGTTTAGTGGCTTCATCATATTTTTCACGATTGCTGCTGGCATAGGTCCACTGAAACAGGCTGCACCATTTTCCATCAGTGATTAATTTCTCGTAAAAAATCTGCTGACCGTTGTTGCCAACTTTACTGCCAACTTTATTGCCACCATTGTTGTCATCGTTTTTGCCACCCTTAATGCCAGATACCACTGCAAAATGTTTGCCTTTGGCATGATAAGTAATCTGCCTGCCATCTTTGGCTTTATTTTTCTCTGCTTTCGCAAGAAATTCTGCGGGCGTGGTGTCCCACTCTTCTATGCAGGCGCGCGCATACACTCTCAGTTCGGCATCCTGTTTGGGCGATAAAAACACCTGCCCATCACCATTGGCAGCTTCACCCTGTGGCTGTAAATAATCAGGATAATCAATCGCAAACCCATAGCGCTGATTGACATAGGTTTTGTAGACAGTGTCTGCACGGGCAGAAAAGCTCAGGCAGACAAGCAGAGGGACGATGAAATACAGTCGCATATTATTCAGACATGGCCCCCACTCACACAAAGAGAATGAGGGCCAGTAAATACTTATCAATACTTAATAACGATTAGCAGTGCTTGGCAGTGCTAAGCAGTGTTTAACCCAGCACCGCAGCAATAGCACTTGCCGTTGCTTCGACATTACCAGTGTTCAGGCCGGCGACACACATACGGCCAGAACGCACCAGATAGACGCCAAATTCTTCTTTCAGGCGATCACACTGCTCTGCCGTCAGACCGGTGTAGCTGAACATGCCGTGCTGGGTCAGGAAGTAGCTGAAATCACGACCTGGCAGTTTGGCGCTCAGTACATCATGTAATTTGCGACGCATGAGCTGGATGCGATCACGCATGGCAACCACTTCAGCTTCCCACATGGGGCGCAGTTCTGGATCACTCAAAACACGCGCCACCAGTTGACCGCCATGCAAAGGCGGGTTGGAATAATTGCGGCGTATCGTTGCCTTCATCTGGCCCAATACATTCACGGCTTGCGCAGCATCCGGGCACACCACACTCAGGGCGCCACAACGCTCGCCATACAGGCTCATGCTCTTGGAGAAAGAGTTGGCGACGAAGAAGCTCAAACCTTCATCTGCCAGCAGGCGCACGGCATACGCATCTTCTTCGATACCATCGCCATAGCCCTGATAGGCCAGATCCATGAAGGCAATCAGTTCACGCTCTTTCAGCACAGGCACCAGTTGTTGCCATTGCGCCTTCGTCAAATCGACGCCGGTCGGGTTATGGCAGCAGGCATGCAGCAAAACTATACTTTTTTTCTCTGCGCCCTTCAGCGCTTCCAGCATGGCATCAAAACGCAGACCACCGGTCGCTGCGTCGTAGTAAGGATAGGTTTTGACCGTCAGGCCACAACCTTCAAATACGGCACGGTGATTATCCCAGGTAGGGTCACTGACCAGCATGGTGCTTTCAGGAAAATAGCGCTTGATGAAATCACCGCCAACCTTCAAACCACCACTGGAACCGACAGACTGTATGGTCACCACACGGCCAGCTTTGACTACCGCATTGTCAGCACCAAACAGCAAATGCTGGACCGCAGTACGGAAATTGGCTGCACCCTCCATAGGCAAATAAGGACGGGCACCTGCATCGGCCACCACCTTGTGTTCGGCTGCGCGAACGGAAGGCAGCATGGGGATCTTGCCAGCATCATCAAAATAAATACCGATGGACAAATTGATCTTGTTCGGACGAGGGTCCTTGCCAAACGCCTCGTTCAGTGACAGGATAGGATCGCCAGGGTAGGCTTCGACGTGCTGAAACATGATAAAACTCCAGATGGTTGGACATAAAATCAAAGCGCCATTGTTTGCATTTTTATTAAACAAAATGCACTGACAATGTGCGTCATGCCTCTATTGTGACACAAGCCACCCCCAACTTAGGATACAGCTGCTCTAGCACATGCATGAAAACTGTATTGATCTGACCAAATCAAACATAAGCAGTATAAAAAATGCCGCTCCCCTTGTCAGGAGAACGGCACATATTGCCGCACAGAAAATGGCACGGAAAAATTACAGAGTGATTAAATCAATGCCCGTGCGAATGTTCCTCGGCTTCTACCGGCATATTGCTGCCATTGCTGCCTTCAAAGAAGAAAGGCTTGCGGGTTTTAGGTGTCTTACCGACTTCATTCATGGTTGCTGATTCATACAGACGACCATTCAGCATCACATGGCTAACCCGGTCTGACACACGTATGTCTTTCAGTACATCTCCATCAACGATCATCAGATCCGCCAGTTTGCCGGCTTCCAGCGAACCCACGTCTTTGTCCAGCCCCAGATAGCGCGCACCGTTGATGGTGCCGCTGCGTATGGCTTCCATAGGCGTCATGCCACCCCGTACCAAAGTCCATAGTTCCCAATGGGCAGCCAAACCTTCACGCTGACCATGCGCCCCCAGATTGACTGGCACACCGGCACGCTGCAATGACGTGGCCGTTTCTGCGACCTTGAATACATTGAAATCTTCTTCCGGTGCAGTTTCACGCCTGACACTGCGCGGCTCCAGTACCGATTTGGGAACATATCTGGTCAGCAAGGGATGTTTCCATACATCCGTACGTGCATACCAGTAATGTTCGCCATCCAGACCACCATAGGCAACCCCCAGCGTAGGTGTATAACCGACCTGGGTTTGCGACCACAATTGCCGCACATCTTCATACACTTTTTCGACGGGCAAAGCATGTTCAACGCCGGTATGGCCATCGACTACCATGGTCATATTGGTCTGGAATAATGAACCGCCTTCAGGCACCACCATCATTTGCGTCTGCCGTGCAGCTTCCAGAATTTGCTGACGCTGCTCACGTCGTGGCTGGTTGTAACTTTTCACAGAAATTGCCCCGGCTGCCTTAAGGCGTTTCAGGTGTGTCAGGGCATCGTCCAGGTTATTTACGATGGCAGCGAAGTTGCCCTTGGCACCGTACAGTATGGTGCCAGTTGAGTAAATGCGTGGTCCCAGTACCTGCCCGGCCTTTTGCAACTCACTCTGGGTAAAGATTTCGCCGGTATCGTTGGAAGGATCATGAATGGTCGTTACCCCAAACGCCAGCGACGCATAATTGACCCAGCTTTGCTGCGGGATAATGCCACCTTCCCCCATGCCACCATGCCAGTGCACATCAACCAGGCCCGGCAATATGGTCTTGCCTTTTGCATCTATCTGCTTGGCACCATCCGGTATGGCGATGTCGCTGGCCTTGCCTATGCTGATTATGCGGTTGTCCCTGACGACGATGCGGCCATCTTCAATGACTTCATCGCCTTTCATGGTGACTATCCGGGCGCCGGAAATCACAGTCAGGCCAGCAGGCTTGTCGGCCTGTTGACGGAAGCCTATCTTGACGCCCTGCTCCACTGGTTTGGGCAATTCGGCCGGTGCACCTGGTACAAATGCAAAGGCGTCTTTCAAATCACGGCTGAATAATTCATCCCCCAAAGAAAAATGAATGCGCTTGCTGTCACCCGACCAGTGCAGATATTGTCCGGCATTCACATCCAGCTGCTTTACTGGCAGGGCATCCATTTTCTGACCTATGGTGACAGCCTTGCCAGCCAGCGGCAATGGCGTGACATAAGCATGATAGCGCTCACCAAATGCCAGCCATTCACCATCCGGAGAAATCGCAAATTCACCGGCAAATTCACTTTTTGCGACCGGTTGCTCAGGCTTGCCATCCAGTGGCAGGCGTACCAACGACGTAGTCCAGTCAACCTCACCTGAAAATTGCGTGCGTGTTACGTACACGGCATCAGCATCCTTGCCAAACTGCGGTGCACTACCATCTTCCGACAAGAAACGTGGTTCGGATTTGCCGTCAACACTGGTCACATAGACCCCGGTGTCCATTCCATACCAGGGCGTGGTCAGAAAGCCGCCCTTGGCCTTGACGTAAGTGACTTGCCTGCCATCCGGTGAAAAACGCGCTTGCATGTATTTGCCTGGGGCCTTGGTAAGCACCGATTCCCTGCCACTTGCAAGATCCACCACCCTGACCGAGCCCAGTTTCTCATCATTCCAGCTACTGAAAACCACAGCTTTGCCATCGCGTGAAAAACTGGGGAAGAATTCAAAATGAGTGTTTTGCGCGGTCAGGCGGCGTGGTGCACCATTTGGCAAGTCTTTGATATAGATATGCCCCAACGCCGAATATACGACCTTGTCACCCTGTGGCGCCACATTCACCCAACGTAACTGATGCACATCAAACTGATCGGGGGCCACCTCATGCGGAAAACGCAAGGCATCACGGACTTCGCGTGTGTCTTTCACATGGAAGGGAATTTCTGCGGCCTTGTGCGAAAACGGGTCAAGACGCCATATCTTGCCTTTGGCCCAGACCACGATTTCCTTGCTGCCAGGCATCCAGGCGAAAGCTGGATAAACACCCTGTATGGCCCAGGATTCCTGCATGTCGCGCTCCAGTTCCGGCCAGGCGGCAGCTTCTTCGCCAGTCTGCAAGTTCTTCAGGAATAAGGTGGACTGATTCCGCACGCGACGTACAAACGCCAGGTATTTGCCGTCTGGTGACGGAACAGGCCTTACTGCGCCACCGGGGCCGCTGACCACAGCCTTGACTTTGCCATCCTGCATGTCGCGACGGAAAATCTGGTAAATCTGCGCGTTGGAATTTTTATTGTATTCAAAGGATGTGCCAGCCGTCGTATCTTGCGAATAATAGACATAGCGGCCATCTGGTGAAAAAGCTGGCTCACCCAGGTCTTTTTGCCAGTTTGGCTTTTCATTCAACTGTACGCCCGTACCGCCGCTTTGATGATAAAGCCAGATTTCACCAGATCCCAGTGAACGTGTGCCGGTATAGTGTTTGCGGGCTGCAATATATTGTCCGTTCGGGTGCCACACCGGGTTATTCAAAAGGCGGAAATCTTCCTTGCTGACGGCATGCGCATTGCTGCCATCGACATTCATGACCCATACGTTGTCACCGCCACCGGCGTCAGACATATAGGCAATCTGTTTGCCGTCAGGTGAAAATCGCGCCTGCATTTCCCACGCCATGGAATGCGTCAAAGCCTTGGCTTCACCGCCTGCAATCGGCAGCGTGTACAAATCACCCAGCAGATCAAAGACCAGTTGCTTGCCGTCTGGGCTGACATCCACACTCATCCAGGTGCCGCTGCGTGTGTCAATATTGACTGTCCTGCTTTCGCCTGGGGGATGATTGACATCCCATTTCTTTTTATCTGCATCCGGCTTGGCGGCTGGTTCCGCTGCTAATGCCGCCAATGCCGGCAAACACAGCATGACAGCCAAGGCCCCAGGCAACAGTCGTGAAACACGCATACACTTCTCCCTCGTTGGTTTTTATGTCGTTTTTATGTGGTTTTTTGCTAGCCAATACGCCACCCAATAATATATCCAAAGCATATCAGCCAGATGCTTTCAGATGCATCCTCAGGCAAAAAGTTCCCTATGGCAAGCTGTCATCATCTGTATTGCACCGGACATATATTGAATTACAACAAAGCAGTAGACCATACATCATCAAATCGACTTGCATCAGGTATTATTTGAGCAATTGCATTCTGTTCATGACCATGAATCTATTTGCGCTAGAGGACGAAGTAACACAGCTTGCTGCCAGGCTGACTTCTGCACATGGACTGGAAAAATTCATGATGCAGCTAAGTCTGGCCTGGCATTTGCGACAAAGAAATAGCCGGCGCGCCGCCGAACTTGCCGCTCAGGTATTGACAGAGTTGGCTGAGCTGGATGCGCCCGAAACCATGCGCAGGCAATTTTATGCCCGCCTTTGCCTGATCAGGGCAGAAGTTGCCGCCCTGCATGGCAGGCTGAATGACGCCGAACACCTGCTGGCCGACAGCCTGACTGTTTTTACCGACCTTAACGACGCAACCGGCCTGGGTGATGCCAGCCTGACCGATGCGGCACTGGCGCTGGAACAGGGTGACGCCGTACGCGAAGCCCGCGCCTGCAACAATGCTATCACCTGGTACACCCGCGCCAATGACCAGCTCAGGCTATCGATTGCAGAATCATGGGCCATCTATGAACTGGCATTTTATGATCCTATGGCAGCATCGGTCAGACATGCCGCGTTTGACAGACAACACCAGCACCAGTCTCATCCGGCAGTCGCTGCCCATATGGCGGCAGCCCAGGGGGTGATACAGGGGCGGCGCGAACCTGCACGCTCATCAGTCTATTATCTGCAAGCCAGTGAACTGGCACGCCAGGCTGGCATGATCAGGCTGGCCATTATTTCAGCCGGCAATTCTGGTGAATCCATGCAGGCCGTCGGTGATCTGGAAGGTGCTGCCGGGGTGTTTGACTGGGCGGCAGAACGTGCGCACGAAACCGAATGGCCGGCACTGATAGGCTATGCCATGTCGCATCTGGGTAGCCTGCTACGGCAACTGGGGCAACTGGAACGCAGTAAAAAAACGCTGGAAGAAGCACTGAACGGTTTTTCGCATGCGCCGGGTGGCATCAATAAAGCCATCGTCCATGCAGAATTGGCAGAATGCCTGTTATTGCAGGGTGAAACCGACAAAGCCATACTGGCGTTCAGCGAAGCCATCGCCCTGTTTCGCGCTGCGCATTCGATGGATGACTTGCCACAAGCCCTGATACGCTATGCACGCGCCCTGTCTGCCTCTGGCCAGGCTACCGCCGCCCTGGATGCCATAGAAGAAGCACGAACCCTGATTCACCTGCACCAGTTCACCGCGCTGGGCGTCACGCTGAACCAGACACTGGCAGAAATCCATGCGCGCCATGTAGTCAGCCAACCGTCCAACATGGATGCACCGAATGCCACCATCTATTATCTGGAAGAGTCACTACAGACCGGCAAACTGACCGAGGGCTGGCAGGCAAGCACAGAATTGCTGATGGCCCTCAGCAATGCCTGGTCAGATATCGGCGATACCGGCAAGGCGCTGGCGTATGCAAAACTGGCCGTCGCGGCAGAGCAGCGCGAAAGTAAAAAGCAGGCCAACAACCGTACCGCCATGGCACAGGTCAGGCATGAAACCGAACTGATACGTGCAGAAGCCGAACAACACCGGCTGATAGCCGCATCAGAAGCACGCCGTGCAGCCACCTTGCAAGAGGCCGGTGTGACCCTAGAACGGTTGGGCAAGATAGGGCAAAAAATCACCTCCAACCTGGAACCGGAAGCCGTCTTTGAAGCCATACATCATCACCTGAAAGATTTGCTGGACGCCACCACCTTCATCATTTATCTGTTGTCCGACGATGGTCAGACCCTGACCCAGGCCTTTGGCATAGAAGAAAACCTGCCACACCCGCGTCACGAAGTTGCCGTCAACGATGAGCGTGCCTTCAGCGCCCGCTGTGTGCGTGAGAAGCGCGAAATCAGGCTGGAGCTGCTGGCCGACAATGACTTCACCGTTGTACAGGATACCTTGCAGACACTCAGCCTGCTGTTTGCCCCACTGAGTATCAATGAACGCATTCTGGGTGTGATGACCATACAGACCCCGCGCGAGCATGCCTATGGGGAAAGGGAATGTCTGATTTTTCGCACTCTGTGTGCCTACGGTGCAATTGCACTTGATAATGCGAATGCATATCGCGAACTGCGGCTGACCCAACAGCAACTGGAAGCAGCAAGTATCACCGAAAGGCAGGCCCGCAAAAAGGCAGAAGATGCGACGCGGCTGAAGAGTGAATTTCTGGCCAACATGAGCCATGAAATCCGCACGCCCATGAATGCCGTCATCGGCCTGGCCCACCTGGCCTTGCAAACCCGGCTGACACCCAAGCAATATGATTACGTCAGCAAGATACATCATGCCGGTGAATCGCTGCTGGGCATCATCAATGACATTCTGGATTTTTCAAAGATAGAAGCAGGTATGCTGGATGTTGAGTGCATACCGTTTTCCTTAGAAGAAGTACTGACCGGCATATCCACGGTGATCAGCCAGAAGGCTGCGGAAAAACAGGTTAACTACGTGGTTCTGGTCGACGCAGATGTGCCAGCAAGTCTGCGCGGTGACCCTTTGCGCCTGGGCCAGGTATTGATCAACCTGATCAATAATGCAGTCAAGTTTACCCCGGCAGGTGGCGATATCACCATGCATGTGCACAGTCTACCAAAACCTGCACATACGTCCGACACGACGCTACTACGATTTTCTGTTAGCGATACCGGCATCGGCATGTCGGCAGAACAGCAGCAAAACCTGTTCCAGCCGTTTACCCAGGCAGATGGATCAACCACCCGCAAATATGGCGGCACCGGGCTGGGCCTGTCGATATCACGTCGCCTGGTGGAATTGATGGGTGGCGACATTAGCGTTCACAGTATTGAAAACCAGGGATCAAGCTTTAGCTTTGACCTGGCTTTCAACGCCGCTGCCCATCCAGTCAGCAGACAGCACCTGCCGGGTAACGCGCCTGCCCAGCGCGAACAACACAGGCAGGTACAGCCATCGCAAAACCATGCCGGTCGTCGCGTCTTGCTGGCGGAAGACAATCCTGTCAACCAGCAAATCGCGCTGGAACTCTTGAGCATGGTCGGCATCACTGCCGATGTCGCCGAAAATGGCAGAGAAACCGTGCACCTGGCGATGGTCTCGCCGCCCGGCTATTACGCCATGATTTTCATGGATTTACAGATGCCAGTCATGGATGGGCATGAAGCTGCGGCCCTGATACGCAAAGAAGCCCAATTCGACGACACCCCCATCATTGCACTGACAGCGCACGCTGTTGGCGATATTCGTGAACGTTGCATGCGCGAAGGCATGCAGGATTACCTGACCAAACCGGTTCAGCCGGAAGCGCTGTTCAGAATTGTATCGCGCTGGATCAGTGGCAGCGAAGAACAGACCAGCATCGCCTCGGCTGTCTCTTTGGCTGCATCACTGGTTGCCTGTCAGGAAGAAACCGACATCATCCTGCCGCATTTCACCCAACTCGACACCCGGCAGGGTTTGCATTACATGGGCGGACGCCAGGATTTTTACCTGAACATGCTGCACCGTTTTCAACAAAGCCAGGCAGATACCCTGCAAGAAATAAAGCGCCTGCTGAACGACAACGACCATAAAAATGCCGAAAGATTAAGCCATACCCTGAAAGGTCTCGCAGGCAGCATAGGCGCTGTAGAATTACAAAAAATCGCAGCAGAGATGGAACTGGCCCTGTCCAATCAAAAAGACCGGGAAACGATTTCTGCATTGCAAGAACGACTGCAACAATCTTTGAATGCAGTCCTCGATGAATTGACTGCACTACTGCCAGACAGATTACCCGGCCCCGTGGAAGCCGCATTCAACGAAGCAGAGGCGAAACAATTGCTCGCTGACTTATATCACTTGTTGCTGGCATCTGACGGTGATGCACAAACCCTGTTTGATGAACACCAGAATGCCATTGCCAGTCAACTGAGCCCAGACCGTATGACACAGCTCAGGCATTTCATGCATCAGTTTGAATTTGAGGCAGCAGCCGGGCTTATCGCCCAGCAGTGATTGCTGGCGGCATTCTAAATCAGCTTACGCTCTGACAAACTGCTGATTCTGTCTTCAGCAATACCCCAGTCACGCAAAATAGCTACGCTGTGCTGCCCTGCTGTTGCCGGTGGCAAGCCCAGTTCCGGGCTGGTGCGGCTGAATCTGGGTGCGGGCGCTGGTTGGGTGACTCCATCCACATCGACAAAATTACCCCTGGCCTGATTGTGCGGATGTGCGGGCGCTTCTGCCATGTCCAGAACCGGCGCAAAGCAAATATCCGTTCCTTCCATCAATTCACACCATTGCTGCCTGGTCCTGGTTTTGAACAGGGCGGCACATTTCACTTTTAATTCTGGCCACTTGCTGCTATCCATCTGCGCTTCAAATGCAGGATCCGTGATGCCGGCGAGCTGTAACAACAGGGCATAAAACTGTGGTTCTATCGAAGCGATGGAAATGTATTTGCCATCGAGACAGGCATAGGTGTCATAAAAATGAGCACCGCCATCCAGCATATTCGCACCACGCTGGTCACTCCAGGCACCGAAGGCACGGAAACCATAAATCATGGCACCCAGCAAGGCCGAACCATCAACCATAGCAGCATCTACAACCTGCCCCTTGCCTGAATTACGTGCTTCGAGCGCCGCGCAGACGACCCCGAATGCCAGCATCATGGCACCACCACCAAAATCCCCCACCAGGTTCAGCGGTGGCACGGGCGGTGTATCCGCCCTGCCCATGGCGTGCAACATGCCGCTGAGTGCGATGTAGTTCAGGTCATGTCCCGCTGCCTGGGCCAATGGCCCATCCTGCCCCCAGCCGGTAATGCGTCCATATACCAGCCGTGGATTGGCTTGCATGCAGGGTTCCGGGCCCAGCCCCAGTCTTTCCATGACCCCAGGCCGAAAACCTTCCAGCAAGATATCTGCTTTCCCTGCCAGTTCCAGCACCAGACTTTTTGCTTCATCCTGCTTCAAATCCAGTGCCAGTGAGCGCCGGCCACGCGCCATGACATCGTACTTGCTTCCCAGCATAGGGAAAGGATTTTTGCCGCCAGCCGCCATTTTGCGGTCTATGCGTATGACTTCCGCACCCATGTCAGCCAGCATCATGGCGGCAAACGGACAAGGCCCCAGGCCCACCATTTCAATGACACGTATTCCTGTTAAAGGTCCAGCCATGTTTCATCCTTCATCCATCGTTCTGGTTTGTCTGCCTGCTCACAGATTGCGCGCAATAATTTCTTTCATGATTTCATTGGCACCGCCATAGATACGCTGCACCCTGGCATCCACATACATTTGCGCTATAGGATATTCCATCATGTAACCATAGCCACCAAACAATTGCAGACACTGGTCGATGACCTTGCATTGCAGGTCGGATATCCAGTATTTGGCCATGGAAGCCAGTTCGGTATCCATGCGCCCTTCCATCATATCGACGATGCAGCGGTCAATGAATATGCGGGCGATGGTTGCCTCGGTCTTGATTTCTGCCAGGACAAAACGGGTGTTCTGCATCTCGATCAGAGCCTGACCAAAAGCCTTGCGTTCACGTGTATGTTCTATGGTCAGACGCAGTGCCCGCTCTATGGCAGCGACGCCGGCCACGCCCAGTATCGTGCGTTCATACGGCAACTCTGTCATCAACTGGCTAAAGCCCTTGCCTTCCACTCCACCCAGCACACGATCGATGGGCACATGCACATCATCAAAGAACAGTTCGCAGGTATCCTGACCTTTTTGCCCTATTTTTTCCAATATGCGGCCGACGCGGTAACCCGGGCAATCTTTGGTTTCGACCAGCAACAGAGAAATACCTTTGGCACCGGCATCCGGGTCCGTCTTGGTGACGACCACCACCAGGTCAGCCAGGTAACCATTGGAAATAAAGGTTTTGGAACCATTGATGACATAGCCATCGTCATGGCGCAAGGCACTGGTGCGTATGCCTTTCAGATCAGAACCGGCACCTGGTTCAGACATGGCAATGGCAGCCACCATTTCACCACTTGCCAGCTTGGGCAGATAATAGTGTTTTTGTTCTTCTGTACCCTGGTTCAAAATGTAGTGTGCGACGATGGCGTGTACATGAATACCCAGAGCCATGTCACCGGCATAGGTTAGTTCTTCAAACACGATGGCCTGATGGGCAAAGCTGCCGCCGGAACCACCATATTCTTCAGGTATGTCTGCCAGCAGGATACCCATAGCACCCGCCTTATTCCATATATCGCGGTCTACATGCTGCTGCTTTTTCCAGCGTTCCTGATGCGGAATCACTTCGGCATCTACAAAGCGACGCACGGCGTCACGAAAACTGTCCAGTTCTGGCGTCATCCAGCCGGGCTTGATTTGCATAGTGTCTCCATCCTTGGTCGTTAGCTTGCTTTTGTGTTTGAATTGGCTTGAATTGCCGCAAGTCTGCTTTAAGGTTACCATCTCTGGCACCCATACGACCATCATCCCTGATTTTTAGAAGACTATCCCCATTCGCCATGCCTGAAAAAGAAGTGATGAACACCGCTACAGCAACTGGTGACGCAATGCAGCAAAGCCAGCCACCTGCAAAAAAGAGGGGGCGGCCTGTGCTGGATGAGTCAGAAAGCATACGGCAGGAACTGATCAAACAGTCCGCCCAGTTGTTTCGTAAAAAGGGGTATGACAACACCACCGTGCGCGACATCGCCGCAGCGGTGGGCATACAGTCAGGCAGCTGGTTTTATCACTTCAAGACCAAGCAAGACATTCTGGTTGCGGTGATGGAACAGGGTATGCAACGATCATTGCAGGAAATTGAGCAACTGAGCCTGGCCGGTTTGCCGCCACGCCTTGCCTTTCAGCGGCTGGTAGAAGTGCATCTGAATACCCTGCTGGCACCGGATCATGATTTTATTGCCGTCTTGCTGTATGAATGGCGCTCACTTGATAAACCTGCCCGCGCAAGGATTATTGCCCTCAAAGACAGGTATGAAGCCGTATGGGAACAAGCCATCGCCGCCCTGCATGTTTCGGGCGACTGGGCCATGCCAACACCGCTGGACAAGTTGCTGATGTTCGGCACCCTGAACTGGACTGCCCAATGGTATCGCCGTGGGCGTGACGGTGGCAGCGGGATCAGGATAGAAGAACTGGCTGCACAGTGCATGCAATTCATCCTGCGCACCAAGGCATGACAAGCAGAGAAGCATGCCTCAAAAAACGTTTTATGCAGGATTGCGTTTTGAAAATAGTGCCACCAGTCCAACAATCAGCAAGACGGGGAATAACAGTGGCAACAGTGCCAGGGCAAGAGAGCCAAGCACAACGACAAGGATGAAAAACAATAAAATGCCAACACCTGCCAGCACCACACCTGTCAGGCCCAAAGCGAACAACAAGGCAAGTGCACCTATGCCGCAGGCAAGAACAAAACCGAAAAAGCCGCCGATTATGCCTGTCTCGTGGCCATTGACGTGCATGTTCACATCACTGAATGCGCCCAAGCTGATGACGGCCAGTAACATAATAAAAAATACGATCAGTGCAGTACGTTGTGCGGTGTTTTTATTCGAAGTCATGATGTGCCTCTCGTGAGTGTGGTTGGGCTTTTCAGGGCCAGTTCTAATCTAATTCTGTAGCGCGATGTAGTTATCTTAGGCACGACCATCCTCACCTGCCATGCACTTGCGACAGAATGCATAAATCACGGGTCAAGCAGTCAATTTGAAGGCAAATCTGTGGTGAAGAAAATAGAAAAGCAGGCTCGCAAGCCTGCTTTGAAATGAATGACAGTTGCCTGGCATTAAATAGTCAGTGCGCTTCCTCACCAGCGCCGATTGTTCCCAATGCAGCCAGTGTAGATACCTTGACCGGAAAAACCGGCTGTCGCATGTCTGGGGCTTGCCAGCCGAACAAGAATTGACAGGCTGCGCCACAGATACGGCCCTGGCAGGCACCCATGCCAGCCCTGGTCATCAACTTGGCGCTGCGCCAGTCGCCATGCAGGGCCAGTTGCTGGGCACTGACATCTTCGCAGCGGCACACCAGGGTATCTGGCTGACACAGGTGACGCCACTCTTCATCCACAGCAAATGTACTATTGAGCAATTGTGCAAAAGACCGCGCCCGCTCACGTATGGCCAACGCATCGTCGCTGATGGTCTGGCCTGTGGCTGCCAGACCGGCAATGTGCCCCTCCGCCAGGGCCTTATCAACACCACCTATGCCGCAGGCTTCACCGGCAGCCCAGATGGCAGGCTGACTGCTGGCTTGATGCGCATCTACCTGGATACTGCCTTCGACGATATGACAAGTCAGCAGGCTTCCCAGTTCAGGATTGGGTAGCAAGCCAAAACCACAGGCCAGAAAATCGCAGGGTATATCCAGTATTTTGCTGCCATGTTGCAGGCTGACGCTATTTAGCTTTTGCTCACCTGTGGCTTTGATGACTCTGGCATCATGCCGGTAAGCGATTTGTTTTAAATGCCAAAATAATTTGATAGCCTGCAAAAACTTGCCGCGATGCTGATGGAGCAAAGCCAGAAAGAAACGTATCAATTCAGCATTGCTGCGGTGTTCTGCAATGGCAACTACCTTGGCCCCTGCCCGCCTTGCCGTATCAGCCACCGCCAGCAACAAAGGGCCGCTACCGGCAATTACCACCCGCTTGCCCCTTACCGGCATGCCGCCTTTGATCAGTGCCTGCAAGCCACCAGCACCAGTGACGCCGGGCAATGTCCAGCCTGGGAAAGGTAGTAACAATTCACGCGCACCGGTACAGAGTATGCATTTTGCCCAGCGTATTTTTTGTGCGCCATCAGCGGTTTCCAGTAAGAATTCCTGCTCGCTGCCCCTGGCTACGATACGTGCACCATAAACAATGCGCAGATTGGGACGCTGACTCAGCGTGTTCCACAGTGCCTGCGCCCGACTGTCACGCCAATGGCCAGCACCACCGCGCCAGATCTGGCCACCGGGTGCCGGATTTTCATCGATGATGGTCACCATGACACCTGCCTGTGCCGTGGCTGCCAGCGCAGCAGCCAGACCAGCCGGGCCAGCACCGATAATCAGCACATCGGTAGAAAATACCGCTATTGGGCCGCTCATGATTGCCCACCCAAGCCGGTGTTGATGACCATGCCTGAACGACAGTATTCCTGGCAGGCAAGGCGATGTGGCTGGCCATTGATGCTGACCCGGCATTCCTGGCAGACGCCCATGCCACAAACAGCAAAGCGTGGCTGGCCAGTGACCGATAAATGGGTTTGCTGATGCTGGTATTGCATCAATGCCGCAGCCACCGTCATGTCACTGCGGCATTCAACAGGCTGGCCATCAATCCAAATTTTTGCCGGCATTTTTGCCTGCATGGCAGTTTGTTCAGGCATATTTGACGCCCTGTTCAGGGAAAAAACGTGAAGGCAGATAGGTAGTGTCATCAAGTTTGCCAGGGCGTGCGGCTATCTGGTCGGCCAGTATCTGTGCCGTCGCCAGTGCTGTCGTCACACCCAGGCCTTCATGCCCTGCTGCCACCCAGATGCCTGGCAACAGTGGATGTGGCCCTATGATGGGTTGCCCATCGGGCGAGGCCGGACGCATGCCCGCCCAGGCGCGGATAATCTGCATATCCGCCAGGCAGGGCAATAATTGCATGGCTGCCTGCAAAACCGCACCAAGGGCACGCGGATCAATGCTGGTATCTGTCTGATGATCCTGACGGCAAGAACCCAGCAACCATTGCCCGGTCGGGCGTGGTTGTACATTGGCAGCGACCGCCAGGGCATCGGCAGTCATCGCCGCCTGGCCATAATTCATACTGACGATCTGGTGCGACAGGTGTCCTGGGTAACGGTCGGTAATGGCAAGATGCCCTTTGCGACCAAATACGGCAATCTCTGGCAAGAGCCTGGCCACGTCCAGACCGGCGGCAATGACGATGACATCTGCGCCCAGCCTGCTGCCATCTTCCAGTTTCAGGCTGGCTGCATGCACGCTGCTGACGCGCTGGCCCAGCAACAATTGTCCACCCTGCCTGCGTAATTGCTGCGCCATAAAATAGGCGATTTGCGGCGGATACACCACGCTGTCACCCGCAACCCGGACGCCACCAGCCAAGCCGGGGCGCAAGGCTGGCTCCAGCTTTTGTACCTGCGCACCGCTCAGGGCATCGGCCTGCCAGTCCCGTGCATTCAAGGTGGCGGCTCTGTGCTGTGCTTCTACCAGTTGCGCTTCATCCTCGGCCACCCACAAGGTGCCACAGGGACTGGGTTCGCCAACATCCGGAAACTCGGCAAAAAACTCGCGCCATAAACGCAAGGACAAGAGACACAGATCAAGCTCCTGGCTGCTTTCATCCAGTGCCACCAAATGTCCCATGCCCGCCGCTGTCACACCACAACCGGGCGTGGCAGCATCAATCAGGCCAACCTGGAAACCATCCTGCTGCAATTTGAGCGCGCAGGCACTACCAACTATGCCTGCCCCTACCACCAGCGCCCTTGGCTTCATGCTCATCACTGCTCCATCCTGAACCAGCCTGTCAGTTAAATACAGGCAGCACAGGGCGGTTTGCCAGGGCGATGTTGACTATCTGCTCTACACGTGCGCGCAAGGCGCCGTCCAGTGGCAAACGCGGTGCACGTACCCTGTCGTTGGAATCGATCACCAGAGCTTCGACCAGTTTGATGTTCTGCACCAGATAGGTAGACACATCCAGATCCAGCAAGGGGCGGAACCAGCGGTAGATATCGAGCGCTTCAGCATAACGACCGGCCTGTATCAGGCGATAAATTGCCACCGTTTCATGCGGGAAAGCCACTACCAGCCCTGCCACCCAGCCTTTGGCACCAGCAGTCAACGCTTCAAACGCCAGATTGTCCACACCGGTGAACAGGTCATAGCGATTGCCCAGGCGATTGATGATTTCTGTCGTACGGCGAATATCGTCCGATGATTCCTTGACTGCCACAAAGCGGGCATCGTCTGCCAGCTCTTCCAGCATGTCGGTAGTCACATCGACGCGATAGGCCAGGCGATTTGAATAAATCATGATGGGCAAATCCCCCGCTGCCGCAATGCTGCGCAGTGTGGCGATGGTCTCACGATGATTGGTGTGGTAGATGGTGCTTGGCACCACCATCAAGCCATCGGCACCGGCTTTGGCGGCTTTTTCTGCCAGGGCGCAGGCATCGCGGGTTGCGGCTTCGGCCACGGTCATGATCGCTGGCTTGTTACCTGTCACCTGCTTGGTCAGTTTCAGTACATCAATGCGCTCTGCATGCGACAGCAATGGGCCTTCACCCAGAGAGCCACAGGCGATCAGCCCATCGCAACCGGCATCCATCAGATAATGGAAACAACGTTCCATCTCTTTAAAATCGAGGCTGTCGTCGGAATTGAATTTGGTCGTTACTGCGGGAATGACACCTTGCCACATGGTATTTGCCTTGCTTTCTCCGGCGAAGACCGGTTAATTTTGAAATTCAGTCAAAGAAACCTTGCGCTGACAGATGGTCGAAAAGCCGACCGGAAAACTGACCGAAGAAATCGATCACAGCGAAAACGCACCGTTTCATGTATCGATGACGTAGCTGTCAGGCTTGAACATGAGAAAGTGTAAGTCCACCGAAAGCGGCAGTCTTGATGTTTGTATGCGCCTTGAAAGACGAAATCGGCATAGTCACTTGAAGGGGCGACAAGTGGTGACAAGTTGCGACCAAAGGATCACAACATTCCGCAAATTACAAATCAGGCAAGAATGACATCGCCACCCTTGCCCTATTGCTTGATTAAAGATTGAACCTTGATCAGCTTGCAAAATCAGCTTGCAAAATCAAGCTTACAGAATCAGCTTGCAGATACGAAAAAGAAAACCCCAGCCATGGCAATGCCTGCACCAGCAATACGCGGCAACTGGCTTGCCAGCCATTGTTGTGCGCCCTTACCCGCCATCCAGCCCATGACATGGATCAAGGCTGTAGCCAGTACAAAGCCGCTGCCATACAGCAATGCTGATGCATTTGCCGGCATTTCCTGACCATGCGCATAGCCATGTGCCACGGCAAACACAGATACCAGGGCCACACCCGCACTTAGAGGCAATTTAACCGCAAAGCTGATCAGCAAGCCCAGTACCACCACAGAAGCAGCAATACCATGCTCTATACCCGGCAACGCAACACCTGCCAAAGCGAGCGCGCCGCCAGCAAGCATCATCAAGGGAAAGCTGGCCGGTATCAGCCAGGCACGCGCCTGCTTTTGCTGCGCCGCCCAGATGCCTATCGCCAGCATGGCCAACAAATGATCGAACCCGGTGAAGGGATGCAGAAAGCCATCCAGCAAGGCATTCATGGTATGCAGCACACTGTCATGCGCCGACGCCGGCATAGTCATCATGGCGAGGCTGAACGCGGCAATAACACCAAGAATTTGCGATTTACTTGCTTTCATATTTATCTCCCGATTCCAGATTGAAAATTAGTTTTTGACTTCGTCCAGCATGCCTTGTTTGCGGATAAAGCTGACTACTGCTTCCAGCCCGTCACCGGTACGCAGATTGGTAAATACAAAAGGCCGCTCACCACGCATGCGCTTGGCGTCTTGCGCCATGATGTCCAGATTGGCGCCTACGTGCGGTGCCAGATCGGTTTTATTGATGATCAACAAGTCTGAACGGGTGATGCCTGGCCCGCCTTTACGCGGGATTTTTTCGCCACCGGCCACGTCAATGACGTAAATAGTCAGGTCTGACAGTTCAGGGCTGAAGGTGGCCGCAAGATTATCGCCGCCAGATTCCACCAGTATCAAATCAAGGTCAGGGAAATCAGCACTCATGCGGGCAATCGCTTCCAGGTTGATGGATGCATCTTCACGTATGGCAGTGTGTGGACAACCACCAGTTTCCACTCCCATCAGACGTTCGGCAGGCAAGGCGTCTGCACGCAGCAGAATTTCCATGTCTTCCTTGGTATAGATGTCATTAGTAATGACCGCCATTTCGTAGTGGTCGCGCATGCTTTTGCATAGCATTTCGCACAATGCCGTTTTGCCGGAACCGACCGGGCCACCTATGCCTACGCGCAAGGGGTTTGGTTCTGAAGATGTATGTGTTTGGGTATTCATTTATTGTTTCCTGTTTTTTTATTTTTTACGACCGGCTTTATGACCGATATAGTCGGCTGTATTGGACTTCATGCTGCATGGACAGCAAAGACAGCCCCGGTGCCCAGTTCGATAATTGGCCATCTTCCAGTTCTTGTGCCAGTCTTGCCGCTTTTTCCAGTTCGGGTCGCAGCGACAGCAATAAACGTTGCCCTGCCACCTGACCCAGGGGAATGGATTTCACCCCCACCAGCACCTGGTTTTCTGCCCACGAAAACAGCATGCCCAGCAAGACCGATTCTGGCGGCACCTGCAAGGCAACGGCGGCTGCAGCCATGGCCGTGGGCAAAGGCAATTCATGTTGCGCCAGCAAAATCGCAAGTAATTCTGCATCAGCAATCTTCAGGTCGTTCACTAGTTTGCCCAGTGAATAACCCATCTGTATGCTCTCAGCCCGAAATTCTGCTGTATCCCTGGCCGCAATGAACAAGCTGGTCCAGTGCGATACGGCGGCCAGATCCCGGTCACCAAAAGCCTGTAACAAACGCCACAGTACCGGCGCTTCAAAACGGGCCACCACTTCATGCAGAGAATTGATAATCCATTCCCTGGCTGTGACTTCGTTGCGTACCAGACCTTTTTCTATCGCCGCTTCCATCCCTTGCGAATAACTATAGGCACCGATAGGCAAAGACGGGCTGGCCAGTTGCAACAAATGGAGCAATGCCGCAGACTGCATGCTTAAGCCTTGCTGTCTGAAGGACGATGTATGCGCTGGCGCAAAGGTATAGGCGCCAGTGGATTATGCGGATGCCCGTCATCGCCACCATGATGATGGCCACCGCCATAAGCACCAGATTCGGGCTCAAAACTGGCCTGCTCTTCAGTAACGACGGCCCCCAAGCCCTGTAACATTTCCTTCAGCACCGGGTCTTTGCGTATACGCAAAAAACCGTCACCCACCTGCGCCTGGGTATGCCGGTTACCCAGATGGAAGGCGCAGCGCAATAAATTAAAGGCAGTTTCGCATTCCACCTTATATGTCGGCTCGGCTGCAGCAACGACTTCAATCACGCGGCCATCATTACCCAGCATCAGGTCACCATGGCGCATGACAGTACCACGCACGGTAAACACGGCCACATCTTCGCCACTGGCAAGCGTGGCACGCAGGCGGCTTTTTTCACGTAATTCATACGGCAAGACCAGTTGCCCGGCGATGCTGTCGGCAGTCTCGATTTTTGTTTGTAATGTCAGCATTGTTTAAAATAAAAAATAGCGTTGGGCCATGGGCAGGATTTTTGCCGGTTCACAGACCAGCAATTCACCATTGGCACGGACTTCATAGGTTTCGGAATCGACTTCCATTTTTGGCGTCAGGCCATTGTGTATCATGTCCTTTTTGCGAATATGCCGTGTGTTCTTGACGGCAATCAGGGTCTTGTTCAACTTCAACTGTTCTGCCAGCCCCGCATCCAGCCCCGCCTGCGATACAAAAGTAAACGACTTTTTCAAGCCCCCACCAAAGGCACCAAACATCATGCGGTAATGCACGGGCTGTGGCGTTGGTATTGATGCATTCGGGTCACCCATCTGGGCAGCGGCGATCATGCCGCCCTTGATGATCATCGATGGTTTCACGCCAAAGAAAGCTGGCTTCCACAAGACGATATCGGCAATCTTCCCCACTTCGAGCGAGCCAACGGCATGGGCAATGCCATGGGTCAGTGCGGGGTTAATCGTATATTTGGCGATATAGCGTTTAACGCGGAAGTTGTCATGACGCGCATTGTCTTCTGCCAGCGAGCCACGCTGCTGCTTCATCTTGTCTGCCGTTTGCCAGGTACGCATAATGACTTCGCCAACACGGCCCATGGCCTGGGAATCGGAAGACATCATCGAGATAGCACCGATATCATGCAGAATATCTTCCGCAGCGATGGTTTCGCGCCGTATGCGTGATTCAGCAAAGGCAATGTCTTCGGCAATAGCCGGGTCAAGATGATGGCAGACCATGAGCATATCGAGATGCTCGTCCAGGGTATTGACGGTGTAGGGCCGGGTAGGATTGGTGGAGGACGGCAGTACATTCGCCTCACCCACCGCAGCAATAATATCCGGCGCATGACCACCGCCTGCACCTTCGGTATGGAAGGTATGGATAGTTCTGTCCTTAAATGCCGCCAGGGTATGCTCCAGAAAGCCGCCTTCGTTCAGCGTGTCACTATGAATGGCAACCTGCACATCCATATTGTCAGCCACCGTCAGGCAATTATCGATGGCTTGTGGCGTGGTGCCCCAGTCTTCATGCAGCTTCAGGCCGATGGCACCGGCCCTTACCTGCTCTTCCAGCGGCAAAGGCAGGCTGACATTACCCTTACCCATAAAGCCCAGGTTCATGGGAAAAGCATCTGCCGCCATCAGCATCGAATGCATATGCCAGGGGCCTGGCGTACAGGTAGTGGCTGCCGTGCCGGTGGCCGGGCCGGTGCCGCCGCCCAGCATGGTGGTGACGCCACTCATCAAGGCTTCTTCAATCTGCTGTGGGCAAATAAAATGGATGTGTGAATCGATGCCGCCAGCGGTCACGATTTTGCCTTCACCGGCAATGATCTCGGTCGCGCCACCAATGGCCATGTCGACGCCAGACTGTATGTCTGGGTTACCCGCCTTGCCTATGCATGCAATCAAGCCATTTTTAATGCCGATGTCTGCTTTGACAATACCCCAGTGATCAATGATGACAGCATTGGTGATAACGGTATCCATGACTTCAGCATGTGGCCTTTGCGACTGGCCCATACCATCGCGTATCACCTTGCCGCCACCAAACTTCACCTCTTCGCCATAAATCGCAAAGTCTTTTTCAATTTCTATGAACAGGCCGGTATCTGCCAGACGGATGCGGTCACCCGTGGTTGGCCCGAACATTTCAGCATAAGCATGACGTGAAATTTTCATAGCGCCCCCATCACTTTACCGCTGAAACCATAGACTTTTCTGTCACCTGCCAGGGCCACCAGTTCTATGCTGCGTTGCTGCCCCGGCTCAAAACGAATGGCGGTACCGGCAGCAATGTTGAGACGCATGCCGTAAGCTTGTTGACGGTCAAATTGCAGGGACGGATTGGTTTCATAAAAATGAAAATGTGAGCCCACCTGTATCGGCCTGTCACCACTATTGGCTACAGTAATGCTGACCACGGGACGACCCACGTTCAATTCGATATCCCCATCCTCTATCAGGGTTTCGCCTGGTATCATGGTTTTCTCCTAGGGAATGGGGTGATGGACGGTAACCAGCTTGCTACCGTCCGGGAAAGTCGCTTCGACCTGGATATCAGGAATCATTTCCGGCACGCCTTCCATGACATCGGCACGGCTGAGTATTTGCGTGCCTTCCGACATCAGTTCAGCCACCGTGCGGCCATCACGTGCGCCTTCCATGATGGCGGCGGTGATCAGGGCGACCGCCTCCGGGTAATTCAGTTTCAGGCCACGCGCCTTGCGCCGCTCTGCCAGCAAGGCGGCGGTAAATATCAGCAACTTATCTTTTTCTCTGGGTGTCAGATCCATATCTTCTTTCTCGCTCCACGTAGTTCTTTCCTATTATTTCGGTTGATTTTCAAAATAACAAGTAGTCAGGCACCGAATATCTACTTTTACTTCTGGAACATTATTAAAAGCAACACAGCAAGTTTTGAACCAAGTATATCTATGTGCAGACAATCAATATTTCATGAAAACGCACCAAATAAATGCAATAAATCACCATAAATGTGCATATTTATTAAATACCCGTCTAACAGCCTTTAGCGAAATAGTTGGAACTTTCGAGGCCCATCAAGGTAATACCTCTTGAGACATACATAAATTGCTCCAACAGAACCAAGCAGAAGACAACAACAGACGAATGAAGACGGATACCGGGGATACAGACTCTAGCTTGTTAAGGCAAATGCGCGATGGCGATGTCGCTGCATTTCAACGTCTGTACCAACGGCATCAGGGGCCGATTTATCGCTATGCCCTCATGCGTTGCGGCCAGAGCGCGCTGGCCGCCGATGTCGTGCAAGACGTATTCATGGGCTTGCTGACCAGATCGTATCGTTATGACGCGGGTCTGGGCAATTTGCAGAATTTTTTGTTTGGTGTCGCCAGGAACCTGCTGCTGAAACAGGACCAGACCCAGCGCCGCCATCAGCAGTTGCCCGGCAAAGGTCACGGAGATGAAAACGAAGAAGAAGTATTGATAAGCGAAGCAGCAGAACCCACAGATGCCATCTTCAGCCAGCAATTGACAGAACATGTCAGGCAGGCAGTGGCCGTGCTGCGGCCGCATTATCGTGATGTGATTATTTTGTATGAACTGCAAGAACTGTCGTACGCAGAAATCGCCGTCATTTGCGGCATAGACATAGGCACCGTGCGTTCTCGCCTGTCCAGAGCACGTGCCGCCATCCTGCAATACAGCGAAAGAATGGGCTGGCGACCCGATGCAACAGCAAAAACAGGAACACAAAGATGAATGAGCACATGAATTCCCAGCACAAGATCAGCGATACCGATGCTGCGCTGGACCAGCAATTCAGCCTCTTGCGCCAAGACTTGCAAGAACTGAATACACCAGCGTCGACTGAGCAGGCTTTATTACTGGCCTTTACCCAGCAACAAAACAAGCATAAAAAGCAGGCGCGCAGTAGTCAATTGCGCCCCTGGCTGGCTGGTCTGCTGACAATGTGCGGCAGTTTTTGCCTGGTCATGTTGACAGTGCTGTTTCCAGCGCCCCCACATCAAATTACACCTGACAGCACCGCAGTTTCAAACACAGAGCTGCCGCCCTTCGTCGCCCTGGTGCCGCTGGAACGTCTGGATGAAGGAACACCTCACATGATGGAAACCGAAGTGCCAGCTGCCTGGCTGGCCAGCCTGGGCATGCCCGTTAGCCCAGAAATTGCCGGTGAAATGGTAAGGGCGCAGATGTTAGTGGACGAGGAAGGGGCGCCATTAGCCATGCGCCTGCTCAAAAATTAACGCATCCGTTTTAAGCAACATCTTTAAATTCAACTTAGATTCTTTGAATCCAATTTACCCATGAACACGAAGGAAATATCATGACTTTCAAACTTCCAATACTGATTTTTTTGAGCTATTCATGGACGGCAGCGCAAGCCAATGTCATCAATGACAACCCTGTACCAATTTCAGCAGAAGAAAAACAAACACGCCAACAACTTGAAGTTCATCAAATTGCACCGCTTAAACCCATGCCGCCCTTGCCACCAATGGCTCCAATCACACCATTTTCCGCAACATCATCCGTGCCAGCACTTGCAGCACTAGCCGATTTGCCAGAAGCCAGCACCGTCAACAAAGCCGTTGCAGATGCAATGAGTGCAGCGAGAAATGCCAGCGATGCCATGAACGCAGTTTTCTCAGGCATGCAAGACATGCATATGTCTAACCTGGTAAAAAACGCACCATACAGCGCAGAGATCATTACCGAAAAAACGCAGACTCTGGCTGACGGCAATCAGATCAGCAATAAAACGTCAAGCATGGTCTATAGAGATACTGTAGGCCGCACTCGATATGAAGTACGTGACAGCAAAGGCAATGTGTCACAAATTCTTATCACCGACCCGGTGGAAAACTCACGCTATGTAATCATACCGGACAGAAAGACCGTCACCAAGATTATCCTTACAAAGACAGCAGATGGGAAAGTCATGGCCGCAAAAGAGAAGCAGGAAGGAATTACAGGCAGGATCTATCTGCAAACGAATGACGATGAAATCATTATCAAAACATTGAGAAAAAAAAGCGATGACAAATCTGAAGGCAACAAAGAAACACGAGAAGAGGTCAAAGTAATCAATGCAAAATCTATCACCTCTGTACCGGGACCGCATACTGCCGTCATCAGCGCAACCGATAATCTGATCAATATCATAAAAACAGCACCACTCCCGCCCGCATATATGGACAGCCGCTGGGTTAGCAAGACAAGCACCAAAGACATGGGCACAAGAGATTTCGATGGCGTCCGTGCGGAGGGGAAAATGCGTTCGTATCAAATCCCCGCCGGCGAGATCGGCAATAAAAATCCGATTACCGTCAGCTCTGAAAACTGGTACTCCCCGGACTTACAACTAACCGTCCTGATCAAACAAAGCGACCCCCGCAGCGGCGAATGGAGCTACCGCCTGACCAATCTCAAACGCGCAGAGCCAGCCGCCAGCCTGTTCGGCATACCTGAAGGATATACCGTCAGGGAAGCAACAGCTACGTCAAGGGTAGTGATAGAAAAACGGGAAGAGAAAAAGCCTTGATGGGTGAGTCTTATTCTAACTGAACAGATACCCATGTTGATTGTTTCAGTGATGTTGATTGTGCTGCTGATTCGGATGTTGCGGGTAAGTTTTTATGATAGGTACAGTGCAAAAGAAAATGATGCGTGCTCTCCTGCTGCTGTCGCCCGTTTTTATCCTTCGCGACCACGACGATCTAACGGCAACAGGAAACCAGCCTGGGTAATAGATGCAGTGCTTGATCTTTACATGGAAGAAAATAGTAGCTATCGGGTGACGATGTATGCCTTCAATCGTCTGTATGCCCATACCGGGATGTCCGTATCACTCAATACGGTCTATGTCTGGGTGCAAAAGTATCGGTCTGAAAGAGAGACAATACGTGTACGTACCAGAAATCATTTTCCGGCACCAGCTCCTGCAAATCTGCGTTGGTGTCTGGATGGAACGGGGAAAGTAGACGCTGGGGGTGTCCAACATTTTTACTGGGTGCAGTTGACCACGGGACGCGCTTGAATTTGTTATTGGTGCGTTTGGAATCAGCGACTTCAGAAGCCATACTGAATCAGCTTGCAGTAGCGATTAAATTATTTGGGAAACCAAAAAGTATCCGGACTGATAATGCTTCGGTGTTTCGAAGTGCAGCTTTTGCTGTGGGTTTGATGAAGCTAGGTATACGGCATGAATTCAGCCAGCCGGGTAAGCCCTGGCAAAACGGGCGTATTGAGCGCTTCTTTTTAACGCTAAAGCAAAAACTCAATTTGATCATTCCCAAGGATGGGCTGGCACTTGACGGTTTGCTTGCGGAATTTATGAGTTGGTATAACTTGATTCGGCCGCATCAACATTTGCATGGGTGGACGCCAGCGGAAGTGTGGCGAGGCATCGATCCGTATGCCACCGCACCAAAATCGGTGCAGTGCTTTGCAGCTTGGGATGGTTTGTTGTGTGGTTTTTATATACGGCGATAGTGATGCTTTGAAGGACCAACAGCTTTACCGTGTATGGACAGAATGTCTGTTCGGGTGTTGGTGCGTATCCAGCATGAATTTTGCGCAAAACTTAGGCAATTACGCGAAGTCGATTTGTGATGTTGATTGAAATTTTGACGTTTTGATGCTCTGAGCACATCGAAAATCCGCCGTTCCCTGCAAAAAAATGCAGAATAGGCGGAATATATTCGGTCAATCGAACGTCGAACAGGGCAGCTATGTAATGCCTATTAATTTAAAAAAAACCGAGCGATATGCTGGCTCTGAGTTGAAAAATATCTGCAACGTCTTTTGTCGAAAAATATCCTTCTTGTGACTCTTCAGATTTTTTCACTGGCAAGTCAAAATGAAACTCAAAAAACTCCGGCTGCACTTGGCTTTGCACATCCCAAAGGTGGCTAACCCCTCCCATATAGACAAGGAAATCAGGAAGCATATCGCATAGAGAATATTCACTTGGAAAGCTCATTGAGTATTGGACATAGGAGCGAGTTAACAATGTTCTGACGCTTGGCCGCACCGGTTCACCACGATTTCCAAGACGGGTTGGGTTTACACCTATGAGCGATGCAACATCTTGCGCAGTACGATCAAAACCTCGGAGCGTAAGCGAAACCGACTTTTCCCTATTCATAATATTTCCTTCTCAGAGCCTCTCTTACCGTCCCAGAGCCATTTTTGCCCTGTTGTCTTGTCGTTGTATATATTAACCTTACTGTCACCTCGACCGTTTTTGGCGTCATGCGCATCAATATACCCAGCGTCTTGAGCAGTTTTGTCACCTTTATTCTCAGGAATCTTGTCTAAGTTGTTTTCGTTTGGCTGAGCAGGCAGATCAGTAGGAGTTGATCCCTTATCTCCGCTATCTGCTCCCTCAGCTGAACTATTATCCTGTGCATACCAGTTTTTAAATTTCTTGTACGTCTTACTGCACATATCGCCCGCAGCTTTAGCCGTTGCTGCGGATGCGGCCGCTAAAGCCATTCCGCAAGCTGGCGTTCGCGCACATGCTGCGGCCGCAGCCAGAAAAAAAGGGGTCAGGTCTCACATTACGACAATTCTACAACAAGCAAATGTGCGAGTATAAGACCTGTCGTCGTCCAGTCCCGTTAAAGTCTCTAAAGAAGGCGCGAATCAACACAAGTCTACTGTTCGTGTTTTGCCTCAAATGCCCGCACTGCCCTGCTGACAGTGACGTAGTGAACAGAAAAAAAGGCTGCAATTTCGGCCATGGAATAAGCGCCAGACCGATATGCCTGAGCCATGGCCTCCTTGCGATCAGCAAAGTTTTCCTGATAGGTATGTAACGGCAAAGAAATCGCACGTCGATGTGCGATAGACACGTCCCGGAGGTCTTCTGGGCGTAATTGATGCTGGTATTTTTCGACAAACTCGTCATCCCCCAGCAGCAGTTGGTGTCGGGTTGCCAGCAAGGGCGAAGCCAAGCCCACGCCATCCCGTACAAATCTGGCATAGGCTAACCTGGCTTGTTTGCGTTTGACACCAAACTGTCCCAATAACCAGTCGGTATCCAGCCACGGCGGAGCGTGCTGGTCACGTACACAGAAATGATAGCTGCTCCAGTACCATTGCTCTGGCAAACTCACCATCCCGGCACGTACTGGATTAAGAACGATGTAGCGCGCCAACTCCAACAGGTGCGCTTCTTTTTGTATCAGAATCGCTTTGTACCTGCCCTGGAACAAATGCCCGACTTGTTTGTGACGACGATTAAAACGCTGGGTATACAAGCCATTGAGCTGGTGCATACCACGCGACAAATTGCCATCAATGGTTTCGACCAGCAGATGATAATGATTGCTCATCTCGCAGTAGGCATGTACCACCCAGTTGAAGCGGTCACATACCTCGGCCAACACCGTCAACCACTCCTGCCGGTCGTCATCATCCAAATAGATATCCTCACGCCTGTCTCCACGAGAAGTGACGTGATATAAAGCACCTGCAAACTCTAATCGTAGTGGTCTTACCATGCTATACCCTCATATCGATTAATAAATCAACATCAAATGGGGGCTATAACCATGACCCCATCTCCGATAAAGAGAATGCCAACGTCCTCGATATCCACAGGAAATATTTCCTGTGAGCACATCAATAATTCGATATTTTTTTACCAATATACCCTATAATTATTGGCATCTTTGCACTTCTTCAGAAGCAGTATGCTCTACGCGCATGGCTGCGTCACCACCGGATTGGAAGGAAGGTTTCACTTCATGACGACTATGACTGCCATCAATACTGGTCTTCCTGACCCTGCCCCCAGAAAATTCCCTGTTACTGCGCTGGCAACCGGATTTGTGATACTGGTCTGCGCTTCTTTAATTCTGGTCCAGGGCTGGGTAACCTGGCGGGCACGCGAGGTGCAACTGGCGGAAACCGAGAGGGCTACCTCGAATCTGGCTCGTTCCATAGGGCAGCATGCTTACGATACGATCAAAGGGGCCGATACCGTGCTGGTGGGGCTGGTGGAAAGGCTGGAAGTGGATGGTGTCACGGAATCCAATCTTGAGCGCATGCATTCTTTACTGATTAAACGGGTTCAGGAATTGCCGCAACTGCATGGCCTGTTTGTATACGATCAGGATGGCCGCTGGGTAACCAATTCCCAGGCGACTCTTAACAAGAATGCCAATAATTCTGACCGTGAATATTTCATCTACCATCGCGAGCACACAGATCGGGGTGTACACATTGGTCCGCCCATCAAAAGCAAGTCCACAGGTGAATGGATAATCACCGTGAGCAGGCGCTTTAACAATAGTGATGGCGGCTTTGCAGGCGTTGTTCTGGCAACCATCAATATGGGCTATTTCAAAAAGTTTTACGAGCAGTTTGATATAGGCGAAACCGGGGCGATTTTTGTTGCGCTGACGGATGGCACCATCCTGCTAAGGCGTCCTTTTGAAGAAAAATCCCTGGGCAGGAATATTTCGCAATTCCCCCTGTTTCGTGACTATCTGCCCAATGCCAAAGTGGGTACACAAACCTTTACATCCGGCCAGGACGGTATTGTCAGAATCAATAGTTACCGGCAACTGGAGCTCTATCCACTGGTAGTGTCTGCCGCCTTGTCCAGAGATGAAGTACTGGAAGAATGGAAGTCAAATTCCATCGTGCATGCCATAGGTGTCGGTTGCCTGGTGTTGGGCCTGGCTTTGATCGGGTCACGGCTGATCAGACAAATCAATCTTCGTGTACAGGCCGAAGCTGAACTGTCCAAGGCGCGCCACTCACTGGAAAACTTGAACCGGACGTTGGAAAAACTGGCGATGCAGGATGGCCTGACAGGTCTTGCAAATCGACGTCAGTTTGATATTGCATTAAAAGATGAGTTCAGCCGGGCAATGCGCAATGCCAGTTCGCTGGCGTTGATCATGATAGACGTTGATTGCTTCAAGCAGTACAACGACATCTATGGTCATGCCGCCGGTGATGAATGTCTGCGTGAAATCAGTAAGGTGGTTGCCGCTGGCAAGCACCGCCCCGGCGACCTTAGCGCACGTTATGGCGGAGAAGAACTGGCAATCCTGCTACCCGGCACCGATATTTCAGGCGCCATGAAAGTAGCGGAAAACATACGTCAGGCCATTTATCAGCTTGAACTCAAACATTCTGGCAACTCGGCCGGCGTGGTCACCGTCAGTGCAGGCATAGACGCTTTTGTACCTGTCAGAGAAAACAATCAGGCTGTTGAATTGATTGAAGCCGCTGACAAGGCGCTCTACCATGCCAAATCACAGGGGCGAAATCGCGTGCATGCGGGAAATGGCGAGCATAAACCAGCATGAATTGCGAATAATTTGGCGAAATAATTTGGCGAAATAATTTGATGAAAACTGAAGGCAATCCTGCAATAACAGTGGCAATTTCTCTTCATTCCCTTAACTTTAAAAATATCCATCAGCAGCCTGACATAAACTGTCCTCGTTGATCATCGCACGTCACCTGCTACAAGGTTCTTCCAACTAAAGAGTCTTCAGCAATTTTTCCGCACCGCACAACAACACATGAACAGCACACTGATCACGATTTTATCGTGCACAAATATCAGCGTTTTCTTACCCCTTAAAACCACCGTGCTGGTGTATCAAAATGTTAAAATCAGCATCTTAGTTGCAATTTCTCAACACGAGAAAGTATTTGGCGTAAACACCCAAAATTTAGCCTATATTAAGTGACCTTTCTCTTTTGAATTTTTTATGCATTCGTTTAGCAGCACAATAGCAAGCCCTGAAATTTTGTATGGTGAGCAAAGACCTGATTTTTTGCGTGATGAAGTGCTGGCAGATCTGCTTGAAGCGACGGCGGCAGCATTTCCAGACAAGACTGCACTTATTGCAGGTGAGCAAAGTCTCAGTTATCACCAGTTAAACGAACATGCTGATCGTGTCGCTTCTGTTTTAATTGCTGCGGGTGTGCGCCCGGGACATATAGTCGGGCTGTGGCTGACGCGGGGCATTAATCTGCTGGTCATGCAGGCCGCTATTGCCAAATCGGGCGCGGCCTGGCTGCCTTTTGATGCGGATACGCCAATTGATCGCATTGCAGTCTGCCTGCAAGATGCGAATGCCTTTGGCATCGTCAGTTGCCAGGCATTTGCTGATGCACTGAATACCCTTTCCCTTACTACCTGGCTGGCGGAAGACCTGCTGACATCGACCGATGCCAGCCTGTTGAAACGTGGCCCGGTTAAAGGCACAGATCCAGCCTACGTCATTTACACGTCTGGCTCCACGGGCAAGCCCAAGGGCATACTGGTTAATCAGGGCAGTATCTGCCACTTCCTGCGCAGTGAAAATCATGTGCTGGGCATACGCAATGATGATCGTGTGTATCAGGGGTTTTCATTGGCATTTGATATGTCCTTTGAAGAAATCTGGATCAGTTATCTGGTGGGGGCGACCTTATGGCTGGCACCCAAAGAAATTACGGCTGACCCCGATGCCTTGCCGCTGGCACTGAATGCAAATCATATTACGGTCTTGCATGCTGTCCCTACCCTGCTTGCCCTGTTCACACATGAAGTTGATAGCCTGCGTCTGATCAATCTGGGTGGCGAGATGTGTCCCGAGGTATTGGTCAAGCGCTGGTCACGGCCAGGGCGGCAGATGTTCAATACCTATGGCCCGACAGAAGCCAGTGTTTCGGCCAGTCTGGCAAGGCTACAGGCAGACCAGGCGGTGAATATCGGCAAGCCTTTGCCGAATTATTCTTTGCTGGTAATTGCTACTGATGTGGAAAATGACCTGCGTCTGTTGCCTGCGGGTGAAACTGGCGAGCTTTGCATTTCTGGCCCCGGTGTGGCGATAGGCTATCTGGGGCGTCCCGATCTGACAGCGGAGAAATTTCTGCCCAACCCCTGGGCCAGTCACCCACATGAAGAAAGGCTGTACCGCACCGGCGATCTGGCCTGTTTTAATGCGGATGGCACGGTCCAATGCCTTGGGCGGGCGGATGATCAGGTAAAAATCCGTGGCTTCCGGGTTGAGCTGGGCGAGATTGAATCTGTGCTTGCCAGGCAGGCTGGTGTGGGCGCCGTGGCCGTGGTGCTGCGCAAAGAAGATGAGATAGACCAGATCGTTGCCTTTATCGTCAACGATCAGTTAGCGGCTGATGCCGGTGCAGAAGCGTTTGCGCGACACGCAGCCGAGTTGCGTGCCACCTTGGCTAAAGCCTTGCCCGTGTACATGGTGCCGGCCCGGTTTGAATATCTGCCTGAAATGCCCAGACTGACCTCGGGCAAGATTGACCGCAATACCCTGAAAAAACTTGCGCTGGTGAAGTTGGCTGCCAATCATGATTCTGACGTCGCCGAAACCGCAGCGGAAGAAGTCCTGTTCCCTGCCCTGGCAAGTCTGTTCCCTGGTCAGGCGATTCGTCGCGCATCTGACTTTTTTACTGACCTGGGTGGCCACTCCTTGATGGCGGCCAAGCTGGTCTCCATGCTGCGCAAGCATCCACAATTTGCGTATTTCAGAATCAGCGATGTGTACCAGCATCGCACCATCAGCAATTTGCTGGCTGCGCTAGAAAGTGCCAGCCAGGCCCAGGCTATTGCGGCAACTGCGGCGGCAACATCTGGTACCAGCAAGGTCTGGACCCACGCCCCCGACTGGAAGCGCTGGCTGTGTGGTCTGGGCCAGGCTGTCGCTATTCCCTGGCTGGTGGCAATGCGCATGGTGCAATGGCTGGCGCCATTTTTTGCCTATCATTACTTTACTGGTGACCCTGAGGATTCCATCGCCAGGGCGGTAGCCTTGTCGGTGGGTGCCTTCCTGTTGCTGACGCTGGCCGAATTTGCAGTTGCCATTGCCGGCAAATGGCTGATTGCCGGTCGGCTTAAAGCCGGGCGGTATCCGCTGTGGGGCTGGACCTATTATCGCTGGTGGCTGGCAGACCGGCTCATGGAAGCAGCGCCGGCTTACATGCTGAGCGGCTCATCGCTGTATGCATGGTGGTTGCGTGCGCTCGGTGCCAAAATTGGTAAGGATGTGGTGATAGGCTCCATCACCTTGCGTGCGCCCGATTTGTTGCAGATAGGTGATCACTGCAACATCGGTAATGCCAGCAATTTTGAAAATGCCCGTGTCCAGCATGGCGAGCTTTTGCTGGGACGCATTGCCATGGCTGATGAAGCCTATGTCGGTTCTTATGCCGTACTGGAAGGCGATGTCAAAATTGAAGCGGGTGGCCATCTTGAAGCGCAATCGGCCCTGAGCAGTGGCCAGATTATCCCGGCTTTGCGCATCTGGAAAGGTTCGCCAGCACGCGATGTGGGAGCATTTGATCCGCAGATGTATCCGCCCAGGCCGCAAGTTTCTGCCTTGCGCCTGGTGGGCGAGACGATCTTTTTTGTATTTGGGTCCTTATTGATCAGTGCATTGTTCTTCATGCCGGTCTTCCCCAGCTTTGTGACGATAGACTGGTTTGATAATTCTGAATTATTCCCTGGCTTGCAAAGCAATTCTGTGATTTTCCAGTTGGTGAAGTATTTCTTGCTGGCCTTCCCGGCAACGGCTGTGCTGATCGTCTGCACTGCCCTGCTGTCGGCCGGTATACGCTGGAGTATCTTGCCTACCTTGAAAGAAGGTAAATACCCTGTACACGGTAATACCTATTGCGGCAAATGGCTGGTCAACCAGATACAGGAATCCAGCCTGAATGTCTTGCACGGTGTGTATGCCACGGTCTATGCGCCGTTCTGGTATCGCCTGCTGGGTGCCAAGGTGGGTCGTGGTGCCGAAATTTCAACAGCACTGGGTGTGGTACCCGATATGTTGACGCTGGGGGATGACACCTTTATTGCCGATGCGGTATTGCTGGGGGATGAGCAAATCGACGGTGGCTGGATGAGCATGCACCCTACCGTCATTTCACGTCGCAGCTTTGTCGGTAATGGTGCGTATATACCGGATGGCACCATACTGCCGGAAAATGTACTCATCGGTGTGCATACCAGCGCACCATCGAATCAGCAAATGCGTGAAGGTGACACCTGGCTGGGTTCGCCGGCAATTCATTTACCGGCACGTGAGGAAACCAGGGGCTTCCCGGAAAACCTGACTTTCCGACCATCCATTATCCGTCGTCTGGGCCGTGGTCTGATTGAGGCGTTTCGTATCATTGCGCCACATGCCATGGTGATTGCCGTCGGCTATACCATCGTTCTGGATTTGATGCCTTTGGCTGGTGATGACCGCTGGAGTGAAGTCCTGTATTACCTGGTGATTGCCGGTCTGCTGTATGGTGTCGGCAGTTTTGCCTTTGTACTGGCGCTGAAATGGTTGCTTATTTTCCGCTACAAGAAGAGCAGCGTACCCATGTGGACACCGTTTGTCTGGATATCGGAAGGCATTACCAATCTGTATGAAGGGATAGCGGTACCAAATTTCATGCGTTATCTGCGTGGCACCCCCTGGCTGCCGCTGGTATTCAATTTGCTGGGCTGTAAAATCGGGCGTGGTGTGTATATGGATACCACCGACATTACCGAATTTGATTGCGTCAGCATTGGTGCCTATAGCGAAATCAATGCACTCGCCTGTCCGCAAACCCATTTGTTTGAAGACCGTGTTATGAAAATTGATCATGTCAGCATTGGTGAACGTGTATATATGGGGCCACGCAGTGCCGTTCTGTACAGCGCAGTGGTGGCAGACAATGCCAGCCTGGGTGCACTCACACTGGTGATGAAAGGTGAGTTCATACCGGCAGGTTCCAGCTGGCATGGTTGTCCTGCGGCGATGACGGGGGCATGAGCATGCTTTTGTGATCAGCATGCTTTTATGATCAATTGGCCCCATTCTGGCAGCAGAATTGCAAAGCCCGGCTTATCTCTCAATTGACGATAAACCGGGCTTTGTAGTATCTGTTTTCAGCTACGCGTTCAAGTGTGCAGGGCAGATTGGCTTGACGGTTCAATGATTTCAATCTCATCAGCTTTGATGCATGATGATTGGAAAGTGTCATTTTGAGTAATGCATGAATGCATGCATGCATTAACTGCATTGCAAAGCCCGTCTGTCTATGCATGAGGGAATCATTCATCGTTTGTATGCTTTGACAGCTAGCCCGCTTTGACAGCTAGCCCGCTTTGACAGCTAGCCCGCTTTGACAGTCAGCCCGCTTTGACAGTCAGCCCGCTTTGACAGTCAGCCGGGATAGTCAGATCAAGGCTGACATAGAAATGACATCCATTCTCGGTACAATAGTATTAGAACTGAATGATTGTCAAAATACGAATTACCAGTTTGCTTTTGACAGTATCACCAGCCATTTGCGAAGCAACAGAATTTCCAGATGGCCTGCCTGCACGCCGGTACTGCAATCCATTACGGGGTTAACGTAGTAAGAACGCTGGCGGAAATCCCGGCAGACGAATATCTCGCGACGACCCAGACGCATCAGAAAAGAAGTCGGGGCGAATTGCAGGCTGAAACGTGTGTCAAAAGACTGTTCAAGGTTTGCCATAATAGTTAATCTCCATGTCGGTTACGAATGATAGAAGGACAGTAATCAGGTCATTACGCAGCATTGTTCGTCCATGAACGTACTTTAACACAAAGCACTGTATATGCAATCAGTATTTATTCTGATGTCGTTTTCTGAGCTCATCTACAGGCAGGCAAAAACATGAAAAATGACGCTACCCACTATGACGCAATCTGACCCGGCTGCTCTCAAACAGGCTACGCCACCGACTGCGGTCAGCTTTGGACAGGCGCTGCTTTTCTGGCTGAAGCTGGGCTTCATCAGCTTTGGCGGTCCTGCCGGGCAAATTGCCATCATGCATCAGGAACTGGTGGAAAACCGCCACTGGATTTCAGAACGGCGCTTTCTGCATGCCCTTAATTACTGCATGGTCCTGCCCGGACCTGAGGCACAACAGCTTGCTACCTATATAGGCTGGCTGATGCATAAAACACGTGGTGGCATTGCTGCCGGTGCGCTGTTTGTATTACCTTCCCTGTTGATACTGATTGCTCTGTCATGGATCTATATCGTCTATGGCGACCTGAATCTGGTGGCCGGTTTGTTCTATGGCATCAAACCGGCTGTCACGGCGATTGTGGTACAGGCGGCACACCGCATCGGTTCACGCGCACTTAAAAACGGCTATTTATGGGGCATTGCGGCCGCTGCGTTCATGGCAATTTTTGCTCTGGATATTCCTTTCCCTGTCATCGTCGTGCTGGCGGCAATCACTGGCTATACAGGTGGCAGGCTGGTACCGGAAAAATTCAAGACTGGCGGAGGCCATGGCAATGCCAACACTTCCTATGGCCCGGCGCTAATTGACGACGACACACCGACACCGGCTCATGCCCGGTTTGCCTGGGGCCGTTTGTTATGGGTACTGATCACGGGCCTGGTATTGTGGGCCATCCCTATGGGTTTACTGACGGCATACTATGGATGGAATCATACACTGACGCAAATGGGCTGGTTTTTTACCAAGGCAGCCCTGATGACGTTTGGCGGTGCCTATGCGGTATTGCCTTATGTCTACCAGGGGGCCGTCAGCGGCTATGGCTGGTTGACACCAACGCAGATGATAGATGGCCTGGCACTGGGTGAAACCACTCCCGGGCCATTGATCATGGTGGTGGCCTTTGTGGGATTTGTTGGTGGTTATGTGAAGGCCGTGTTCGGGCCAGATGCGCTCTTTCTGGCCGGCGCAGTCGCTGCCGCGCTGGTGACCTGGTTCACCTTCCTGCCTTCGTTTCTGTTTATCCTGGCTGGCGGGCCGCTGGTGGAGTCCACCCATGGCGATATCAATTTCACCGCCCCGTTGACGGCAATTACGGCGGCCGTAGTGGGCGTGATTTTGAATCTGGCCTTGTTTTTTGCTTATCACGTCATCTGGCCACAGGGATTTTCTGGCCAGCTGGACTGGATGTCTGCCCTGATCGCCATCGCTGCCGCCATTGCCCTGTTAGGTTTCAAACGCAATGTGATCCATGTCATCGCTGCATGTGCTGTCCTGGGCCTGGCCATCAAGACATTGGTTTAATGACATGCCTCAGAAAGTTGCAATAACAAAACTGCAATATGGGCAATGCGGCTAATAAGGAATGAATAAGCAGCGAGTTTGTGTTTGAAGTTTTGGGTAGAATTACATATACTGTATATTTATACAGTATAATCTATCATGCCCAGTATTTCCCCACTTGTTGCCGAAGGTATACATCCCGCATTGTGGCGTGCCTCACAACTGGCGCGTGGTCATGGCGCTTATCTGGATACCGGTTTTCCTGAATTGCGTCTTGAATTGCCCGGTGGTGGCTGGCCCTTGGGGCAATTGACAGAAATTCTGTTACCCACCGCCGGCATTGCCGAACTGAGCTTATTAAAACCAGCCCTGAATCAATTGCAGGGGCGCCCCATCGTCTTGCTGACACCGCCCTATACACCGCAGGCACTGGCATTGTCCTGCGCCCATTTAGAAACCTCGCAGTTAATCTGGATCACGTGCAGCAAGCAGTCAAATGCACTCTGGGCAGCTGAACAGGTGTTACGCAATGGCAGTTGCGGTGCCCTGCTGTTCTGGCAATCACAGATACGCAGTGAAGCACTGCGTCGCCTGCATCTGGCAGCCCAAAGTTCGGATACCTTTTTTTGCCTGATGCGCAACCTGCAAATGGCACCACTGCCATCACCGGCTCCGTTGCGGCTGAGTCTGCGGCCTGTCGCCGGCGGGCTGGAACTGGCAATGATCAAGCGTCGTGGCGGCCTGCGTGATCGTCCGCTGACACTGCGTATAGCAGCCCATCATTATTTGTATTCACATGTCCATACCAACAAAGAAAATAGTACGGCAGACAGGCATGCTGGTGCAACGTCCACCACTCTGGCTCGCCGTACACCTGCCCATGCTCCAGCTTGAAGTGTTTGTGAAACACTGGCCCGGCGTCGAAGAAAGCATACCCAGTGCCGTGCTTCAGCAGGGCCGGGTCAGTGCAGTCTCGCAATCAGCGCGCCAGGCTGGCGTGTATCCGGGCATGCGCACGGGTGGTGCGCAAATGCTGCTGCCTGATATTCGCTGCTTTCAACGCGACACCCAGCAAGAGCAACTGGATTTGCTGGCCAGTGCTACTGCTTTGCTACAGTATTCGCCCCAGGTGGCGCTGGCAGAAGACGACACCATTCTCATCGATATCAGTGCCAGCCTGAGCTTGTTTGGCGGCATCCGCGCCTTGCGCAAGCGTATTCAGGCCACCATGCAGGTACTGGGACTGACGGCAAACACGGGGATTGCCCCCGTAGCCAGGGCGGCATGGCTTTTTGCCAGGCTAGCGGCACAGAAAAAACGTGTGGGCAAGCATGTGCTGGGCGCTAAAAAGCTCGCCCGGCATCTGGACCGCCTGCCTGTTGGCCTGCTGACAGCAGCACAAGATTCGCTGGAATTATTACAGGGCATTGCCTGCCATAGCCTGCAAGATTTGCGACAACTGCCACGACCTGGCCTGCAAAGACGCTGTGGCAAAGCCATCCTGCATGAACTCGATGCTGCTTATGGCGAACAAACCGAACTGCATCAATGGCATCTCGCCCCACCCGAATTCAAGGCCAGGGTGGAATTGCCTGACCGTATCGAGCAGGCCGATGCCCTGCTGATGTATGCCCGCAGTCTGCTGACCCAGTTGCTGGGCTGGCTGACGGTGCAGCACCTGGCAGTCAGTCATATCCATCTGGAGTTATTGCATGAACGGGGACGCCAGGCCATTCCCCCTACCCTGTTTGATCTGAAGCTGGGGCAAGCCTGCTGGCAGGAAGCGCATTTGCTCAGCCTGTTCAAGGAAAGGCTGACGCAGTTAAAACTGCACAGCGCCGTCATCGCCATCGTGCTGGAGGTCAAACAGACTAGCCCACGTGAACTGCAAAGTGAAACCCTGTTTCCCGAACCAGGGGGCAAGGCAGAAGACCATCAGCGATTACTGGAATTACTGGTTGCCCGCCTGGGTGAAAACGCTGTATTGAAAGCCCAGCCGCAAGCTGACCACAGACCAGATGTGGCCAATGCCTGGGTATCAGTCATAAAATCGGTCACAAAACCAGTCATGAAAGGGACGATAAAAAAAACCACTGCATCCAATGAGGGCCCGATTGCCGGTATGCATGCAGCAGTCAATTTACGACCAGACTGGTTGCTGCCCAAAGCTTTGCCACTGGAAATCCGCAATCACCGCCCTTATTACGAATCAGAACTGTCACTGATTTCACCAGCCGAGCGCATAGAAGCTGGCTGGTGGCATGAACAGATACAGGCACGCGATTATTTTGTCGCCATAGATGCCAAAGCCGTGCGTTACTGGATTTATCGTGAACGCGCGATGGACCCGGACAGTGACCATGCCGTCTGGTTTTTGCATGGTGTATTTGGGTAAAGATCATGATAAGCAGCAGCCTACTCCCTGCCTATGCCGAATTATTCTGCATTACCAATTTCAGCTTTTTGCGGGGCGCATCGCATGGTGAAGAACTGGTAGCCCGTGCCATCAGTCTGGATTATCAGGCACTGGCGATTACCGATGAATGCTCACTGGCTGGCGTGGCCCGCGCACATACTGAAGCAAAGAAAAGTGGCTTTCCCCTGATCATAGGCAGCCACTTTATACTCAGCGATGAACTGAACGAAGAACAAACGAATCAAGCGCAGGCAACAAAGACCGGGCTGCATCTGATCGCCCTGGCACAAAACCGTGAAGGTTATGGCAATTTATGCGAATTGATCACGCTGGCACGTGGACGCAGCAGCAAAGGTCATTACCTGCTGACCAGGAAGGATTTCTCTGCACCACCCGAAGCCTTGCGCCATCTGGCATCGCTGCCGGATTGTCTGCTGATACTGGTACCGGCCTATCCGGCTGAACCTGTCAGCCTGGCAAACCAGGCCAACTGGCTGGCACACACCTTTCCCGGACGTGCCTGGATAGGCTTGAATCTGCTAACGCAAATGGCCGACGCCTATCAGCAGGAACAAGTGTATCTGGCCGCCGATCAATTAAAACTGCCTGTAGTAGCAATTGGCCAGGTCTGCATGCATGTGCGTTCACGCAAGCCCTTGCAAGACACCATGACGGCCATACGCATAGGTAAGCCAGTAGCTGAATGTGGTTACGCCCTGGCACTGAATGCAGAGCAGCATTTGCGGTCACGCTTGCGGCTGGCGAATATCTACCCGCGACAGGCGCTGGCCGAAACCATCCACATTGCCAATGCCTGTAATTTCTCGTTGAGTGAATTACGTTATGAATACCCGGATGAGCTGATTCCCAAAGGGCACACACCCGCCACCTATCTGCGCGAGGCAGTGTACAAAGGGGCACAACTGCGTTATCCGCAAGGCTTGCCATCAGGGCTGGCAGACCAGATAGAAACCGAATTACACCTGATCAATGACCTGGCCTATGAGGCTTACTTCCTGACCGTGTATGACATCGTGAATTTTGCCAGAAACAGAAAAATCCTGTGTCAGGGACGTGGCTCTGCCGCCAATTCCGTGGTTTGTTATTGCCTGCACATTACCGAAGTCAATCCAGAAACACATACCCTGCTGTTTGGTCGTTTTATTTCCAAAGAAAGAAATGAACCGCCCGACATCGATGTTGATTTCGAGCACCAGCGCCGCGAAGAAGTCATGCAATACATCTATGAAAAATACGGCAGAAATCGCGCTGCACTGGCCGCCGCAGTACATACCTACCGTCCTCGTGGTGTCTTGCGTGAAGTAGGAAAAGCGCTGGGAGTTGATCTGGAAATTGTCGATGCCGTGGCCAAGTCACATCGCTGGTTTGACAGCAAGCAGGAATTATTGAATCGCTTTGCCGAATGCGGACTGGATGTCCAGTCCGTGCTGGCACAACAATGGGCAACACTGGCGACGCAGTTATTGGGTTTTCCGCGCCACCTGTCACAGCACAGCGGTGGCTTTGTGATTACCCGTGGCAAACTGTCGCGCCTGGTTCCGATAGAAAATGCCGCCATGGAAAACCGCAGCGTCATCCAGTGGGATAAGGATGACCTGGAATCATTAGGTTTGATGAAGGTGGATGTGCTGGCGCTGGGCATGCTGTCAGCCCTGAAGCGGGCACTGGACATGATGGCCAGCTTCCCAGGCAAGCCAGCCAGCATGCAAGACATTCCCAGGGAAGACTCCGTCACCTACGACATGATCTGTAAGGCCGATACCATAGGCGTATTTCAGATTGAATCGCGGGCGCAGATGAGCATGCTGCCACGCCTGCGGCCGCGCCAATTTTATGACCTGGTGGTGCAGGTGGCGATAGTGCGGCCCGGGCCGATTCAGGGTGGCATGGTCCATCCTTATCTGCGCCGTCGCCAGGGCAAGGAAACCATAGAAGAACACAAAGACCCAGCCATGCGCGCTGCCCTGAGCAGAACCCTGGGAGTACCGATTTTTCAGGAACAGGTCATGCAGATTGCCATGCTGGCCGCCGATTTTACTGCTGGCGAAGCCGATGGCCTGCGACGCGCCATGGCAGCCTGGAAACGCAAAGGCGGTCTGGAAGGTTATCACGACAGAATCGTCGACACCATGGTCAAAAACAAGTACGACAAAGCTTTTGCCGAAGCCATTTTTGAACAGATGAAGGGTTTTGGCGAATATGGCTTTCCTGAAAGCCATTCATCCAGCTTTGCCATACTGGCTTATATCAGCAGCTGGATCAAATGCCATGAACCAGCGATCTTCCTGTGCTCGCTACTGAACTCGCAACCCATGGGATTTTATTCGCCGTCACAATTGATACAGGATGCACGCCGCCATGATGTCAAAGTCAAAGCGGCTGATGTCATGTACAGCAACTGGGATTCTTCACTGGAAGAAATGGTAAACAATCGCTACACCAGTACCCTGCAACCTGCCGTCCGCCTGGGGTTTTCCCTATTGCAGGGCATGTCTGAAAGCACGGCCCTGCGCATACAGCAAGCCCGTCAGGAACAGACTTTTACCGACGTACAGGATCTTGCCAGACGCGCCGGACTGAACCGTCATGACCTGCATGTACTGGCAGCTGGCAATGCCCTGATTTCCCTGAGCGGCCATCGCCGCCAGGCCTTGTGGGAAGCCGTCGGAGCCCTGCCAGACCGGGATTTGCTACGCCCAACCAGCATACAGGAACAGATACCTGTACTGAAAGCACCGACAGAAGCACAGGAAATTCGCAGTGACTACCATGCCATGGGTCTGAGCCTGCAACGCCATCCTGTTGCCCTGTTGCGCCCGCAATTACTGGAAAAGCGTTTCCTGCCGGCAGACATGCTCAATACTTTCCAGCAGGGACAATTTGCCCGTGGCTGCGGGCTGGTGACAGTCAGGCAGCGGCCCGGTACGGCCAAGGGTGTACTGTTCATCACCATAGAAGATGAAACCGGGCCGGTGAATGTGATCATCTGGCCTTCACTGGTGGAAAAGCAAAGACGCGAAGTCTTGAACGCCCAGTTGCTGGGCGTCTATGGTATCTGGCAATGTGAAGCTGAAGTCCGCCACCTGGTCGCCAAACGTCTGGTCGACATGTCCCATTTACTGGGACAGTTGGCGGCAGGCAGCAGGGATTTCTGTTAAACCACGCAGAGAATGCGCTTATTCATCATTCGTTTCCGGCAAAGTCAGACGGCCGGTATGGTAATCATACTCATAGACTTCGCCATAACGCCCCCATTCAATAGCCACTTCCAGGACCCGTTTTGCCTCATCGGTTTTGAGGAACTCTTCCAGCAAATCAATCAAGGGCTGTTCGGACAGACTGCCGCTTGTTTCACTTTCCAGATTGCGTCGTATATGAGCAGCCAGCGGTACATGGGTCAACAACTGCTGACCAAATAATTCCTGCTTCTGCGCCTGATCGACTTCCGCATATTTCTTGCCCAAAGGCGTCAGCATGATATCGCCCTTTTCCAGAATGGCAAAACCCAGCAGACTCAAGGCTTCATAGGTAGGGAATAATTCTTCATCAGACAGTTCAGCCTCTTCACCCAGTTGCGGCAAGTCGGCACGGCCGTTGAATGGTGCCTCGGCCAGCAAGTCCAGAACACCTTCAATACGACTGACATCGGTTTCCGGCAGACGGTAGCCCAGATGCCGCGCATGGGATGCTTCGGCAGTGGCTTCGTGGGTGGCGCGCATGGTCATCAAGCCATACACTTCATCGATCAGCGCCCTGACTTCGATCGAATCCACATCGCGCGGCCTTGGCAAATCTATCTTGATTTCACAACGTACCGTACCGGGATCACTGGACAGAATGATGATGCGGTCCGCCATCATCACCGCTTCTTCAATATTGTGCGACACGATGAGTATGCCCTTGGTGGAAATACGGTCTTCTTCCCACAAATCCAGCATGTCATTGCGCAAGGTTTCACCGGTCAGCACATCAAGTGCAGAAAATGCTTCATCCATCAGCAATACATCGGGATTGGTCACCAGTGCCCGGGCGATACCAACACGCTGTTTCATGCCACCTGACAATTCACGCGGCAAGGCGCCGCCAAAGCCCGCAAGGCCTATCAATTCCAGCACGGCATCGGCCCTGGCTTCACGCTCTGCAGCCGGGACACCCTGTGCCTCCAGCCCCAGTTCCACGTTTTGCTGCACCGTCAGCCAGGGAAACAGGGCAAATGACTGAAACACCATCGCAATGCCTGCAACCGGTCCGAAAATGGATTTATCGCGATAGGCTACCTTGCCAGTATCCGCAGAAATCAGGCCTGCCATAATCCGCAGCAAAGTCGATTTGCCAGAGCCGGATTTACCCAGCAGCGCAACGATCTCGCCCTCTTTAAGTTGAAAATCAACCTTATCGAGGATCAGGCGGGATTTACCGTCAGCGGCTTTGAATGATTTGGCGACCTGGTTCAGGTCCAGTAATAAGTTTTGATTCATCTTGAATTCCTCAGCACCAGGCTTAACGTAGATGATCTTCTGCCAGCAAATACAGTTTGCGCCAGAAAAAACGATTCAATAACATGACAAATACGCACATCACCCCTATGCCCAGCGCGATGCGGTGAAAATCACCGGTTTCCGTCATTTGCTTGATATAACTGCCCAGACCATCGGCAACCAGCGTGGTTTTACCCCAGGTCACATATTCGGCCACGATACTGGCGTTCCATGAGCCACCACTGGCAGTAATCGCCCCGGTGATATAGCTGGGGAAAATGGCGGGCAAATAGACCCGCTTCCATTTCAGCCAGCCTTTCAGCCCCAGGTTGTCAGCCGCCAGACGCAACTCATTCGGTATGGTTGCAGCCCCTGCCACCACATTGAACAAAATGTACCACTGGGTACCAAACACCATCAGTGGGCTAAGCCAGATATTCGGCGTCAGGTGAAAGGTCACCATGGCAAACACCACCAGTGGGAACATCAGATTGACTGGAAAAGCTGCCAGAAACTGCGCCATGGCCTGCACTTTTTGCGAATACTGAGGACGCAGACCTATCCATACCGCGATCGGCACCCAGACCAGCGATGCCAGCGCAATCAGCAACATGACACGTACCAGGGTAATCATGCCCAGGCCCATGACGTGCAATACCTCCGCCCAGCCGACATTGCTATGGATGAAAGTCAGCAAGCTATACATCGCCAGCACAGAAACGAGTATCAGACAGACATCCCATACTCTGGACCAGGCTGGATGCAGTGTTTTCTTGCGTACCTGCTCTGACGTACCGTCATGCCTGACGCTGAACCATGCCAGACCGCGACCAAGAAAAGCCTGGAATTTTGCCGCCCATTCGCGAAACCAGAAACTGTTGCGCATCCAGTCCAGCAACCAGGATTGCTGCGCCGTATCGCCCTGCGACTCTTCAAAGCGGAACTTGTCTGCCCATGCCAGCAGGGGGCGGAAAAACAATTGGTCATACAGCAGGATGCCAATCAGCATGGATGCAATGGCCCAGGCGATGGCAGTGCCATCTCTGGCTTCAATCGCTACTGCGATATAAGAGCCTATACCAGGCAGTTTGATATCCTGACCGGCCACCGAAATCGCTTCTGCCGCCACCAGAAAAAACCAGCCGCCAGACATTGACATCATCATGTTCCACAACAGGCCAGGCATGGCAAACGGCAGTTCCAGACGCCAGAAGCGCTGCCAGCCGGACAGTCTGAAGATCATGGCAGCTTCCTGCAATTCGGCAGGCACATTGCGTATCGACTGATACAGGCTGAATGCCATATTCCAGGCTTGCGAAGTAAAAATCGCAAAAATCGCTGCGCATTCCACACCCAGCAAATTACCCGGAAACAGAGCAATAAAAGGGGCAATCGCAATCGCCTGAAAACCAAGAATAGGTACCGACTGCAAAATATCCAGCGCCGGTATCATCACTTTTTCAGCGGCTGCATATTTTGCTGCAATTGCTGCAAATACCAGACTGAACAATAAGGAAAAAGCCAGAGCAGTGAACATGCGCAGGATGGTGCGCAATAAATAGTAAGGCAGATAAGCCGGGTCCAGAGAAATCTGCAAGGCTTCGCCAACAGCAAAGGGACGGCTCATTTGCATGGCCGCAAAAGCAAAAATACCCAGAACAGCCAGAACCAGCGGCAACAGGGCCCAGTCCCAGCGATTGGGGCCTTTGTTTTCGCTGACGGTTTCACGGTGCTGATAACGGAACAATTCAAACATGAACGCTCCTGCCACCAGTTACGATAAAAAAGCAGAACATACCACTCCTCCTGTCGCATGCATGTCAGGCATGAACAAAGATAAGTTACGTGACAACGACAGCCGCCAAATGCACCTACTGGGTCCGCAAGAAACCAGTGACATTGCAGGGGTCACACGTACATTAAAAAATTGGGTAAGTAGAAGGAACAGCCCAAGGGCTGAGAGAGACCACTACCCGCCATAATGGCAAGGTAGCAAGAGAGAATCTGTGCTTACATTGCCAAGTTGAATGAAGATCGACAACTATAACTGTCCACAGATCGTGCTCCGAAAATGAGATGCGCGAACTTTAACATAGAGTCCATTTGGCAGGCAAGATATTGCAGTGCAAAAAAAATCTTATTTTTTAGCCGCCTGCATTCTTTCCTTCAGAAAGGCGGCGATTTCTCTTTGCTCTACTTCATTGGCAAAATCGAGCGCAGTAAGACCGAGATCGTTTTTCAATAAAGGATCTGCGCCTTCATCCAGCAGCAAGGCAACCGCATCCATTTTACCGGTGCGTGCAGCCATCATTAAAGGTGTGGTTTTATTCGCGGATTCGGTATCGATGTAGGCAGAATGTTCAAGCAGCAAGGCAATGATTTCCTTGCTGCCGTTTGCTGCTGCATAGTGCAAGGCAGTCCATCCTGGCTGGTTGATTTCTGCACCACGTTCTATCAGGGCTTTGACTGCTGGCACATTGCCCAGATAACAGGCCAGCATCAGCGCCGTATCCCCATTCATCGCCCGTGCTTCCAACTTGATATCCTGATGCGCAAGCAGCACCGGGAAGACCTTCATGGACTTTTCGCGCAAGCTAATCATCAGAACACTTTCACCACGCATGGATTCGACAGAATTGACATCCATTCCCTTTTGCAAAAGCGCTCTGACGTTACCGACCTGGTCAAAGCGTACCGCAAACAGGAAATCATCATAGGCATCCGCTCTTGCCGGTGCCGACATCATGAATGACATGCTCAGCAAGCTCAATACAGTAACCAACTGACGCGGGAGACGGGCAAGTAAGCGATGGATCAGCAGATGAGCAGTCATAGGAAAATCAATGCGCGAACTGAAACAGTTGAAAGAAATTTTCTGTAGTAGCTTTTTGTACATCAAGGACTGACACACCCTTCAAATCCGCCAGGAATTCGCCAACATGGCGTACAAAGCCTGGCTCATTCATTTTACCGCGATGTGGCGCCGGTGCCAGGTAGGGCGAATCAGTCTCTATCAGTATACGCTCCAGCGGCAAGGCTTTGGCTACGGCCTGCAAGTCTTTGGCGCTCTTGAAGGTCAGTATGCCAGAAAAGGAAATATAAAACCCCAGATCAACCGCCGCCAATGCCACATCCAGCGATTCGGTAAAGCAATGCATGACACCGGCAACACCGCCCTGCGCTACGCCTGCGCCCTCCTCCTTGAGGATGCGTATGGTGTCTTCAGCGGCAGCCCTGGTGTGGATGATCAAAGGCTTGCGGCAGATACGTGAAGCACGGATATGCTGCCTGAAACGTTCACGCTGCCATTCCAAATCGCCCTTCAAGCGGAAGTAATCCAGGCCGGTTTCACCGATGGCGATAATTTTGTTGTGATCGGCCAGCTTGACCAGTTGTTCTGCGGTCGGCTCTTCGGTTTCTTCGTAATCAGGATGCACACCTACGGACGCATAGATATGCGGATATTGTTCCGCCAATGCCAGCACCTGCGGAAAATCAGGCAAATCGACCGACACACAGAGCGCGTGGGTGACGCCGTTTTCCTGCATCTTGCCGAGGATTTCCGGCATGCGCACGGCCAGTTCAGGGAAATTGATATGACAATGGGAATCAACGTACATGCTAGTCCAGCTTTATCAGAGAATAGACCCGATTAAACCGGGCCAAAGACGATTTTAGCTCAAGAAGCTGAAATCAATTGTAATACGGCTTGCGCCGAGACGTTGGCGGTGTCGCGCAACAGGGAATGATGCATGTCGACAAAACGCTGCTTCAGACGTTCCTGCAAGGCGCTATCGCTCAATTGCTGCCACAGTGCATCGGCCATCGCTTCTGGTCTGGCCGCAGATTGCAGAAACTCAGGTACCAGAAATTCACGCGCCAGGATATTCGGCAAGCCTATCCAGGGCTGATAACCCATATGCCGCAATATCTGCCACGAAGCTTCCATCATCTTGTAGGCAATCACCATCGGCTTCTTGAACAAAGCCACTTCCAGTGAGGCTGTTCCAGACGCTACCAGCACGGCATCTGCCGCTGCAATGGCCGTATGCGAACGGCCATCAATCAGCAGCACCGGTACATTATCAAGCCTGGCGTCAACCACCAGCTTGATGTAATAGCTGCGCTGTTTTTCGCCGACCATGGGCACTACGATCTGTAAATGCGGGTCGCGTTCACACAGGATTTTGGCTGTGCGGATAAAAGCTTCGGTATTGTATTTGATCTCGGACATGCGGCTGCCCGGCAAGATGGTGACAACCCGTGCATTCTTATCCAGGCCCAGTTCATCCCTGGCGGCTGCCATGTCGATTTCCATGGGAATGACCTGCGCCAGCGGATGGCCGACATAGGTCACCGGTATGCCGGCATTGCGGTATATCTCTTCTTCAAACGGAAATACCACCAGCATGTGGGATACGGCTTCGGCAATCTTTTTGATGCGTCCACCACGCCATGCCCAGATCGATGGGCTGATGTAATGCATGGTAGGAATACCGGCCTGTTTTAACTGAACTTCCAGATCCAGATTAAAGTCAGGCGCATCCACACCGATGAATACATCGGGTTTTTCATCAAGTAATCTTTGCCTGAGCTGATTGCGTATCCCGCTAATTTCCCGATAATGGACCAGCACTTCAAACAGGCCACGCACAGACAATTTATCCATGGGCCAATCATTGACGAAGCCATATTCAGCCATGCAAGGGCCACCAATGCCATGCATCAATGCATCTGGCAAGCGTGGACGCAAGCCGGACAGCATGCGCGCAGCCAGCATATCGCCGGAGGTTTCTCCGGCCACCATGGAAATGATGGGACGATTGGAAGGCGAGGACACGCGTTATCCTAACGGGCTATGCCGCGTGTCGATGCATCCAGGAAATCGCGCATCGCCTGAACCTGCGAAGCGGCATCTGCCTCAAGACTGGCTACTTGCTGGTCCAGGGCTGCCTTTGACTCTTCGAGAGTCAGGCCCGACTTATAAATCAGCTTGTAAGACTGGCGTATGGCATTCAACTGATCACGGCTAAACCCGCGACGCTTCAAGCCTTCAAGATTTGCGCCATGCGCCTGTGCCGGATTACCAGACACCAGCACGAATGGCGGCACGTCCTGGGTCAGGCTGGTATTCATACCAACAAAAGCATGGGCACCAATCTTGCAGAATTGGTGAACGGCAGAAAAACCGCTCATAATCACCCAGTCACCCACTTCAACATGCCCTGCCAATGCGGCATTATTGGAAAACACGGTATGGTTACCGACCGTGCAATCATGGGCAATGTGCACATAAGCCAGAAACCAGTTATCACTGCCAATACGTGTCACACCCCGGTCTTGCACCGTGCCGCAGTTGAAAGTACAAAATTCGCGAATCAGGTTACGGTCACCGATTTCAAGATAGGTCACCTCACCACCGTATTTTTTGTCCTGGGGCGGGCCGCCTATGGAAGAAAACGCGTGGAAGTGATTATCACGCCCTATCCTGGTATGTCCCTGTATCACTACATGAGAACCAATTTTCGTGCCTGCATCGATGGAGACATCCGGGCCGATGACGCAATAAGCACCTACCTCAACGGTACTATCCAGTTGGGCATTGGGATCAATCAGCGCTGTTGGATGAATGAGCATTCTTTCTCTCCCGTGCTAGGCTTCGTCTTTCGTGCGCATGGTGCACATCAATTCGCCTTCTACAGCCAATTGACCATCTACCGTGGCCCTGGCCTTGTACTTCCAGATACCACGTGCGACCTTGATGATCTCTACTTCCATCTTCAACTGATCGCCTGGCTCTACCGGGCGCTTGAAGCGTGCACCATCAATACCAAGGAAATACACGATGGTATTTTCATCCGGCTTTTGCCCCATCGTCAAAAATGACAGCAAGGCTGCAGTCTGCGCCATAGCTTCTATCATCAGGACGCCAGGCATAACAGGTTTGTTCGGGAAATGGCCGTTAAAAAACTCTTCATTTGCCGTGACATTTTTGATGGCGGTGATGGTCTTGCCATTTTCCCAGCTCAGTACGCGATCCACCAATAACATGGGATAACGGTGTGGCAGGTATTCTTTGATTTGATTGATGTCCAGGCTATTCATGATCTTTTTCAGTCAGTGTTTTCATTGTTTTTTCCAGGTAGCGCATTTTTTCACGCATACCCGATAAATTGCGCACGATGGCTGCAGTTTTTTCCCAGTCGGCATTCTTGGCCAAAGGATAAAAGCCGGTATATTGCCCGGCTTCAAGTATCGAACGCGATACCATGCTGGCAGAAGAAATATGTACATTGTCGACGATGGTCAGATGTCCCAGCACCATGGCGGCACCACCAAACGTACAGTATTTGCCTATCTTTGCACTACCCGCCACACCAACACACCCTGCCATGGCAGTATGCGCGCCTATATGGCAGTTGTGGCCTATCTGTATCTGGTTATCAAGCTTGACACCTTCTTCGATAATGGTATCAGCCAGGGCACCACGGTCTATGCTGGTATTGGCACCAACTTCCACGTCATTGCCAATCAGCACCCTGCCCGTTTGCGGAATCTTGATCCATTGCCCTTTTTCATTGGCAAAGCCAAAACCGTCGGCACCGATCACCGCACCCGAATGAATAATGCAACGCTCGCCAATCACGCAATAATCATAAATGCTGGCATTGGCATGGATAAGGCTATGATCGCCTATGCTGACACCACGCCCGATGACAGCCCCAGCCTTGATCACTACATGCTCACCAATGACTGCTTCAGCATCGATACTGACATTGGGGCCTATGCTGGCAGTCGCCGCCACGATGGCTTGCGGGCTGACCCAGGCAGCGGGGTGTATGCCGGTGATAGCCGGTATCGCGTTCAAAGCCGCGAAATACTGGGCTGCACGGGCAAAATACACATAAGGATTGGGGACAATCAGGCACGCGCCCTGATATTCCGACCCCAACTGATCGAAATCGGCCTGCGTCACGATCAGTGCCGCAGCCTTGGTAGCTGCAGCCTGATGACGTAGTTTGGGATTGGACAGGAAGGTGATGTGCTGCTCACCTGCCTCGCTCAGAGGCGCAATCGCAGCAACAGATATATCCGGCGAACCGATCAATTGACCACCGAAGCGATCGACCAATTCACCCAGCCGAATGCTCGTGGTCATAGGAATTATTTGGAAAGTGCCTTCAGAACTTTATCAGTAATGTCAATACGCGGATTCGAATACACCACGTCTTGCAGAACAACATCAATCTTCTCGGCTTCGGCGATTTGCTTGATGGCTCTTTGGGCACGTTCTACCAGCGAAGCGATTTCTTCATTCTGGCGCTGGTTCAGGTCTTCATTATAAATACGCTGTTTGCGATTGAAGTCCTGATCCAGTTCAGTGATTTCACGCTGACGCTTGATACGGTCTGTTTCTTGCAGGACGGGCGCATCCTTGTCCAGTTTCTCAGCCATGGCCTTGATTTTCTTTGCCAGGCCTTCCAGTTCTTCGCGCCGCTTGGAGAATTCAACTTTCAGCTTGGCTTCGGCTGCTTTCGCCGGCACCGATTCGCGTATCACCCTTTGAGAATCAAAGATGGCGATTCTGGAATCTTGTGCCTGCGCCTGGGCCATGCTGAAAACGCAAGCCACACCAAGCAACATGCGCTGCAGCAATTGGGCCGGGGTAATATGTTGACTCAAAATAATCTCCGTAACACGTACTAAAACAAATATGGCAATGCCGTCTATCAGAACCCGGTACCCATCTGGAACTGGAATGACTGTTTCTTGTCATCAGGTTTGGCATTCAGTGCCTTACCAAAACTCAGTTTCAATGGACCGACCGGCGATATCCAGCTTATACCTATACCTGCGGAAAAGCGCAAATCCTTCGCACGGATTTTTTGTCCTTCATCAAAGACGTTACCGCCGTCAAGGAAGGTAAACCAGCGCAGGGACTTATCCGCACCAGGGAATGGAATCTGTAATTCTACATTACCCAGCAACCTCGTTGCACCACCCAGTGCATCGCCATTCGGATCCTTGGTACCCAGGGTAGATGGTTCATAACCACGGACCGAGCCGATACCACCAGCATAGAAGTTTTTAAACAAAGGATAAGGCTTGCCGCCCAAACCATGACCATAGTCAAACTCACCGTTCAAAGCCAGCACGACTGAACGATAAACCGGCTGGAACAACTGTGCATTATAGATCGCACGATAGTACTTGAAGCTGCCAACCGCTGACAATTCAAGATTGGCACGCTGATAACGACCGATGGTCGGCGTCAATACGCTATCACGGCTATCACGTTGCCATGCTGCAGTCAGCGGGAAGGAGTTGGTCACAGCCTCACCCACGCCATAATCCACACTGCCGGTGTCTTTCACGCCATTGCCATAGTCGGCAACGTATTTCAGGTAACGATACGGACTACCATAATAGGTTTGCACCTTGGTGCGTTCAAAACCCAGACCAAAGAAGACAGTATCAACTTCAGAGAATGGTACACCAAAGCGCAAGGCACCACCGGTAGTCTGGATTTTGTAATCGCCAACGCTACCGATAATAGGACGGGTAGTACGTACGTAAGCCTCGATATTACGGCTAACACCATCATCCGTGAAATACGGATCTGTGTGAGAAACAGCAATCGTGCGGTTCTGGCTGCTGGTATTGATATCCAGGCCTATCGTGTCACCACTACCAAAGGCATTGGCTTGCTGGATAGAACCGGTCAATGTCAATCGTTCAGCGCTGGAGTAACCAGCACCAAACAACAGGTTACCGGTCGGTTTTTCGGTTACTGACAGATTCACGTCAACCTGATCAACACTGGTAGGCACTTCAGGTGTTTCTATCGTCACGTCCTTGAAGTAACCCAAGCGCTCTACGCGGTCACGCGAGGCCTTGATTTTTTCACCATCATACCAGGAGCTTTCAAACTGACGGAATTCGCGGCGTATGACTTCATCACGGGTACGGGTATTACCAGCCAGGTTGATACGACGCACATAGACGCGCTTGCCCGGATCAACAAAGATCGTGAATGCGACTTCTTTTTTCTCTTTGTCGAGGATAGGATTGGCATTGACGTTGGCAAATGCATAACCAAAATTACCCATACGCTCGGAAATACGCTTGGTACTCTCGGTCAGGCGGGCTGCATTGTAAATATTGCCTTTTTTCAGCAATAACAGGGAAGCGAGTTCTTCTTCACGCCCCATGGTGTCGCCTTCAAGCTTGATATCGGAAACAGTGTACTTGTCGCCTTCATCAAGATTGATGGTGATGTAGATGTCTTTTTTGTCCGGGGTGATGGAAATCTGGGTAGACAGGATTTGCATTTCCAGATAGCCGCGGTTTTGATAGAACGAGCGCAAGGTTTCGATATCACCCGACAGTTTCTGTTTGGAGTATTGGTCGGCCTTGGTGTACCAGCTAAACCAGCCTGGAGTGGACAGTGCCATCAACTCGCGCAGCTCACCATCCGAAAAAGCCTTGTTACCGATGATATTGATCTGGGCAATTTTTGCCACATCGCCCTCATCCACGGCAAACGTCACGTTCACACGGTTACGTTCTATCGGTGTGATGGTGGTGGTGATTTGCATGCCATACAAGCCCTTGGACAGGTATTGGCGCTTTAATTCCTGTTCGGCACGATCAACCGTTGCCTTATCGAAGATGCGTGATTCGCCGACGCCGATATCTTTCAACGCCTTGACCAGTGCATCTTTCTCAAATTCCTTGGTGCCGGTAAATTCTACGCCGGCGATGGTTGGACGCTCTTCCAGCAACACAACCAGAACCCCGTCCTGCACTTCTATCTGAACATCCTTGAAGAAACCCGTGGCATACAGGGATTTGATCGCAGTCGTACTTTTAGCGTCATCAAACACTTCGCCAACCTTGACAGGCAAATAGCTGAATACAGTACCGGCCTCCGTCCGTTGCAATCCTTCTACCCGTATATCCTTGACGGTAAAGGGTTCAATCGCGAGTGCGTTTCCAGTGCAGAGTGCAAATGCGGCCAGAGACAAGGCATGACGACGAAAATGGGCTAAAGTGAACTGCTCGATATGTAATTTCATTGGGTATAAAGTTCTTTCAATACTCTCAATATTGCTATCTGAAATGAGTTTTTGCCATCAAGCCGACTATTATGACACTAGTCGGACGATGTCATTAAAAAAAGCTATTGCCATCATGGTCAGCAGCAAAAAAAACCCGGCACGCTGTCCCATTTCCATATAATGATCTGGCAAAGGTTTCCCTCTCAAAACTTCCAGCGAATAATACAACAAATACCCCCCATCCAAAACCGGTATGGGTAGCAAATTCATCACGCCCAGACTAATACTGATCAAAGCGATAAAAGCTAGATAACTAATTGCACTGACTCTTGAGGTCTGACCAGCATAGTCAGCAATCGTCAGCGGGCCAGTAATATGCTTCAGAGAAACTTTTCCCGTCAGCATCTTGCCCAGCATCTTGAAGCTGAACAGACTGGTATCCCAGGTTTTTTCCGCAGCCCGGCTCAAGGCCGCAAAACCAGATGCCTGTACTACCGCCATTTCCGGCGGCATGCCTTTCAATTTAACCTTCAGCAAGCCAACTTTCTGCTTACTTACCTCTTGCACTGTGGGCGTAACGTCTGCCTCAAACTGCTCCTGCCCTCTTTGCACCAATAACTTCAACGGCTTTCCAGGATTCGCGTTGACCAGTTGCCTAAATTCAATCACATCCAGCAAAGGCTTGCGATCGATTTCCAGAATGCGGTCACCAGCTTTCAAGCCCGCCTGCAGAGCCGGACTAGCAGGCAGCAACTCCTCAAGTATCACTTCCTTGTTACTGACCAGATTCAAGCCCAGCTGCCCGAGGAAATCGCCATCGACCTCATTGGCATTCAAACTCTGCAAAGGTAACTCTATCGTCATCGTAACTGTGGCGGAAGCCCGGTCCGGATTGGCGCGCCGGATTTCCAATGCAGGATTAGTGCCAGCCAGCCTGGCCTGCATCAGCCGCCAGCGCAACTCCGACCAGGTTTGTATAGCCTCATTATCAATGCCAGTAACCAGATCACCATAACGCAAACCAGCCTGGTAAGCGATGGATGCGGATGCCACGCGCACTTTTGCAGCTGGCTCGGAAAAACCATGCATGAACAATACCGAATACAAAGCAATTGCCAGCAGGAAATTTGCGATCGGCCCAGCAGCAACAATGGCGATACGCTTCCAGACCGATTGCTGGCAAAATTCCCGGGGAAGCTCTTCCGGGGAAATATTCTCAACGCCCTGCTCACGGGCGTCCAGCATCTTTACATACCCCCCCAGAGGCAGTATGGAAATCGCCCATTCGGTCTGATCCCTGCCAAAACGCCGGGAATAGATCACCTTGCCCATGCCAAGCGAAAAACGCAATACCTTGACACCACACCAGCGTGCGACCAGATAATGACCAAGCTCATGAATGGTGACGAGAATGCCCAGTGTCACCAGGAAAGCCAGCGCGTTTTGCAGCCAAGTGATCACGGAATCATTGCCCCTGTCAGTGCGCGCGCCTCGGCATCGCTGGCCAGGATGCTATCCAGATCCGGGGTATCGGTCACTGCCATTTTCTCCAGCGTGCGCTGTATGAGCTCATTGATCATGCGGAAGCCGATCTTTTTATCCAAAAACGCTTGGACAGCGACTTCATTACTTGCGTTCAATATGATTGAGGCTGACTTTCCGGTGTGCAAGGCATCGTAGGCCAGTTGCAGACAAGGGAAACGTGTCATATCCGGCGCCTGAAAATGCAGACTGGCCACCTTCAGCAAATCCAGAGGTGCGACACCTGAATCTATCCGTTCAGGATACGCCATGCCGTAGGCAATAGGAATGCGCATATCCGGATTACCCATCTGGGCCAGCACGGTACCATCGGTATACGACACCATGGAATGAATCACGCTTTGCGGATGAATGACGACTTCGATCTGCTCTGCTGGCGTCGCAAACAGCCAGTGGGCTTCTATCACTTCCAGCCCCTTGTTCATCATGGTCGCCGAATCAACCGAGATTTTGCGCCCCATAACCCAGTTCGGGTGGGCAACTGCCTGCTCTGGCGTGACATCGGTCAGTGTCGCCACGTCCCGGTTCAGAAAGGGACCGCCCGAGGCGGTCAACAGAATCTTGTGGATGCCATGACGTTCGGGCTGGCGATCATAATTGCCCGGCAGGCACTGAAATATGGCATTGTGCTCACTATCGATGGGCAAGAGTGCCGCGCCGCTGTGTTTGATCGCATCGATAAACAACTGCCCCGACATGACCAACGCTTCCTTATTGGCCAGCAAGACCTTCTTGCCGGCACGCGCCGCTGCCAGTGAGGCTGGCAAGCCGGCAGCGCCGACAATGGCGGCCATGACGCTATCGCATTCAGGCGCAGTGGCAACATCACACAGAGCCTGTGGGCCGTGCTGCACCTGAATATGTGCCAGTTTCATTTCCCGCAGGCGACTTGCCAGCTCATCTGCCGCCCTGGCCGTACCGACCACCGCAACTTTAGGCAAAAACGCCTGACATTGCTGCGCCAGCTTTTCCACCTGTGTATGCGCAGTCAGGGCAAACACGCCGTAGCGACCAGGGTGTCTGGCCACGACATCCAGCGTAGACACGCCGATCGACCCGGTTGCCCCCAAAATACATAACTGCTGTTTTTTCTGCATACTGTCTATCGCCATAAATCCAGCAAAGCTGCCAGTGGAAGGACTGGTATCAGCGCATCTATCCGGTCCAGCACACCGCCATGGCCTGGCAACAGATTACTACTGTCTTTCATGCCGACACGGCGTTTCAATGATGACTCAAACAGATCACCGACGACACTGGCTGCGGTCAATACGGTCATGGCAAGCAAAAATATCAGCCAGCCTTTTCTGGCCAGCAAATGCGCAGTAAAGGTATTTTCCAGACCAGGAATGAAAGCCGTCGCCGTTGCCAGCGCCAACACGCATACCCAGCCACCAATAGCGCCTTCCCAGGATTTCCCCGGAGAAATTGTGGGTGCCAGCTTGTGTTTCCCCAAGGCTTTCCCTGAAAAATAAGCACCGATATCCGCAATCCAGACAATGGCCATGACGGAAAACAGATACATCGGCGAATATTTGAAGAACACTGCAATGGCCACGAAACAGGCAAAAATACTGATGCCATACAAGGCACTCATCAGGCCACTGGTAAAGCCACGTACGTCGGGCAAGCCACGGGCGAGCGTCGGCAACAGACGGAAAATCCAGAATGCAGTAGCAAAGGCAAACAGCAGCAGTTGCGAAAAACTCTCAAGATGGAAATAAAAATACCCCAGCATACCAGTCCAGATTGCCGCCATGACCAGCGGTGCCGGTTTGGCAAACAAACGCTGGCATTCCCAGATGGCGGCAGCAAAGAACACCAGCGCAAGCACGGAAAAAGCAATAAACGAGGCCGAATACAGGACTGGCAGCAAGATGGCCAGCAAAACCAGGGCAGTCGCTACACGGGTTTTTAGCATCAATTGCTTTCTTGTGCGGGGGATTGTTCGGACACCTGTGCGCTGGTGCGACCAAAGCGACGCTCACGATGCTGATAAGAAGCGATGGCCAGATCCAGTGCCGCCGCATCAAAATCAGGCCAGAAGGTATCCGTGAAATAGAATTCACTATAGGCCAATTGCCATAAAAGGAAATTGGAAATGCGGGTTTCGCCGCCTGTACGGACAAACAGATCAGGCTCAGGCGCATAGGCCATGGACAGGTACCCGGACAACTGGTCTTCATCTATCGCCTGCCCTGCCTTGCCAGCAGCACTCAGATCCTGTTGCAGACGATTGGCCGCCTGCACGATATCCCAGCGCCCGCCATAATTGGCACAGACGGTGACAGTCAACCCCTTGTTCAGGGCAGTCTTTTCTTCCGCAGCCTGTATCATGGCTTGCAGTTTGGCATCAAAACGCGTCAGATCGCCGACTACTTTCAAGCGAATGTCATTGGCGTGCATTTTTGCCACTTCTTTTTCCAGCGCAGTGACGAACAGACGCATCAGCAGGGACACTTCTTCTGCCGGACGACGCCAGTTTTCAGAACTGAAGGCAAACAGGGTCAGGTAAGACACGCCACGCCGGGCGCAAGCCTCAACCACACCCCTGACTGCCTCCACGCCCTTGACATGGCCAGCGACGCGCGGCAAGAAACGCTTGGTTGCCCAGCGTCCGTTGCCGTCCATGATGATTGCAATATGCTTAGGAATCGCGCCAACTGCAGGAACTTCCTTGGTGGAACTTGTATGGCTCATGTAAATCCAGAATGTGTTGGTACGCGGGCAAGGGCTTAAACTGTCAACACTTCTTTCTCTTTTTCGGCCAGAAGCTTGTCCACTTCGGCAACGAATTTATCAGTCAACTTCTGGACTTCATCTTGCGCACGACGCTCATCATCTTCCGAGCACTCTTTATCTTTCAACATCTTTTTCAATGTTTCATTGGCATCGCGGCGAATATTGCGGACGGCAATCTTGGCGCTCTCACCTTCGGTCTTTACCAGCTTGACCATCTCTTTACGACGCTCTTCTGTCAGCGGTGGTGTAGGCACACGTATCAATTCACCCTGAGATGAAGGATTCAGACCCAGATCTGCATCACGGATGGCTTTTTCAATCGCGTTGAGCATCTTCTTTTCCCAAGGCTGCACACCGATGGTACGCGCATCAATCAGCGTCACATTGGCAACCTGGGTAATATGGGTAGGTGTTCCGTAGTAATCAACCTGGACATGATCCAGAATGCCGGTATGGGCACGGCCTGTACGCACTTTGGCCAAATCGTTTTTCAAAGTCTCGATGGACTTTTGCATGCGCTGGTCGGAATTTTTTTTAATATCTGCTACGCTCATGGCGCTCTCCTGTACATCATGGCAAGGATAACGCCCGTGGCGACACCCCTTGCCGAATTAATATGAAACATCCAAAGTGCAGGATTATACGTGCACTAATGTGCCTTCGTCTGCCCCCAGGATGACATTCTTCAATGCGCCCGGTTTAATAATGGAAAATACCTTAATGGGCAATTTCTGATCACGGCACAGCGCAAATGCGGTCGCATCCATGACTTGCAAGTGGCGGGCGATCGCCTCATCAAAAGAAATCGTGGTGTAACGGGTTGCTGTCGCATCCTTTTTCGGGTCAGCGGTATAGACGCCATCCACCTTGGTCGCCTTCAGCACGATTTCCGCACCGATCTCGGAACCACGCAAGGCAGCAGCCGTGTCGGTGGTGAAGAAAGGATTGCCGGTACCGGCTGCAAAAACGATGACCTTGCCTTCTTCCAGGTATTGCAGGGCTTTCGGGCGAACATACGGTTCGACCACCTGGTCAATGGCAATGGCTGACATCACGCGCGATGTCAGGCCAACCTGACGCATGGCATCAGACAATGCCAGTGCATTCATGACGGTGGCCAGCATGCCCATGTAATCGGCAGTAGCACGGTCCATACCCTGGGCGCCTGGAGCCACACCACGGAAGATGTTGCCGCCGCCGATAACAATCGCCAACTCCACACCCATTCTTGATACTTCTGCCACATCGGCCACCATACGTTCTATGGTGGCACGGTTAATGCCAAACGGATCATCGCCCATCAGGGCTTCGCCAGAGAGCTTCAAGAGCACACGCTTGTAAGCAGGTTTTGTCATGATAGGACTCCTTCTGGTAAGTTGATTAGTCTAAAAGATTTCATGCGAAATGAGATGACTTTGATAAAGTCTCTCTTGTTTTCTATTTGGTTTGCCAACGCAAGCCTGGCAACCATGGGCAAACCAAATAAAACGCCAGAACTGGATATTCACATCTGAACGCACAAACTTAAAGAGCCGGAAACAAATACTTACAATCGCAAGGTTTAAAAAAACGGGCCTTTCGGCCCGTTTTTTTTGATTCGCCAGATTACGCCTGTTTTGCTGCAGCCACTTGCGCGGCCACTTCTGCGGCAAAATCGTCCTGCTTCTTCTCGATACCTTCACCAACAACAAACATCGTGAACGCTTTCACTGTTGTATTAACAGATTTCAACATCTGCTCAACAGTTTGCTTGTCGTTCTTGACGAAAGTCTGGTTCAGCAAAGAAACTTCTTTCAGGAATTTCTGTACAGAACCTTCAACCATTTTTTCAACGATATCTGCTGGCTTGCCAGATTCAGCCGCTTTCAGAGCAGCTACAGAGCGCTCTTTTTCGATCAAATCAGCAGGAACCTGGTCAGAAGACAAAGAAACTGGTTTCATCGCGGCAATGTGCATTGCCACGTCTTTACCAACTTGCTCATCAGCACCGTCAAATTCAACGACTACGCCGATACGTGTGCCGTGCAGGTAAGAAACCAGCTTGGCGCTGGTGTCAAAACGCACAAAACGACGGAAGGACATGTTTTCGCCGATTTTACCAACCAGGGCTGCACGTACTTCTTCTACTGTCTTGCCATCCAGTGGCAAGGCGCCCAGTGCTGCGATATCAGCAGGGTTATGCTCAGCGATCAGTTTTGCGCAGGTGTTAGCCAGTGCCAGGAAATCATCATTCTTGGTAACGAAGTCTGTTTCGCAGTTAACTTCGATCAGGGAACCAACGTTACCAGCGATGTGAGATGCGACAACGCCTTCTGCAGTGATACGGGAAGATGCCTTGGAAGCTTTGCTACCCAATTTCACACGCAGAATTTCTTCCGCACGGTCCATATCGCCTTCTGCTTCTGTCAGGGCTTTTTTACATTCCATCATCGGCGCGTCTGTCTTCGCGCGCAGTGCACCTACCAAAGCTGCTGTAATTGCCGCCATGTCATTCTCCTAGTTCAATGGTGCCACGCAGGCACCGATCATCAAATTTTGTTTAAAAAAAAGGGCGAACGATTGTTGCCCATTTTTTTGCTTCAGGTTGTCATGACAACCTGAAGCCATGTGCCTGAACAGGCAAATTATGCTTGTTCTACTTCTACGAACTCGTCAGAACCTGGCTTAACAGCTTCCAAAACTTCGTTGACTGCATTTGCACGGCCTTCGAGGATTGCGTCAGCAACACCACGAGCATACAAAGCAATCGCTTTGGAGGAGTCATCATTACCAGGAATGATGTAAGCAACGCCTTCTGGGGAATGGTTAGTATCAACCACACCGATAACAGGGATACCCAGTTTTGCAGCTTCAGTGATCGCGCCTTTGTGGTAGCCAACGTCGACTACGAAAATTGCGTCAGGAATGCCGCCCATATCCTTGATGCCGCCGATGGATTTTTGCAGCTTGATCATTTCACGTTGGAACATCAACGCTTCTTTTTTGGACAGTTTCTCTACAGAACCATCTTCAATGGAAGCTTCCATGTCTTTCAGGCGCTTGATCGATGTTTTGACTGTTTTGAAGTTAGTCAACATACCACCCAACCAGCGTTGATCAACGAAAGGCATGCCGGCGCGATTTGCTTCAGCAGCGATGATGTCACGGGATTGACGCTTGGTACCAACCAACAACACTGTGCCGCGATTGGAGGACAATTGACGGATGTACTTCATCGCGTCCTGGTACATTGCCAGGGTTTTTTCCAGGTTGACGATATGAATCTTGTTGCGATGGCCGAAGATATACGGTGCCATTTTTGGATTCCAAAAACGGGTTTGGTGACCAAAGTGCACACCAGCTTCCAGCATTTCACGCATTGTTACAGACATAATAACTCCAGGGTTAGGTCTTGAATCCAGCCAGTGATCCAAGCAACTTAATGGACTTAACCATACAAGCGCCGAAGACACCCTTTTCGACCGGATTCGATTAATAAAAAATTAATTAACTCATGCTGCATTTGAATACATCCACAAGCTAACCATCAATTGTACTATGAAAATGGGGTTTTCCTCAAGTGCTGCGTTTTATTGCGGGAATGCGGTACTCGCCTTCCTGGACTATAATTCCGGTTCTGCAACATTCTCGCAATTTTACCTGCCGCCATCATACTGATCGCAGCAACAGACAGAAGAAAACGTATGGAAGCTATTACTATCAAAACGCCGGAAGATATCGCCGGCATGCGCATTGCCGGAAGATTGGCTTCCGAAGTCCTCGATTACATCACGCCCTTTGTCAAAGTCGGCGTCACCACGGGTGAACTGGACAGGCTGTGTCATGAGTACATGACGAATGTACAGGGCACCATCCCTGCTCCACTAAATTACTGCCCGCCAGGTTACACACCCTATCCGAAAGCCATCTGCACCTCGATCAACGACGTGATCTGCCACGGCATACCGGGCGACAAAGTCCTGAAAGATGGCGATTCCGTCAATCTGGACATTACCGTCATCAAAGACGGCTACCACGGCGATACCAGCCGCATGTTTTTGCTGGGCGAAACATCCATCCTTGCCAAACGCCTGAGTGCCATCACTTATGAGTGCATGTGGCTGGGCATATCAAAAATTAAACCGGGTGCGCATCTGGGTGATATCGGTCATGTCATACAGCAATATGCAGAAAAAGCTGGCTACAGCGTAGTGCGTGAATTCTGCGGTCATGGCATCGGCAAGATTTTCCACGAAGCACCACAGGTCATGCACTACGGCAAACCGGGCACCATGGAAAAACTGCTACCCGGCATGATTTTCACCGTAGAACCGATGATCAATGCCGGCCGCCGTGAAATCAAGGAAATGCAGGATGGCTGGACCATCAAGACCAAGGATCGCAGCCTGTCAGCGCAGTGGGAACATACCGTGCTGGTGACAGAAACCGGCTACGAAGTGCTGACCCTGTCGGATGGCTACCCGCCAATTCCAGACTTCATCACTGCGGCTGGCAAAGCGTAAGGCCCACAGGCAAATGCAGACTCCGGCAATCACATTCAAGGAAGAATTAAAGGCAGCACAACTGCTGGTCATTAATGCATTCAAGGAAAATCACAAGGCAGAGCAATTGCTGCACGATCTCTGCCGCAATGTCGATCACCTGCTAAGCAAGATCTGGCGTGATTTTGATTTTCCGAAAGAAGCAGCATTAGTGGCCGTGGGCGGCTATGGCCGTGGCGAACTATTCCCTTATTCGGACGTGGATGTACTGATACTGCTACAGCAAAGGCCGGACGCCACATTGCGTGAAAAGCTGGAAAAACTGGTACAGCTATTCTGGGATATTGGCCTTGATATCGGGCACAGCATACGTACTGTAGAAGAATGCCTGCAAGAATCGGCCGCCGATATCACCGTGCAAACCAGTTTACTGGAAGCGCGCCTGGTGACCGGCAGCCGCAAGTCATTCCGCGACATGCAACAGCACTATGCGGAAGCAATGAATCCGCAAAAGTTTTTCCAGGAAAAACTGCTGGAACTACAGCAGCGCCACGTCAAGTACGAAGACACCCCCTATAGCCTGGAGCCAAACTGCAAGGAAAGCCCGGGCGGCCTGCGTGATTTACAGGTGATACTCTGGGTCGCCAAGGCAGCCAACCTGGGCAATTCATGGCGCGAACTGGCAGAACGTGGACTGATTACCGATGTCGAGGCGCGGCAGTTGAAGCGCAATGAGCGTGCCTTCAAGGATATCCGCATACGTCTGCACATTTATGCCGGCCGGCGCGAAGACCGCCTGATCTTTGACGTGCAGACACCTATTGCTGAAACCTTCGGCTTCAAGACCACCGAATCGCGACGCGCCAGCGAATACCTGATGCAACGTTACTACTGGGCGGCCAAAGCAGTTACCCAGTTAAATACCGTACTGCTGCAAAATATTGAAGCTGTCCTGTTTCCACAGCCATCGGTACCGCGCCCCATCAATGCGCATTTCAATGAAGTGAACGGCTTTATTGATATCGCCCGCGATGACACCTTTGAATCATCGCCATCGACCATCTTCGAAATTTTCCTTGTCATGGCCAGGCAAAGTGAACTCAAAGGCATGACGGCAAGGACCCTGCGCGCACTATGGCATGCACGCCTGTTGATCGACGCTGAATTCAGGCATGATATTTTCAACCGTTCGCTATTCCTGCAAATATTGCAATCGCCGCAAGGTATCACCCATGCCCTGCGCCGCATGAACCAGATGAGCATACTCGGTCGTTATCTGCCCAACTTCCGCCGCATCATCGGGCAGATGCAGCACGACCTGTTTCATGCCTACACAGTGGACCAACATATCCTGATGGTGGTGCGCAATCTGCGCCGCTTCACCATGCCGGAACATGCGCATGAATACCCATTCTGCAGTCAATTGATGGCCAATTTCAATCAGCCATGGATACTGTATATTGCCGCCCTGTTCCACGATATTGCCAAGGGGCGCGGTGGCGATCATTCGATACTGGGCATGACGGATGCCAAAAAATTCTGCTATGACCATGGCCTGACCAGAGCCAATACCGAGCTCATCGTTTTTCTGGTGCAGAATCATCTGACGATGTCACACGTAGCGCAAAAGCAGGATTTGTCTGATCCGGATGTCGTGCAACATTTCGCCAGCCTGGTCAAGGATGAGCGCCATCTGACGGCCCTGTATTTGCTGACCGTATCCGACATCCGTGGCACCAGCCCCAAGGTCTGGAACGCCTGGAAGGGCAAGCTACTCGAAGACCTGTACCGCATAACCCTGCGCGTACTGGGCGGTGAAGCGCCAAGCAAAGACCGGGAACTGAAAAACCGCCAGGAAGAAGCCCTCAAGGCACTGCGCCTGTATGGCCTGGCACCCGATGCCCATGAGAAATTCTGGCAACAACTGGATGTGGCCTACTTTTTACGCCATGATGCGTCCGACATCGCCTGGCAGACGCGTGCCCTGCACGACCGCATAGACAGTGCCACACCAGTAGTAAAATGCCGCCTGTCACCGATAGGTGAAGGCTTGCAGATCACTGTCTACGTCAAGGACCAGCCGGATTTATTCGCCCGCATCTGCAATTATTTCGACGGCAAGAATTTTGGCATCCTGGATGCCAAAATTCACACCAGCAAAGGTGGCTATGCACTGGATACCTTCCTGGTGATTGAACCGGCCTTTGCCAATAATTATCGCGACATCATCAATCTGCTGGAACATGAACTGACCGAAGTACTGACCCGCCAGACACCCCTGTCACCGCCGAATCGCGGACGCCTGTCACGCCTGTCACGCACTTTCCCTATCGTGCCTACCGTGGATTTGCGCCCGGATGATCGTGGCCAGTATTATTTACTGTCGATTTCAGCGAATGACCGCAATGGCTTGCTGTATGCTATTGCGAATATCCTAACCAAGCACAAGATCAATTTGCATACAGCAAAAATCATGACTCTGGGGGAAAGGGTCGAAGACGTCTTCATCGTCGATGGCCAGGCCTTGCAGGGTGCACGCAGCCAGATCCAGTTTGAGACCGATTTACTGGATGCCCTGCGTATCTGAAACCAATTTACTTCTGATACAGCACGGCGCACATAACAATAAACATAAACAATAAACCTAAACAATACAAACACTACACGTCGCGGTCTTGCCGGCCGCCGATACCGCCGTAATTTTTATTTGATAGCATCATGACTGAACTTGTAAGACTCTCGAAACGCATGTCCGAACTGGGCCTTTGCTCACGACGCGAGGCCGATGAATGGATCGTCCGTGGCTGGGTAAGAGTGGATGGCAAAGTCATTTCTGAACTGGGCAGCAAAGTGCTGCCACACCAGCAAGTGACAGTGGAAAGACAGGCCGCTGCCGAACAATCAAAGCGCGTCACCGTCCTCATCAACAAACCGGTAGGTTTTGTCAGTGGTCAGGCAGAAGATGGCTACACGCCCGCCATCGCTCTCGTCAAACCAGAAAATCGCTGGGAAGAAGACGACGTTGATACGCAGTTCCACCCTACCCAGCTACGCAGCCTGGTGCCTGCGGGCCGGCTCGATATTGATTCGGTCGGTTTACTGGTATTGACCCAGGATGGCCGTATCGCCAAACACCTGATCGGTGAAACTACCGTTGTTGAAAAAGAGTATCTGGTACGTGTGCAGTACAGCAAACCGGGCCGCTTGCCGGATGCCGATTTACGTCGACTGAATCACGGTTTAACGCTGGATGGCAAAAAGCTGCTGCCAGCAAAAGTCACCTGGCAAAATGAAGACCAGTTAAACTTCATTTTGCGCGAAGGCAAAAAGCGCCAGATACGGCGCATGTGCGATATGGTGGGCTTGCAGGTACTAGGGCTGAAACGCGTGCGCATAGGCAAGGTCAAGCTGGGCAAACTGCCCGAAGGACAATGGCGCTATCTGCGCGAAGACGAACAGTTCTGATCTGGCTGGTCAGTTTGACAAGCTGACAACTTAGAACCTGTTTACGATCTGTAGCGAGCGGGCGTCAGCGGGGTCAGGGTAACTAAGCGCAGCGCAAAAAGCGGGATGTACTTCTAGGGGCTGTTAACATTCAATAAATCCAAAGGTAAGCAAATACAAGATTGATGAAGGAAAGGAAGTTTCTATCCAATTTTTCATACCGTGTTGCAAGCCTGCGGAATTGCTTTATGCGATTGAA
>NZ_JBMPOW010000020.1:0-112718 GCF_049340205.1 Undibacterium sp. Ji49W | reverse complement strand
CACGATGGCTTTGGACGTACAATCATGAGCGGCCTAACATGGCCTTGGGAGGGTCTACTCCGAAACAAAAACTCGCCATTGCGGCATAGTGCTACTTTTAGCTGCGGTTAAAAATGGGGGGATTACCCATTGTTAGCCTTCATGGCCGCATTTTTCTTTTTCAGTATGGCGCACGAATTTGGGCACTGGCTAGCTGCAGAGGTAACTGGAGCCAAAGGTGGAAAATTCGGCTTCAGAGTGTTGCGTAAGAAATCCATTCCTTTGCTGGTTCCTACGATGACGCTATCCAACGAGGCAATTGCATCGGTGTCCTGCACTCGCCGACGTATTATTTTTATTTCAGGCGTCGCCGCCGAAGTCGTTTGTATGCTTTCGATATGGTATTTCCTTCCTGATTTCAGCTTGAGGGATTCGATTCAAAATGGGGTCTTTTTCGCACTGGCATTCCGGCTTTCTATTTGCCCACTGAACTTGCTGCCTTTTTCAATCGGTGATGCTCGTAGCGATGGCTGGAGGGTGATTCATCCCGAATCGATCGATTAATTTTTGGTAATCATCTGAATTGCCGGAATATGCAGGGCTATGTATTTGCTGATTGCGTCCTGGACATCTAAAGCTGTCTTAATAAGACCGTAACATTGTATTCTTTTGTTTGGTCTATCAATGACCGTGGATTTGGCTGGGGAATTGTTGCCAGATAAATTAAAGTGTTTAACGAAATTTTTTGTAGCGGTTCAATTGCAAGAAATTTATATCAGTACTGATGTGGAGACTGACGGGCCAATTCCGGGTCCAAATTCCATGCTCAGTTTTGGATCGGCTGCTTATACTGCCGATAAAAATTTGATTGGTACTTTCAGCGCCAATTTGGAAACATTGCCTGATGCGTCGGCTGATCCCGGCACCGCAGCATGGTGGCTTATCCTTCAATGGCAAATTAAGATGATGCTTGGTTCTCACCGATTTGCCAGGCTGTTGCGGCAGCATACGATTAACCACAGCCACAGGAGTCGATTGATAGTATTCATGTGCCCAGCCGTAGGCCATCACTACATGCAAGCGTTGCTTTAATCTACTGACCGTTTCAGCTTTATCTAACCAAGTAGGACGCAGAGTATCTGTGATATGCCTTGGTAAAATTTTATCAAGCGCAAACTACCGACAAAAGGCAGGGTGTACTCAATGAAAGTATTGATCCATTACAATAGGGCCACTTCTATCGGATAGAACTGGGACATGACAGGTCGTGTCAACGGTTGGTAGCCGTCGCCAGGAAGTACACAACGCGCCCACGCAAATTACAATGTTTGGGCCGCAGCTTTCAATAGTGGGAAATTTGTAGGGGATACGCATGTATTATGGAGAGCGCTTCAACAGCATTACCCATGCGGTGGGTGCTGTGCTGGCGGCAGTGGGCGGCGTATCGCTGATTACAATAGCAGTTCGCAGTGGTGAATATTGGAAGATTGTTAGTTTTAGCATCTACGCTGCCACGTTATTTGCCCTGTATTTTATATCTGCGCTGTATCACAGCTTACAAGGGCCAGCCAAGGACGTATTGCGTCGGCTCGATCATTGCGCGATCTACTTGCTAATTGCTGGTACCTATACTCCATTCACACTGGTCAGCCTAAGGGGGGCGTGGGGTTGGTCGCTGTTCGGCGTGGCGTGGGGGCTTGCCGTTGCTGGCGTCCTGCAAGAATTGTGGTACGCCAAAGGAATGCGACTAATGTCGTTGCTAATCTACGTGGTGATGGGCTGGGTTGGCGTGATTGCTGCTAAGCCGCTCATCAATGCGCTCACGATGGACGGCTTCTGGTGGCTGGCAGCAGGCGGTGCACTCTACACTGGAGGCATCGCGTTTTATGCAACAGATCACAAATGGCGTCACGGACACGGAGTTTGGCATCTGTTTGTGCTTGGCGGGAGCATGTGCCATTTTGGCGCGGTATTGCTGTACGTGGCGTAGTAGAGAGCAAGCAGAGCGATTTGACTTCCATAGCAATGCCATTTGCTGACTTAGCATCGACAGAATTTTTCCGTTGGCGCTGGTATCAAACTCGTTAATCAAGCCGGTAACTTCATGGGCGAAGTGGTCGCTAGTGTGAAACACGAATCGGATATTCATTATGTCGTCGCGTATTCAACACTGCATTCTGATGGCATATCCGATTTGAAGAAGGTGATTGTCGGATCAAATCAATTATTCAAAGTGGTGATTTTATCGAGCCAGACCTCCTTTCCGTCACTCAGAGTTTGCATAACTTGCCAAAGGCAGGCTGCTCAACGGCAAAGGCAGCGACCGCTAATTCTGTCGCTTCATCGACACGATTTCGGAGATTCTTTTTTGCAGTTAACATCAAGCAGTGCCTCGACACAGCCTTTGTCTACCGCAAATTGATAACAGTAATTATTACAATGCCATTTGTTTGTGTCCTGAATATCTTAACTTCAAAAATTTATTCGCCAACCTTCAACATGATCTGCGCAGTAGCCGCTTTTCGGGCCGCCATATGCTCAGCGCTTGAACCGGAATTATCGTTAATTCAAGGTTCCCCGATGTAATGGCTAGACGTTATTAAGCAAGTTGGTCATAATATTTTGCATTCAGGCCAATGCCTCATCTTCCATCCGAGGCTTTACACATAATGTCGAGCATTGCCATCACCGATCTAACTGTGCCTAGGGACATCGACAGCGTCTCGCGCCCCGTTGTGGCCTTGAGTGCCACATCGGTAACAAAAGACTGGGAAAATGCGAGGCATCAGCACCGCAAGGCGCAGCTAATCTACTCCGTGCGCGGCATCCTCAACTGCGAAATTGAAGACGGTGTCTGGATCGTGCCGCCGCAGTGCGCCATATGGATACCGGGAGACTTGCCCCACTCGGCACGGGGGGCGGGTGAAACGGAATGCTATTGTCTTTTCGTCGAGCCTGACGCCATACCGAATCTTCCGAAAACCTGTTGCACTATTTCGGTATCGCCATTGCTACGCGAGTTACTGCTGAAGGTGGCAGGTGTTCCTGAGTTGTATGCGCAGGGAGGGCGGGAAGACCGGTTGATTGCCGCATTGCTCGATGAATTGGTGGCGGCGCCGGTGGAAGACTTGCATTTGCCCATGCCGCGCGATCTCCGATTGCGCCGCCTCGCAGAAATGATGCTCGCCGACCCCACGGACAAAACTTCGAAGGCCGATTGGGCTACTCGCATTGGTATGAGTGAGCGAAGCATGAGCCGTCTTCTGTTGCACGAAATTGGAATGAGCTTCGGGGGCTGGCGTAGGCAACTGCATGTCATTCTTGCGCTTCAACGTTTGACCAAGGGTAACAGCGTGCAAACAGTGGCGTTGGAACTAGGATATGAGAACGCCAGCGGGTTCGTCACCATGTTCCGTAAGGCGGTGGGCAAGCCCCCGGCGCGCTACCTCTCGGATCGCACCATCGGCGCGGAGCTTGCTCCCGTGCCTGGCATCAGGCTCCCGACGGCATCTTAATCTGATTGGATATTGCGGTCTTGGCCCGGAACTGCCGACTGCTGTTTAGCGCCCGCTGTCCGGCAAAGCATGCTGGGCCGAGTGCAGCCTACCCACGTTGGCAACCTGTAGCATTGTGATATCAGGTCAAAATATTGCTCAATACGGCCAACGTACTGGTAATGATAGAGGTTGGCCTAAGCGAATAACAATCTGGCCTGGTTTCACTACTGCTTCTCCCTCTCCCTATTGTTAAATACGGCATCTAAATACAAATGAGTCTTGTTTATGCCTATCCTCACCACTCTTGGGAAGTTCCGTTGGTCAACCGATATGCGCGCAGATGCCGCCTTCTACCGTCATCGGGACGGGTCGTCCAAGGACGCCAACTGGAGCGCGCCTCGCACCGTGCTGGGCTCGGCAGTGGCAGCAGCAGTTCTCATTGGCGGGCAGGGCGCATTCGCCGCCGAGTCAGGGCAGGTACAAACCAAGGCAGGAGGGACGTCTCAAGAGGAGATAGCCTTGCCAGCCATCACCGTAACGGGCCGCAAGGATACGGCGACCACCGAAGGTACCGGCTCCTACACCACGGGCCAGACGGCGGCGACGCGCCTGCCGCTGTCGCTGCAGGAGACGCCCCAGTCGGTGACGGTGATCACGCGCCAGCGTATGGACGACCAGCAATTGAATTCGGTGCAGGGTGTGCTGGAGAACACTACGGGCGTCTCGTCGTACCAGTCCGACAGCGAACGGACGAGTTTTTATTCGCGTGGCTTTCTGATCAACAACGTTCAGTATGACGGCATCCCCACCGTCGTCGGTAACATCGTCAATGGGAGCGGCATCGGTTCTATCGATACAGCGTTCTATGATCGTGTCGAGGTCGTGCGCGGCGGCTCCGGCTTGCTGACCGGCACCGGCAACCCCTCGGCCGCCATCAACCTGGTGCGCAAACGACCGACCCGTGAATTCTCGGCGTCCGCCTCGCTCGGTGCGGGTAGCTGGGATACCCACCGGGGAATGGCCGACGTATCAACTCCGCTGACCGAGGACGGTCGCATTCGCGCGCGCATGGTGGGGACGTACCAGGACGGACATTCCTATATCGATGGCTACAAGCCGCAGAGGAAGGCGTTCTACGGCATTATCGAGGCTGATCTAACGCCACACACGACGGTGAGCCTGGGCTATGACTATCAGGACATCACACCGAAGGGATCCACCTGGGGAGGTTTGCCTCTATGGTTCAGTGACGGCACGCAGGCGGCGTATTCACGCTCCAAGAACTACGCGCAGGACTGGAGCCATTGGGACAACACCCTGAAGACGGCGTTTGCCGGGATCGAGCACCGCTTCAACAACGGCTGGAACATCCGGGCCGTCGCTAACCAGTACCGCACGGAATACGATGCCGAACTGCTCGGCTTGGTCGGCCGCCCCGATCGTGCCACGGGACTGGGCTCTTTTCCCTACGGGGCTTATTCGGTAGCGCTGGCGGCCGAAGGTCGCAGCCGTCAAAACACCTTCGACGTGATGGCGAGAGGCCCATTCGAACTACTGGGTCGCCAGCATGACCTGGTGATAGGGGCGACGAGTTCGCATCGCACGGCCAGCCAGGGGGATATCGCGCCGTTCTATGCAGGCTTTGCGCCGGTCAATGTCCATGACCTGAGCGCGGCCTATCCCCGCCCTGACTTCGATGCCATGACTTCGATACCGACCCGCACCCAAATCAAGCAGAGCGGTATCTATAGCGCAGCCCGGTTTTCGCTCGCCGAACCTCTGAAACTCATCGTCGGCGGCCGCTTCAGCAACTACGAAATAGACGACAACGTCAGTGGCGCGTCGTTGCACTACAAGAAGAGCAGTGAATTCACCCCGTACGCCGGCTTGATCTACGACATCGACAAGACCTATTCGGCCTACGTCAGTTACACGGGCATATTCAATCCGCAAACCGACTATCGCGACAGCAGGGGCAACGTACTCACGCCATCCAAGGGAAAAACCAAGGAAGTAGGCCTTAAAGGCGCTTACATGGAAGGGCGTCTGAATGCGTCAGTGGCCTTGTTCGAGACCGAGCTGGACAACGCGGCACAGATGCTGGCCGGAACCTATACGCCAGGCGGCGCCCAAGCCTATAAAGGCGCGGATGGGACGAAGTCGCGCGGGATCGAACTGGACTTGCAGGGCGAGTTGACGCGTGGCTGGAATGCCTACGGAGGTATCGCCCACTTCACTGCGCAAGATGGCGATGGCGCCCGCTTGAATTCGCAAATACCGCGCACCACGGCCCAGCTTTTTACCACCTACCAGTTGCCCGGAGAGTGGAACCGGTTAACGCTGGGGGGAGGTGTCAAATGGCAAAGCCGCTTCTACCAGGCACCCAACACAGGCACCAGTTCGCTGGGCGGGGAACAAGGTTCTTATGCCCTTGTATCACTGATGGGGCATTACGCCATCACGAAAAAGACCAACGTGGCCGTCAACCTCAACAACGTATTCGACAAGAAGTACGCGCTACAGAAGGGCGATTTCGACACCATAAGTTATGGCGCACCACGCAACGTGATGGTGACGCTGAACTATAGGTATTGATTTGTCCGCAGGCGAACGCTTCACACGTTGGAAATCCGCAGACATACAACCATTGATTATCGAGAAATCCCCTATGCCCCTTCAGCCCCCTCTAAGCCCCGCCCAGGACTTCGTCATGAACAACCCAAACAAGGTCGCCATGTTCTGGTTGACGACAGCCGCCGGTGCCGTGCTGTTTGTAACGTTCCAGCTATTCTTCTACGTAAACGACTTTGTGAGAGCGCAGGGAACGGCACCGGCGATGACGTTTGAGCCCGGCGTACTGTGGATGTTTTCCGCGTTTTATGGTTCCTGGATCGTCACGGTGCTTCTCGCATTGATCGGAACCCGTACGGCCCATTGGGTTGTCTTGATCCTCGGCAGCCTGCTCGTCATTCTCAATACCCTCGGGGGGATTTCCGACGGGCTGCGCGACGGCTGGCACGTTGCTTTCTCGGCAGTATTTTTCATCGCGTTACCGGGCGTGTTCGCCATCGCGGTCACCTGGCGTCGCATCAAAAGCAAAGGCAACAACCATGTCTATCAATAGTTCTCACTTCCCCTTGGTCTGGATGAATCTTACGCAAGAGCCGGGACATGATCACCAAAAAGACTTCGCCGAATTCGAGGCCAATTTGCAGCGCGGGGAGCCCTTTGTAATCTTGACCGATACCGTACCTGCCGAAGACCATGAGCACTCGCCGGAAGAAAAAAAACGCACCGCGCTCTGGATGAAAAAGCACAAGGTTCAATTGCGCAAGTTGGTTCTGGCAATGATCATGATCGAGCCCAACGCGGCCAAACGTCTTGGCTTCAAAGCGTTTGCGGTGGTTTTTGCCAAGTTCTGGGGCTATCCTTTATTTCTTGCTGCTTCACGTGAGCAGGCAATGGAAATGGCAAGAGCACTGCTTCTAAAGAAAGTCATCTCACTGATAGCCTAAGCTGGCGTCAGATCTGCCATTGAATCCTGCCGTCGCGCACGGTCGCGGCGAGCTGCTGCTTCGACCGTGGTTCGATCTCCGGCTTCCACGGCGCCAGCCAGGGCTCAGTCACGTAGGAGATGCAGGGGGAGGGCCTGCCGATCGACGAGGAGATCCTGGCCGGTCTAGCTCCATATCGAACCGAGCACATCAACCGGTACGGCAATTACACGCTCGATCTGCAACGACAGCTGCCTCCGATGAACTATAAAACGAGAATTCTTCAATAAATCAATCGGTTACAGCGCAATTTGAGTATTTTTACATCAATCCCGGCCGACCCTGAATAAGGCTAATCAAAGCATGTTGGGGGTATTTGATGGCCGCGACGGTGTTGCCGACATAACGTCAGACGTTGTAGCCCAAATAAACGGAATCGTTATCGCCTACGGTCATGGGCAAATTTATGCTCGAGATAACCGATTTCGATTTGCGCTGGCATCCGGAGAAATTCGTCGAGAGGACAATCTGTTGCAAGATTTCCCGTCACCAGTGTAGGCAGCGGCTCAACTGAGGGGGAGTGATTGAATTGAGATATTCAGCGAGGGGCAAGGAAAACGCTGAAAACTAAGCGCGGCGCGGCTTTCGCGGTATTTTCTGAAAATCTTGGCTCTGAAACTAAATGGAGAGATTTAGTAAATTCCGCACATATTTTGACACAGGAATGAAAGATAGTGATTTGATTGTGCTAGGTTTCTAAGCAATATCGGAAATATTCATGCAAAAGGCGCTACTACAACTAAATCGGAAAGCAACGTAATTCTATTCGTGTGCGTCAATTTGCATGCTATTTCCCGCTTGGGATCAAAGCGTTAAACCATATCTAGGAAGCAGCCAATTTAACTGCATCCTCTACCATGACTTTATCTATATTTCCGTTTGCCTTGAATGCACGGTAAAGCATCATGGTAACTGTGTAGTTTTTATCGAGAGATAACGAAATATTATTTTCGTGTTTAGCTGCTGCAATTGCCGTTATAACATCGGCCAATAAGTCGCCTGAACTACATAGCTCATCTACCAAATATAAGAAATCCGTTTGTTTAATTAGAAGCCCGTCCCCGCCCCAATTTTTGGATTCTGATTCTGCCGCTCTTTGAAGTATCCATAACAAAGCATCAATGTTTAGGCCCACTTTTTCGGCGACGAACGGTAATACATTTGCCGCCCCAAGAGCGTATGCAGTCGATGATGTTGTGCGTTCAGAAAATAAAAGATAACCAACGTCTACGCCCAATTCACCTGCCAAGTATAGGTATTCCCCACTAGGCCAACGAAGATTCGACTCATAGTTAAACTGAGCCGTCTTCCCAACTCCACAAGCAGATGCAAATTTGGCTTGGCTGAACCCTAATCGCTCTCGCTCTTCTTTTAATCGACCGCCGATGTTTTTCATTGAATACCTATTGACGCTATCACAAACGAGGTATATATTCACAAATGTGATATATATTCACAAACGAGATACTATTATATAGGGGAGTCTATGAAGCCTACAACATTAAAGACAGCCGCAGAAGTGTTAAGCGATTTTGCCACTAAGGGAATAAGCATATCTCAGTGGGCGCATGAAAGAAATCTACCCCCATCTGTAGTGTATGGGGTCCTTAAAGGAAAGCGCAAAGCGAGAATAGGGAAGAGTCACAAAGCCGCTGTATTACTTGGCTTAAAGCATGGCGAGATTGTTGACTGAGGTCGGACACATGAAATCGAAAAACGACCGTTTAATGTCCGACCTTCAACAGAAAAGGTTGGACACTCAAGCTGTGAATCAAATAAAAGTGTCCGACCATGGTCAAGCCATTGAAAGTACTCATATTTTTGACGAGTCGAGAAAAAATGCTGTCCAACCATTGGAAAATCCGGTCGGACAAAGGTTGGACACATTGTCTGTCATTTTAACGGTGGTTCAGGTTGCCGATTTAATAGAAGAACACGTTAAAAAAATACGTCGCCACTGTGCAGCCGGAAAATATCTAGGTGCGCAAAAGCAGACTATCAACGGCGGTGAAGGCTGGCTAATTCCCTTATCTAGTTTGCCCAAAGCCGCCCAGAAAGCCTACGCAGCGCGAAAAGCTGCGGAAATCTTAGACAAAGCCACTACATACGATGTGGTTGAGTTGGCCCCTAAATCGGCACTTCCAAACGATGAATACAATCAGCTATGGGAGCGTTACGAACGCAAGGGCAGCAACTTCAAAGAAAAAGCCAGGAACGCTTTATTAGTCGCGCGTGCCTACCATGAGCTACTGGAAACCGGCGTTAGCATTGGTTTTGCTGAAAAAGCCATCGAATCCAGTCATGGGGCTTCTCGTGCGACATTACGGCGTTACCTTGACTACACCAAGGGACATCCCCGTCAGCACTGGGAGCCGCTGCTCTGCCCTGATTATCACGGCGGACGCAAAAGGGCGGAATTTACACCAGCGGCATACGAGTTCTTATTAGCGTTAAAAATCAAATCTCCTGCCAGTAACTTAAGAGTGCTGATTCGTGCAACGTTAAAAGAGGGCGTAGGTAAGGGCTGGGTATTGCCGAACGAAGACACGATTGCAAAGCGATTGAAGGAAGAACCGGCATGGGTGTTTAACACACGCGAGCAACTAGAACGCAGTTTCCCCACTGCCGAGCGTGATTATTCGTCATTGGCACTGCATGAGATGTGGGATTCAGACGGGCGCAAAGCTGACGTTTGGTGTGTCTGGCCAGATGGCACAATCAACCGCCCATTTGTTATTGCTATTCGTGAAGTCAGGACACGGCGGGTTTTGTCCATTCGCGTTTGTCAAGCCCCTGATGCTGAGGCGGTACTTGGTGCCTATGGTTCAGCCTTGAGCAGAGCAAATGCCGTTCCAAAGTATTTCAATCTGGACAATGGCCGCGAATATGCCAATAAGGCATTCACCGGACACCAGCGCACCCGCTACCGCTTCAAATATAACACTGAGGAAGCGCAAGGCATATTGACTGCAATGGATGTCAAGGTGAAATGGTCCAAACCCGGCCAGGGGCGCGGCAAATCTATTGAATCATGGTGGAACGTGATTGGCGACAATTGCGACAGAGCGCCCGATTTTATAGGGGCTTATTGCGGCCACAACCCATTAGCGAAGCCCGAAGACTTTGATAAAAACCGCGCCGTTTCCATTGATGTCTATGCGGCCAAGCTGATCGAGGTCATTACCCAGTATGAAAAAGGAGATTTCGGAGGTCATCGCGGCCAAGGCATGAACGGAAAAACGGTATTGCAAGTGTATGAAGAACTTGCCAAGGTTGCGACCGTTCGCCAGCCCACAGTGTCAGAAATTCGCCGTTGTCGCATGGGCGTTAAATCGCTGAAGCTGGATAAGAAAGATGCAACGATACGCTTTGCCATTGAGGGTTATTTAGCCCGTCGGTATTGGCATGAAGCCTTATCGAACTTGCCGCCTGCAAAGCGAGAACGGCATTTTAACGTGCATTACGAGTGGGGCAATCCAGACGCGTCGATTTCCGTTTACTGCGGTGACGAGTTCATTTGTGATGCCGCGCCAATAGGCAGCATTCCATTCAATGACCATGAGGGGGAATTGGTCAGAAAACACATGGCAGACAAAGGGGAATACTTGAAACCACGTGCCAATTTCATCAAAACGATGAAGGCAAAAGCAGGAATTGACTTGCCACAGCTTGAAAATGGCGCATCACTGAGCCTGCCGCCGATTGCTTCAGGTGCCGATACCGTCATTGCACCGTCCACCAAATTGCAGACCGTCGAGGAGTTGCCGTCTGCATTACAACCAGTGGCAGGCAACAAAAACCAACTTGTCAGCACCAAAACAGGTCAGATTTATCAACGTAAAGACCTAGAGAAAATCGACAAAATGGCAGAGGAGCAGAAAGAAACTGACGCAAGAAATGCAAGGCTGGAAGAATTGAGGAAGAGGAAGCTGGAGAAGGATTTAGCCCACCTCAAGGCAGGCTAAACACCAAAAAACCAAACTGCGTAACGGGGCGCATCCCTTTACGCAGCATTATTTAACGCTAGGAGCCATATGTTAAGCGAATTGAGAAATGCTGTAAACAACGGATTTAACGGTCGCACAACTGACCATCACGCCAGACAGCACATGCTGAATTGGATAGATGAAAAATACGGGCAATTGGAAGAGGCAGAAGCCGAAACCTTGCTCAAGCAGGAATTTGAACACTGGGAATCGTTAAAAAATCGGCTGGCAGATGAAATATCAAGGGGATTTTCTGTTACGCGCATTGCCAATGAAACAGGCTTAGAGGTTGAGCATATCAGCGCATGGGCGAAGGATTTCACGCATTTTAGGATGGCACGAAGGATAGGGGATGATTGTCAGGCAAACCTGATCGAAACGGCATTGGCACAACGTTTTCAGGAAATTGACCAGGAGCGCACCACGCAACGACGCAGGGAACCTGGCCGGATTGAAACTAGCGTCATTCGTGAGGTCACAGCGGCCATCAGCCGGGCGCGTGAATTTTCTGTGATCGTTGATATTTCTGCTCCTTCCGGCAGCGGCAAAAGTGAAGGCGTTGAAGAATACCTTGCCAGAATACGCAAGGCAGAAGGCTTTGAATGCCCGGTCTGGAAAGTGACACTGAAACCGTCCCACAGCACCACCAAAGCACTGCTTGAATTGATTTCGCGTGAGTGTATAGGCTCAGTCCATGAAAACCGTAGCGAGAGCCGCGTTTTTGACGACATCATGAGTGCAACACAGGGGCGGGGAGGGGTGCTAGTCATTGATGAGGCACAGCAAATGGCTGATGCCAAGAACGCCAACGGTATAGCCATGATTAATACACTGCGCAGCTTTGTGGATGCCAAGGCTTTTGGCGTTGCCCTGATCGGCAACAATGAAATTTACAGGCGACTGAACAAAGAAAACGCTTTCCAGATTCTTGGACGTATGAGTCCTTGGCGAGTAGAAATCAAAGGTGCCAGTGAGGATGATATCGATGACCTGATTCGCGCATGGGGTGTTTCCGGCAAAAAAGAGAGGGAGATTTGCCATAAGCTCGTCAGGGGAGGCGGTGGCCTGCATAAACTTATTGGCACATTTAAAGCATCCCTAGGCTCATTTGATGAAATCAGCGCAGATACCTTAGCTGCTCTATCAAAAGGATAAGCCATGCCAACCAGAAATGATTACATTAAATTAATTCATGTCGGCGCACATCGTTTGGGCTATCTGGATGATGCTGATTATCGGGCATGGCTGGAAAGTTTAACGGGCAGGAGGAGTACCAAAGACTGCACAATGACCGAATTGAGTGCAGTTGCCAATACCTTACGCGCTTGCAATGCGCTGAATCATCCGCGCATTCAGGCGGTGCAAGGTGCAACAATCACTGATGACCGTCCGACTAAGGTGCAGTGGAGTGTAGCCAATCGCCGATGTCAGGCTTTGGGGATGACTGGATGTGATGACGAACGGTTTACCGCCTTCGCCAAAAAGGTATGCAAAGTTGATCATCCAAGGTTTTTAACGCGAGAGGCCATGCGTAAGCTGATCGCTGCGTTAAACAACTGGATAGCAAATAATGGGAAAAAGGAGATGAAATCATGAAACCAGCAAGCCAATGTGAAATCTTGTTCAATGATGTGCATGACCTTGGCTCAGGTATAGCTGCGATAGGGCAGCTACTGAGATTCAGCCACGAAGAAACCTACCCAGATGTACTGGATGGAATCGGCGCGGCCCTGCACCATCTTGGCCGCAGCATGTGCGAACTCAATGCCAAGTTTCTTGATGGCGCGTATCAAAGCATCCGTGATTTGGAAGACGGGCACGAACAGGGGGCAATGCCGCGATCATCACTGCCTGGCGATGAAGCGGCTATCGCAGAACTGAGGCATTTGCTAGACGCTGTGAGTAATACGACTGATGTAAATCGTATCCGGCCAGCACGGGCAGCACTCAGACTAGTCTCTGTGCAGAAACCATAGAGCTATTAACGACGCGCAAAAAAACCGCTGGCAACAGCGGTTTTTGCTTTCCTGTAACGATAAGTTCGCGCTTAACAGCAAAATTGGCTAAACGCGCTACAAGGCGTTTTTATTCTCTGCTGGTAACTTTCCATGTCCGCAAGATTTCGGCAGTTTTTAACGGGGGTTTAACGCGCTTGCTATTGATATTCTGTTGAGGCAGGCAAACGAATGAGTAGGGGGAATGTGTAGCAACGGCGGGCTAATGTTTACTTTCCTTAACCATTACGTCCCAGACGATGCCGTCTATGAGTGCTACACACGGAGAGATTTTACTACCTCATGTGCTGACTGCACAGCTATATCCTTTGATTTAGTGACAAATGTCAGTCACACTAAACTTCAGATGAAATACCAAGGCTTTCTTACCATGACCATATCCGTAACCTTAGATGCCAATGTTTGGAATTATTTATTCAATTCCAAGATTTGCCTCGTGGATGAGTTGCCACCTGAATTTTTTTCATTGTATCAAACAAGAGAAGTGGAAATTGAGATTGAAGAAATCCCAAATTTCGGCAAAGACTCCTCGGACAAACAAGCACTTAAAGAATATATCGGACGCAGCATACAAGCTAGCAACGTTATTACTTCAGCGATTTTTGGCTTCGCTGAAGCGAGCGCAACAGGCGGACCAGTAATATATGCTGGTTTTGGCCAAGGCACTTTCGAGTCTGAACAAGAGCGTGCATGGAGAGAGCGTGAAGAAACCAAGCGTTTTATGAATGCTAAATCACGACGACCAACTGGCTTAGCAAAGAATGAGGCAGATGTTTCTGTCGCAGTCGCATCGTTAAGCTCCGTGGTAATAACCGCTGATAAAAAAGCAGGTCCGATATCTGATGCCGCAAAAAATGGTGGTCGCGTTCTCTATTTAGATGATGTTATAGCAAGTGGTTTATCTTTGAGTGAATTTATTACGAAAAACGTCTAGATTCATCGCACTAATTTGAATTGATACGATTTAACGCCACCAGCCCCATCCCTACTGAAGCACTTCTAATTATGTCACTGATCGCTATCAGGGACAATTCTCCCATCGACTACGTAATAGGATTAAAGGGGGAATGATGACTTGCAATCGACATGAAACAAGGGCGTTGCTTATTAACGTAATCGGCACAGACGCTGCATTCAAGCTGATGCAGACCAGGAATTTGGCCGGATGTACGTTTGACATTCCTAAAGGCGGTAATGGCAGAGGCGAAAAGACAATCGCTCTTTTTAGCCAGGCAATCGGCAGCGAAGCCACAGACAAGCTGATGTCTCATTTTGGCGGCGAACGAATCTACATTCCACGTGACCAGGAATATAGAAGAATGCTTCGTAATCGTCGCATTGTTGAAGCATATAACAAAGGCCAATCGGTCAATGAAATTGCCAGTGACTTTGATTTGTCAGATCGCCGTGTTTGGGAAGTCTTGAAGACAACCGACATGAGTGCTGTGCACTAAACCCAAATTACTCTATCTAGGAATTCACATGAAACAAAACGATATAAGCGACTCGCTCGCGGCAGTCGAAATAGTTAAAAACTCTCTTGCCGCCCTGCGTGAACAGCGCGAAGCCATCATTGCAGAAGAAAGCGCGTTGACTCAAAAGAAAAAAGAACTGAAAGCGCAGCCGGTGCCAATATCTGATGTAAAACGAGCGCTGATGGACTATGTAGATGCGAGAGCGTCATTATTCTTACAGGATGGCCAATGGGTACGCAACTTGCGCCAGTTCCTCTACCCAAATCGTGACCCCTATACCATTCAAAAATCCCCGGCAGCGTTGAATTACGACGAAGCAACTGATTTAAGTACAGGGGATACTTTGCGAAAAGTGTTCCCTATGTCGCATCCAAAGTTGGTCATTCCAGACGTGGGATTATTTGAAACGACAGATGTACCCTTGCTATTCTTCTTTGGTGATCTTATCAAGGCCAAAATTGGCGCGTATTTTGACGCAATGCAGATAAGCCATGAAGACAAAGATTTAAACAAGATAGGCACGCCAATTGCCGAGCGAACATTAGAAATTGAGCGCATTGACACGCGCCTCAGTGACCTTGTTAGTCAGCGTAGCGCTATTGATAGTCAAATTAGCTCACTCAGTGTTTAACGGGGACACGCAATGACTCATTTAACCATGTGCGCGTCGGCACTGACACAGCCGCTTACGCTTAGCAAAGAATTTCGTATTCTGCCTGCTGGCCGCTTTAAAGCTGTCGATGGCAGACCTGGACAGGACCAATACTGGAACTTGAGCGAAGCCACAGGCCAGCGCCTTGTGGCAGAAGCTGTTAGCCGTAATCAGGACTACTTGATTGATTACGAACATCAGAGCCTGTCCGGCCAGCAATCGCCAGCAGCAGGGTGGTTTAACACCCTTGCATGGAAACCGGATGGCTTGTACGTCCAAGCCGCAGAATGGACAGCAGCAGCAAAAGCCATGATCGTGACGAACGAGTATAGGTTTATCTCGCCGGTATTTACCTATACAAAAGATACCTATGAAGTGCAATCTCTTGTTAGTATTGCATTAACTAATACACCGGCATTACCTCAACTAACTGACCTCAGTAGCGTAGCTTTGACCCAAGAAAACCTGTTACAGGTTGCATCTTTAACGGACAAAGATATTCTGAACTTGGCGCGTATGACTGGGAAAACTGTCCCTGAATTCACAGCGGCACTTAGCAATGGAACTCTTAATCCGCCTAAGAGCGAAGATAAGAAACCAAAGATCAAGACCGAAATGCAAGGAAGAAGCCTTGAAGTGTTCCAACAGAACTTCCCTGAAATGTTCAGTTAAGGCTATAGGATCGAGTGCCATCGAGTGCCAGTAAGAACAGAGCGCCACGAGCACCACGGATAGTTAGAAAAAGAGGCTGCAATTTTTGCGGCCTTTGTTTTATATAGAATCAATAGCGGAAATATCAAATCAATTCCGTATGTGTGTCAAATCAATTTCGGCCCGTCAGAAGGGTGATTTTTTGAAAAGAGGCAGAAACAGTGCCTATTTCAATACAGCCTGCGATTTGACATAATATAAATTATGCGAAAATTAGGAGTGTTTTAAAATGGCTGCAAAAGGTGCTGAATTTTGCTCACGTAGATTGAATTTTGATGCGGACCCGGAACAGAAACCGGTGCTGGTGCCGGACTTAACGGTTTAATTTGCGGCGGCTGGGCAGGATCGCGAACAATTCTGGCAACTGTGGTTCCTGGACACTCACCGTCGGTGTACGTCTTCTTGCCATCCGTATCTACACAAGCTGTTATGTGAGCATTGCCTATCAACGGAAGGAATAAAGCAAAAATCAAGAGAAGCCGAACACTAAACATTTGACATGGTTATATCACTTTGGGATATGAAACGATAAGGCGCATCTTTCATATATGTCAAGTATTTCGAGTCCGTACGAACCATATGCCGTACCTCAGAAATAGCCCGTTACAAGTAAGCTTGCCTACATCGCGCCTCGATAGGCCGCACCTTCCGCAAATATCCACCAGGCAAGATTTTTACAGACATAGACCGGATGTCTGACATATGCGCAAAATCCGGTGTCTACTACTCCCCTACTCGTCAAATGTACAAATCCACCGTCAAATAGTTCACGTCGCGGACGTGTCTCAGGAATGTCTTTTTGAAACGCCTGACAACATCAGGCATTTTTTTTCTGCAAGGTTGTGGTCAAACGTTTTCCTTCAACCAGCATGGCCAGGAATTTTTTTGCAGGTACTGGCGGACTAAAATAATAGCCTTGAAGTTCATCACAATGGTGATCCAACAAAAACTGCAATTGTTCCATGGTTTCAACTCCTTCCGCTACAACACGAAGCCCTAAACTGTGTGCCATTGCAATGATGGCTTTTGCTATGGCAGCGTCCTCCGGAGAATTACACACATCAGTAATAAAGGCCCTGTCAATTTTAATAAAATCAAATGGGAATCGTTTTAAATACGCCAATGACGAGTACCCGGTACCAAAATCATCCAGCGATAATTTGGAACCTAGATCCTTCAACTCTTGCAAATTGCTAATCGCATCTATGGGTTCATCCATTACCACAGATTCAGTTAATTCAAATTCGATATATTCTTGAGGTAATTCATATTTTGCAACGATGTCACGTACGGTCTGTAATATTTTCCCTTTTTTAAACTGAACTGCCGATAAATTGATTGCTACCGGAACTATTTCAATTTTCTCCTGGCGCCACAGCGCTTGCTGAGCAGATACCGTATCGATAACCCATTCACCGATAGCGACAATCTGCCCGGTATCTTCTGCAAGAGGAATAAACTCTATGGGGGAAATTTGACCGCGTACAGGGTGATGCCATCGAATTAAAGCTTCCGCACTGACGATACTGCCAATACGTAAATCAACACGGGGTTGATAATATATTTCAAATTGCCCATTTTCCAGGGCCTCCTTTAATGCGTTTTCCAAAGCGATTCGTTCAGCAATTGCCTCATTCATCTTCCGGGAGTAATACAGATATTGTTCAGTTGATGACTTTGCTTTCTTTAAAGCGACTTCGGCATGTTTATACAGTGTCTCTGCATCTTCTCCATCAGCAGGATAAAGAGCAATGCCGGCTCGAATAGAAAGCCGGATTTCATGTTGTGACAATTTGAAGGTCTGACCAAGCGGTTCCAGTATTTGCTGCGTTAACTGTGCGATGACATCGGCCTCCCGTTTGATTGCACCGAAAGCGATAGCAAATATATCTCCGCCAACACGCGCAAGACTATATGGTTCTTTTAATCCCGCACTTAAATGGTTGGCAACCAATTTAAGTATTGCATCGCCTGAATGTCGTCCATGAACTTCATTAAATTGCGCAAAATGGTCGAGATTGATCATAATCACTGCAACCAGATCATCCGAATTAAACGATGCGTGTAGCAATTGCGTTAATCGATCATGAAACAACATGCTATTGGGTAGCCCGGTCAGCGCATCGTAATAGGCAAGATAATTGAGTCGCTCTTCTTTTTCTATAAATTGCAAACCAAATGATAAATCGCCAGCTAATTCATCGAATAGTTTTCTCGTGTCTTTTTGGGAAAAACAAGCAATAGAATCTGCTACTACAACAATCACACTGATGACCTGATTATCAAGGGTCAAAGGTAATGCGATTAAGGATTTAAAACCGTTTTCCAAGAATTTTGTCTTCAGAGCTGACTGCGCTAAGTCTGTTTGAATATTGTCGTAAATTATCGGCCGATTTTCCTTGAAAACTGCACTAGCCGCCCCATTATTTATCGTTGACTTTATCGCTTTTACGAGCGGATTTTTTGAATCACCAATCTCGCATACAGACCATGCGCTCATAATGATGTCGTTTGTATTCGCATCAAGGACACTAGCCCAGGCAACACAAAACTCACCTTGATTGACCAATACCCTGCACGCCTCGTGTAGTAGTTCATTTCTGTTGCGAATACGAACGATGGCAGAATTGATTCCGCTCAAGACAGCATAAATACGATTTAAGTGAGCGATGTTCTGCTGCTGTATTTTTTGTTCGGTCACGTTCTGAATGGTATTAAACCAGCGCAGCGAACTATCCAGATAGTTTTTATCGGGTAAAGGTTCCATGACTTGTCGCACATGAATTAACTCACCATCACCACGCCTGATGCGATATTCAATATCCTGACGCTGCTTGCTTTTACCTGCGGCAACAGAAATGGCACGAAAGCGTTCGCGATCAATTGGTTCAATTATACTTAACCAATCACGTGTATTGGTTGGCAGGGCTGCGCTCGTTGTTCCAACTAGCTGAGGTAAAGTAGCCGACCAACTTTCAAACGAACCATCTGACTGAGTAATAACATGAGAGAGTTTTGCAATTAACTGCGCTCTTTGCAAACCAGCCTCACGCTCCAATAATGAAGTTTGCAAATTTTCCTGCGCTGTAATATCTTCGGCAACACCGGCGATTCTATATATGTCCCCAGCGTCATTGCGAATTGGAAAACCACGAACGTGTATCCACCTCACAACTCCATCTGAGCGAATTATTCTGTATCGGTGATCGAAATTGTGATCTGCTGTCACCGGCAAGGGAAATTTCCAATTTTTCTCCGCAAGCTGTATGGCCGACATATCATCGGGATAGATCGATTCTCGCCAGGATTGTGGTTTGGCATATAAACTTAAACAACTACGCCCCCAGATTTTTTCATATGCTGGACTAATGTACAAAACAACTACATTTACCGGATCGATCAGAAAAAAAACTTCATCGATGTTCTCGGCCAATTGACGAAAGCGAGTCTCGCTTTCGTATAGTTGATCTGCAATTCGTTTGCGTTCAGCAAGATCAATTTCCAGGCGATTTGCATGCTCTTGAACTACTTCAAACAAATCCAGGTTTTCATAAGCAATTGCCAATTGGGTGGCGACTGTCATCACTGTTTGTTCATCAATTTCATTGAATTCATTGGCATCAAATTTATCAACGAGATAAATCCAGCCGTAGCAGCGTTTTGAACTGGCAATCGGCACACCAAGAAATGAATGAACGGGCGGATGATCAACCGGCAATCCCACTCTCTCTGGATTCCCGCCAGGGTTTTCAAAACGCACGGGATTTTTTTGTCTCAACAGTTTTCCAAGCACTCCCGTAGCAATTGGGAGCGAAAAGAAATATTCACTGAACTTGGGTTCTAATCCTCTTACACAAGAATTCAATATTGTTTCATAATCAGAATGGACTATGCCTGCAACAGCGTATTTTGCGACACAGACATGGCGAGCAACACGGCAGCCACTTTCCAACAAGCGAATCGGATCCCTTTCAGAATTCAATTCAATACCCATATCGATCAACGCCGTTAGCCTCAGGCTTACCGCTTGTAGATCAGCAAGTGACTGCGACAATCTTTTATTTGTTTCTTTTACTTCGTCGTTCTGAGGAAGCTGTGAATTTGTATCTTCCGCTATTTTGGAAATTAACTGACTGCTGCTTTCCAATTCACGTAAATATTCGGTCAACTGATGGTCGATGGACCCGAATCGGTTTCCTGCCTGGGGTGCATTGAGAGGTAGAGCAGCAATCTTGACTGGTGTCGTTGTTCCAAGCGCATCGCGCACGGTTTTCAAAATTAAATCCGGTGGCGAAGGTTTTTCCAGTACCCATTTGACGCCACAAGAACGCGCCATAACGTCCGCTTCACGTGTGCTATAGGTTGAAGTATAGAAAATGACTGGTATGTTGGCGATAGAAGGCTCAGTACGAATGCGCAACACGAATTCGTAGCCGTTCATATGTGGCATCAAGATATCTGAAATAACCAAATCAGGATGTTCTTGTAAAGCTAATTTCAAACCTTCCAAACCATCTGACGCCAATAACAATTTGTGATGCTGAAAATTGAGCAATGCAGCCAAAAATTGTCGATTTAACGCGTGATCATCTACGATCAATATAGTAGCCATTCATGTTCCTTTCATGAACTACTAGCAAACGTCGAAGCAATCGATGATTGCAAGAAAATTAATTTAATAATACCTCCAATATTAAATTGGTACATCATGCCTTACTGTCATCAACACTTACTATGCGCACCTGTCACAATATTTTTCTTAAAGCCTCTCGCAACTCAGATAATTTAGGTGGCTTGCTGAGCACGCAATTTACGTGCGTCGGCTCGTCTCCATCATCAACCAGTCGTTGTCCCCAGCCGGTCAACATAATAATCGGTGTCATGGGTGACATTTTCTTGATTGAGCTGGCGACTTTGCGACCATCAACGTAAGGCATTCCCAAATCAGTGATGACGACAGCGAATGACTCACCTCTTTCTTGTGCCTCACGAAATGTATCAATTCCAAGTTGACCGCCGTTAACAGCAACAACACTGTGACCATCTATTTCCAAAATATCCCTTACAGATTTAAGGACCATAGGGTCGTCGTCTACCACAAGCATACGCTTGTGAGTGGGAATAGCACGTGACGTTACAGCTTGCGACACTTCTTTAATTGCTGTCGGTACCAGAAAACTCAAGCGCATCGTTGTTCCTTTATTGAGCTCAGTGTCAATCTCAATATCAGCGCTATGCCTTTCTATCATTCCATATACCATTGCCAACCCTAAACCGGTACCGCGCTCGCCTTTGGTTGTAAAGAAAGGTTCCAGGCATCGACGTCTGGTATCCTCGCCCATACCTACGCCACTATCGCTAACCTCTATCAAGACCCGCATTACTTTCATGTCGTCAGTTGACAAATGCGAGTGCTCTACCAGTCTCGTTCTCAGTGTTAAGATGCCTCCATTCGGCATGGCATCTACTGCATTGAATATGATATTCGTCAGCGCTTCCCTGATTTCACCATTAACGCCCATAATGTCAGGTAAATCATTGGCCAGTTCGGTTCGTAATTCAATCACTATCCCGCGTTGCTGTGGCATATCGCTCCATCTTGCGCGCGTCAGATCAATTACTTGTTGCACTAATTTATTTACTTCCACTGGCATTAAATTAAGTTGAGGTGGGCGCTGCCGATAAAATTCCCTCATCCTGGCGACCGTGGCGGCGACATCATCGATCGCCCGAGAAATTATTTCCAGGTAACCTCGTCCTTTTTCACTAAGATTTTTTTCCGTTTCAAGTAAAGATTCGGTATACAGTGTCACCGGGGAAATTGCATTATTAATATCATGCGCAATGCCACTCGCCATTTGCCCCAATGCACGCAATCGTTCCTGCTGCATTACTGATTGCTGTGTTTGCCGCAGATCATCGTAAGCCTGCTGCAATGATCCATATAATTGAGCTTGATTAGCCGCCAGAGCGACATGTTCACTTAACTGCTGCAAAAATTCACATTCACCACTGTTAAAACTAAATGCCTGATTTTTTGCAACAACGAGCACGCCGAATACCACACTTTCCGCTCTTAATGGAGCCATCACTAATGCGTTCAAGCCAGCTTTAAGCAAACGCTGAGGGAAAGAAAAAGCAACATTACTGATGTCGGCTTCATAAACCAAATGCCCACGTACGCAACGAGACAAACCATTTTCGTCAATAGCGATCTCGCTATTGACAGTCATGGCCAGTTCTTGCGCCAACATTTCGCTGTGCAGGCCAATACTGGCAACCAGAAGTATATTTTTTTGTTGGTCGTAGAGACAGATGCAACTGAAATCGACGGGTAAATGTTCTTCAAGACTACGAATAACTACTTGAAAGATACTACGCAAATCCTGGCGCTCACCGATAGACCGGGTAATTTGATGTAAGAGATTTAAACGACTAAGTTGCGCCTGCGCTTTCTTTTCTACTTGCTGTCGCTCAATAATTTCTGTCTGCAACGAATTATTGATGTCTGCGAGTTTGTCGCGCGAAACTGTGGTCAATTTCAATTTTTCTGTCATGCCATCGAACGCACGAGCAAGATCACCAATTTCATCCTGCGTCTGGATATTGAGTGAAAACTCCAAATCCCCTCCCCCAACAATAGCTGTGCCTTGGCGCAATTTTTCAAGTGGTTTGGTTACGCTTCTCAGCGTCAGGTAGATAGTGAAGGTGACAACGAGTATCACCATACCTCCAAACAGAATTACTCCATTAAATGATTGTCGTTGTGCGTCTAAAGCACCAGTCCTGCTTTGTTCGGATAGATTTATAGCATCAGAGATCATACCCTGTGCCTTATTGGAAATTTGCCCCAACAGTCTGGATTCGAGCTCTTTCAGCATGTCACTTTTATTGCTGTCATTCTCCAGCTCTGAACGATTGGCAATTAATAAGGCAAATAATTTTTCAAGATTTTCATTGGTATATATCAATCCTTTTATAACGCTCTTTCCCTCAGGCTCAGTAAACTCCTCTATTGATAAAAGACGTTTTTTCAATGAGGCATTTCTCATTTTCCACTGTGCTATGGTGCGTTCCTCATGGAGCAAGGCATATTCCAAAGTCAGATATCGAAGCGAAGTAACCGCTTGCAAAAGTTCTCCAGCAATTTCATTTTTTGCAATTTCACGACGCATCTGCAAGTTTGTCGATAACAAAACGACGACAATTGCTGCAACTACTGCAAGAGAAAATAGTTCGGCGAATTTCAGTCGAGTTGAAATTTTCACTTTATTTCTCAATGAATAATGGTAACTGATGACGGTTTTACTGCCTCCAAACCATCTAGATAAATGTAATCAAGATAATTAGGAGTTGCCGTTTTATTTGTTAGCTTATTTTTGATAGCCCATCTCGCTTCATCTTCCAATGCGAGAAGTAAGCCCTGGTCAAGAGCGAGGTCAAATCGATAGGATGGCCATGCGTCTGCCAGATTCTTGGTGTCAGTTTTTATCATGCCATCCACCAGTTTTCGGGCCGCTTCGGGCATCTGATTACAAAAACGTCCACCCAGGGCCAAGGCCCGCAATGTTTTTTTAATTGTTTCAGAATGTTTGCTTACATAATCCCTTACGCCCACAACGGCATATAGGCTTTCATACACGTCTTGTCCGTTAAAGGCGATGCCGTTGCTACCTAATTGCGTCAGAATATTGCCTAGAAATGGCTCCCAACCCGCTACCGCATCAACTTCTCCCTTTTCCAGTGCTTTGCCCAGTTCTTCAGGTTTATAGTTGTGCTTGGTCACGTCGTCAGGATTCAATTTTTGTCTGTTAAGGAATGCATCCAGCGTAAAATGTGCAGAAGTGCCTTGTGTCACTCCGATATGTTTACCCTTAAGACTAACCGGTGTTGTTACCCCCCGATCCTTCCTGCCGACGATACCATGATCTTTCTCTGCCTTGAATATGGTGGCAATAACTAATATTGGCCGGTTATCAAGGCCTGCAAACATAATTGGAATGTCGGCAACCGTTCCCAAATGGGCCTGTCCTTGCATGACAGCTTCCATTGCGGCCTTACCGCTTGAGTGAGACTGTATCCTGACCTGCAAGCCCTCATTTAGAAAATAACCGTTCTCTACGGCCGCAATAATGGAGCAGGTTCCTACATATTCAGTATTAGTTGCAATCGTTATCTGTTCGAAAACTTTGGGGCGATCATTTGCAGGAGTACGCGACATCAACATATAAGCCGCGAGCGCAATAATTACCATCAAAATACTTGCGGTAGCATAGATATAAACTGGGGGGATTTTTTTTGTACTCGTCGCATATCTCATTGCGATTCCTCTTCCACATTATCGAGACTCGTATAACAAACAAAAGAGTGAGGCGAATACAACAAAAGACAAATTTACAAGAAACACCCAACTTTAATTGCAACGAGGAGAAATTGAAAAGACGCGGAAGCTGAGCATACAATCGGTTCTAACTACCACTAAGGCAAAGAAACTTGCTTTTTATTCTAGTTCCTTTAATAAACTTAGGCAAGCAATTGCAGTTTTATCATCTTTATCCATTTCCTCATGCCAGGCAGAGACTGAAATGGCAACGATTTTTCTATTACGCAACATTCGAAAGAGCTGGGCAATGTCTGCGTAGCCGGGCCCATGTTTCACATGATATTTAAGCGCCGGCATTTCTACTTCAGCATCAATGACATCTGTGTCAAAATGCAGATAAATACTTTCATCAATCGATAGATACGTGAAAATGTCTTCTAGCTTGCAGACAGTGATGCCAGAATTTTGAACAGCTTCACGTTCGCCAACATCCAAATCGCGTGCATCAGATAAAACGATTCTTTTTTCCGGATAAGCTCGTACGCCGACCATGTTAGTAAAGGCTGCTACAGAATCCCGCTCCCTTTTTCTTCTGTCACCCTTGCCAACCAAGAAAGCCAGCGGCATTCCACCAAGATATTTCGTTTGTGTCGTCTCCCACGTGTGGAAATCTCCATGCGCATCCAACCAAAGAATGCGATCCGGTTCTTTCCCCCCGTGTTGTAGCCCACTCAGTACACCCAGTGTAGAGATGCAATCACCCGCAACACAGACAGGCCGTAAGCCGTGGTTAAGGATACGCTCTACGGATTCGGAGAGACGTCGGTAAATTATTCCCATTCTGTGCAGTTTTTCATTTGCATCGCCAATATCTGTTTCAGAAAAATCAGGCACATCCAATATGTCCCACACATCGCCATCTATGTCACGAATACGGCATAAACCGTCGCGACGCTGTCCTGTTAAAAATGGAATTATGAGGCGGTGATTCATATCCATGTTTCCGGGGCCATCGAATAATCAAGCGCCGCCATCATTGTGATGACTTTTGGATCTGTTCCCAAATTCGTCAGCAAATTCTTTCGTTTTTCCCATCGTTTTAATTTGGGTGTTTCCGTTGCCATCATGGGTCGAAATTCTGGCAGTGATTGCATTTTACTGAGGCCAAGATATTCAGTGATTTTTATTATTACGTCGATTGGTCGCAATAAAAATTCTTCAAAAGTTACGCGTAGTGTTTTTACTCCGCTGTCAAGAACTGTCTGGTGTGCCGACAGCCATTGATTGAGGCAAACATTTTCTAAGCGTGCTCTGGTAAATTCTTTCCAGTTTGGTGGCAAGTCAAATTTCCACCATTTTTCACCAAAATCGACCACGTTTGAATAGCCCTCGATCGCCAGTTGCACGTCGACTTGGCTACAGTCCAGCGAAAAGAACCCTATTGGAGACAACCAGCCATCCATCAAGCCATTCACGGACTGTGCATATCCTCTTGTTAAATGTATGTACTTTATTTTTGCATTAGGGAAAAGTTGCTCGTACATGCCAACACGATAGACATCCGGAGGGGATTTGAATAGCAAGGTCTTTTCTAGAGCATCCTGCCCGGTAAACTGTCGTCGATACAGTCCTGGCAATACGAATGGTGGTTCTTCCAATTTTATTTTTTCATTAAAACAAACCGCGCCCGCTGTATCTTTTCGACCATCATAATATGCCATTCTCCATGGCGTACGCCGGAATACTTTGGTGAGCATTATCTCTTGCAGAGCGAATTCGTCTTTGCCGCTGCCGGCCTTAAATTCATCCAACGCCTCATCCAGAGAGTCCATTAAATCAAGATGCTGCTGAGAATCGGAAAATAAACTCGGGAATTGCAATAACAAACGTTTTTCCCATTTTTTTCTTAAAAATCCTGAATCCGGTATCTCCTTTGCAGCCACGGTCAAGTCATCAAGTGTATTATCAGCCAATGTATCTAAATTTGAAAAACTATTGATAGCATCACTATCTGAATTGAAGCCAAAACCATTATTTGTAAGAGTCAAAAATGGAGTAATTTCTCCATCTAGGGTAGCGATATCTGGATGAGATGCCAGTACGCTTTTCAATAAGGTAGAACCGGACCTGGGTGAGGTTAAAATCACCGCCACCTTTCGGACCTGCAAATTAAGGCTTGAGTGCGTCACGTTGCGCAACTCATTGACTGCTCGAATAGTCTTTATCATGTAGGTTTTCTGGCTGCAATCCTTTTCATAACAAATGCAAAAAATTTCTTCGTTTCTTCTTGGTCTGCCGCAGCACTACCTATTGCACGAACAGAAAACCCCGCTGCCTTTGCCAGGACTTTCATTTCTTGGACGCCCCCAAAATTGGATTGCGCAAAATAAATTCGTCCGTTTGGTTTCAAATAGTGACCGACCTCTTCAAAAAAGCGAGCATTCGTTTTGAAATCTGTATCCCATTGAGATTGCGCTACGACATCATGTGCAAATTTATTCCTGAAAGGAAGATTCGCTGTAATTACATCAAATTGAATATCTTTAATTTTTTGAAAAAGATCTGAGTTTTTGACTTGCATTATTTTGTCAAATCCATGCAATTTTGCATTGTGCTTTGCGCTCTTGATGGCGGACGGATTGATGTCTACTGCCAATACCTTGCTTGCACCTTGATAACAGGCGAAAATAGCAATAACACCTGAACCCGTACCAATATCCAACACGCTGTCTTCGGGCTTAATTCGAAAATTCCGGACAAGCGGCTGACTATCAACAAATGGCCAAAATGTGCCCGGATAGAGCAGAAATTCCTTACCAAGATATTTAAACGTTTTTCCTGTTGAGGGAATTGCCTTGAATGCTTTTTGTCTACCTTTTTGCCAACGGTCTATACGCGCAATGTTGTCAATATTTTCGTTAGAAAAATGCTTCATCTTTTCCCCACTTTCATAAAAGTGACTTCAAGACTACGCAGCAAATTTTCATGGCACGTAAATTCAAGTATCAAATACATGCTGACTGAATGGATTCGTTAAAAACTATCGCTTCAATTCAGTTTCAGGGCCGCGTCTATGGCTTCAGTGAATTTATTGATATCGATGGGTTTGGTAATGTAACGAAAGAAACCCGAAGCTATCCCCCTTTCTATATCAGAGGGCATCGCATTTGCCGTAAGAGCGATAACCGGAATATGTGCCGTTCTTAAATCCTCACTGAGAATTTGCCGTGCTTCAATTCCGTCGATGCCGGGTAAATTAATATCCATCAAAATAATTTGAGGTGAATGCAAGCGAGCCAATTCTATTCCTGAAAATCCATCCGTGGCAGACAGGAAACTGAAATCTGGACGAAATCGCATAAGCTCTTTGACCAATCTGAGGTTCGTCGGATTATCTTCTATGTAAAGGATGGTTTTTTCTCCCTTTACAAGAGAGTCATTAAACGAACTGGGCGCCGTTCCTTCGACCGAATTACACACTAAAGTTGGCATCGAAGAATCACTCATGGGCAGTTCTATCCAAAAAGTACTGCCTACTCCTATTTCACTGGCAATACCGATTTTTCCATGCATTGCATCAGCCAGGTGTTTTACTAATGCCAGGCCAATTCCTGTACCTTCTTCGTCAAAAACTTCACGCCCCAGGCGATTGAATGGTTGAAAAATAGTTTCGAGTTGTGCCGCAGTGAGCCCGATACCGGTATCTTGAACATAAATGCGCAATTGTTTTCCGTCGGTTATTTCGCAATTCACTGTAACCATGCCATCTGGCCGGTTATATTTAATTGCATTTGACAGCAGATTAATCAATATCTGTTTCAAACGTATCCGATCAGCAAAAACATGCAAGTCATGAACGGGTTTGAATTCAACACCAATAGTACGTTTTTTTGACAAAGGTTCGATCATCGTACTGCATTCAGCAAATACATCTTCAAGTGCAACCGGTTCAAGTGATAAACTCATTGAACCAGATTCCACTTTCGCCAAATCGAGTATTTCGTTGATTAAAGTAAGCAAGTGAATCCCTGCTTCTTCTATGTGCTGTGCAAATTCTCTTTTTTCATCCAGTGTTGTTGATAAGGTCTCAGACGTTAATATTTGCGCGAAGCCAAGGATGGCGTTAAGTGGCGTACGCAATTCATGGCTCATGTTGGACAAGAAGGTAGATTTCGCCCGATTCGCAATATCTGCATGCGTTTTAGCCAATTCAAGATCTTTGTTCAAGACAGCAAGTTCGGCAACATGAGCATGTAAGAGGCGTTCGAGATTGACGTTTTCCATTCGCAACTTCCGCGCCTCCAACGCCCTGGCAAGTACAGGGAGAAGTACAGAAATTTTGAATGGTTTAATAATGTAATCAAATGCGCCCACTTTCATTGCTTCCACCGCAGATGCTATCGTCCCCTCCCCGGTCATGATAATGCATGCCAGGTCGGAGTCAATAAGACGAGCCGCTTTCACCATTTCAATGCCGTCGAACTCGGGCATCATTAAATCTGTCAGCAGGAGATCAAATGTCGTTTCCCGCATTTGAATCAATGCTTCCGAACCAGAGACAAAACCGGCGGTGTCGTAATCTTGATCGCGTAATAAATCACTCAGCGCACTCATGTGCAGCACTTCGTCATCTACGATTAATATTCTCGGACGCGTATTTGGCGTTTCCATCCAAACTCCTGACATACTTCATCACGTTGCTTTGTGAATAAATGCTTATATAAAGTTACATGCTTTCAATATAGCTGGACTTTTTTTAAAAACAATAAGTATCAAAACAGAAATTTCTTTTTTTGCATTTTAGATAGCTATAGATTTAAAATCCCAGTATATCCAGAAATTATTGCCGTAAAGTTAATTAATTCCAGATTAAATCTGATCCTGTAAATGCATTCCGGCATTTCTACCAGTTGCAACGGAGTTCCGTGCTAATCAGCTGTTTTTTAAGTCGGTCGCGAAGTGCCGGGGTTGCCCTCAATTAACCGATGATGAATAAGGATGAGTGTGAGCAAGGTGATTCGGGATGCCGTGCAGGGCGCGTCGTAGCTAAAGAGGAGCCTTAGCAAGCGGTGTAATACAGTAATGCGCCTGAATTGACTGCTAATAATCCTGTCTAGTCAAAACCAGCTTGCTCACATCAAGCCCCTGGGCTGTCAGGCGGGCTATTAAGGCGTCGTACTTTGCCTGATCAACTTTTTTTGTGCGTGACAATATCCAGAGATACTCGCGAGTGCCTTCGCTGACGGCGGCCAGTTGGTAACTTTGGTCGATGTCGATGACCCAATAATCGCCCCAAACCATGGGAAGGAAGGACAAGATGGCCGGGGCAAAACGTACTTTTAACTTGGGCGAATCTGCTGCACCTATCTGGCGGGCCACGCCGATAGCCTCTACCAGGTCTCCATTTTCGGCCCGACAGCGATTGATAACCTGCACTTTGCCATCAGGCATCGCAGAGTAGCTTGCAGTGGTAAAACTGGTGCATCTCTTTTGAAAGCGATTGTCGAATTTCGCGATTTCGTACCAGGTGCCCATATAGCGCGGAACGTCCAGGGCGGCAATGGTTTCAAGTGGTTTGACGACTGTAGCCTGGGGCGCATCACTGGCATTTGCGTTGACGCTTAGTGCAAACAATAAAGCGGTGAGGAATCTTATCTTCATTAGCATGTCCAAATAGCTGAATGCCCCATTGTATACTTCAGCGACCGCAGGTGTCACACGAACGCATCCACATTACCACCCAAGACGGGGTCCACTGCTTTTTTTACATGACTGATCTGTGTATCAGCAGAAGCGCCCTGCTTCCCGGTCTTGTTTGATTCCAATGCGCGCTGGGCTTGCTGTGCCTGTTGGGCGATTAGCTGCTCCATTCTGGCCTGGGTGACTTGTATCTGCATTTGAATCAGCTTGGCTTTTGCCTGGCCTTCCTTGCTTTGCTCGCTGACTGCTTCCTTAAAGTCTTTTTGCAGCGAAATGAGTTTTTTCTTCAAGGCTTCAATCTGCGAGCCGACATCTGCACTATTTGTTCCAGTACTTGCACCCTCACTTTGATTGACTACGCGATTAACTACGTTTCTAAGGTCAAATGAAACTGACTCTGCCATGTTGATCTCTCGTTATTTATACATCCAACGTCGTTAACGGTGTAAATTGCAAAAAACTTTATATAATCTTATATCTTTGTACCCTGCTCTCTTGGCAAAGCTGGTACTTGCCGATGTTGATATGGATATGCGTGCAACGGTGCGGTAAGGTACTGCAAGGTCTTGGTGTGCTGATTTTACGCCCGCACAATCAAATACCGCAAATACCGCAAATACTGCCAAACTGGGTGGTACGATTTAATGAATTGAGCGAATTAAACGAATAAAGATGAGATTATTTTTAAACATGAAACGCTGTGCGGTGCTTGGCCTGGCAACGCTGTTAAGTGCCTGCTCGACATTTCATCCCTGGCAAAATGAAATTGCCAGGGCGACCCCAGCCAATGCCGTTCAAAGCAAGCCGTCAAAACCCCAATCCATCGTGGTGGCTGTCACCATGTCGGGTGGCGGTGCACGTGCGGCGGCGTTTGGTTTGGGCGTGCTGCGTGAGTTGAAAGACACCAGGTTCACCTGGGAGGGTGAGTCGACGACGATACTCGACAAAGTTGGCATGATCAGCGGTGTGTCTGGCGGTAGTATCCTGGCGGCGTATTACGCTGCCTTTGGCGAAGATACGTTCAGTCGTTTTGAATCCGAATTTTTGCTGTCCAATTTTGAAGGCAGTCTGATACAAAACACGTTTTCGCCTAAACAAATGTATAGACTGCGCTCTCCCTGGTATGGTCGTAGCCAGGTGTTAAGCGAGCAGTTGAACAGACTTTATCGTGGCATGACGTTTGGTGATTTACAAAAAAACCCGCGTGCGCCTGAACTTGTGGTCACTGCCACTGACCTGACCACCGGTGCGCCATTCGAATTTACGGCAGATCAGTTCGCCCTGATCTGCTCTGATCTGGACAGTGTGCCTTTGTCTTTTGCAGCAGCAGCATCGTCGGCCGTACCAATCGTTTTGACGCCACTCACGCTGCGCAATTACGCCCACGATTGTCCAAACCGGCCAGACGCTGCCAGAATCAGCAAGGGCAATCTGGGTGAAGACAATTATAGATCCCGCATCATCAAAGCAACTGAAGACAGTTATAAAAATGCCGCTGAGCGCCCTTACCTGCATCTGGTGGATGGTGGTCTGACAGATAATCTGGGTGTCAGGATGCTGCTGGACAGGGCAATCGCCGATGGATCAGTGCAGGCCAATTTTCGCGGGGCAGCACCGGGTTCTATACGACGTGTGGTGTTGATCTCGATTAATTCAGAGCGTGATCTGGCAGAAAGAATCGATCAGAACGACAAGGTACCGACAACGGGGCAAGTCGCTGATGCGCTTTTGTTTGGGGTTGGTTCTCGTGATTCCCAGGTCACCTTGGCCATGCTCAATGATGATGTCACACGCTGGAACCGTGAAATCGTCGAACATCGCGGTAAAAAGGACAGCCCTTTTGCCGCCGATGCAGAAATGCACGTCATCAGCGTCAGTCTGCGAGATATCAAAGACCGTCGCCAACGTCGCTCGCTGTTGCAGGTGCCTACCGCTTTTACTATCGCGCCCGACTATGTGGAGCAATTACAATCGGCTGGCCGTGATGTTTTACGTCAATCCTCAGAGTTCCAGCGAATGCTGGAAAGTCTCAAGAAGAGTTCGCTCCCCCAGCAGCAAGAGTCTAAGCTTCAAGCCTTCAAGCAACAAATGGTGGAATAATGCGGGTGGCGGTTGTAACGCGGTGCTTGCAAAGTTGACGTTTCACTCCACACCATTAGCGTAAGATCGGGGTAGCTTTCTACTGAACCTTTGTTCGGTAACGCTGGTTCCCCATTGCTGACCTGGTTCTTCATTGGTCAGTTGAAAACCGAAGGATTCATATAAGTGGCGTGCGGCATCCAGCCCCTTGAAGGTCCAGAGATAGGTTTCGCCAAATTGCTGATCCACGTATTGTATTGCTTGCGCCATGAGTTGCCGCCCAATGCCGGAGCCACGCAAGGAATCATCTACAATAAACCATCGCAAATGCGCGATGCCCGTTTCATGATCGCCATCGATAGCAATAGAAGCCAGCGTACGTCCATTATCTGAATACGTCCACAGTGCCTTGCCGTCTGCGGGCAAGCTGCCTGCGAAACTGGCCAGTTCCGTTGCCACTTTTTGTTCAAAGAATGCGCCGAAATGCCAATGTGCGGAGTAGAAACGGGCATGCAAACCGGCAATATCGCCAATGCAGCCCGGCTGGTAAGCTTCAAGAATGGACATGCCCGCAGGACTGTCCGTATCGGTATCCACCATGTTGTTTTGCGCAAGCGCATCGGCATACAAGGCAAGCGTACGCACCAGTTCTTGCTGATCGGATGGCGTTATGCGGCTCAGCGCACCGGACACCTGATTGCTTGCGTAGCGATCGATTTTTTTACGGATCTTTTGGCCCTCACTCGTCAAATACAGATTTGATGAACGGGCATCTTCGCTTGCTGTTCTGCGCTCGACCAGCCCGCTGTTTTCCAGCTTGCCTACCTGTCGACTGGTGTTCGATTTATCCAGTCGCAGGATGTGGCCTAAGGCCTTGGCATTCATACCCGGCCGGGTACCAATTTCAAGAATAGCGTGTACCGCAGAAGGCGCAAGATCGCTATCGGCCAGGGTGGGTCGCATAAAGCCGAGTTCACGCACGAGCTTGCGCGAAAATTCGCGTAGTTCCAGAATTGTGGTTTCCCGGGAATGGCTTGAAGCATCGTTAAGGTCCATTGATGATCTCATATCTTGTGTTTTTCCCCACATCAAGCGAAAATTAGTTGCGATTTACAACCAATTAATGATTAATATAGTTGCAAAGCGCAACCTTTGCAAGCTTTGCAAGCCGTGTGTGCGTTGATTGCCGGGTCAGTCGTCCATTTGCGACAAATTACGGGCGATTAAACCTGCAAGAACCTGATCATTCCGTTTGAATAAAACGCCTTGATATCTGCGCCGGAGTGCCGAATTTTTCTGCAAGAAAAATAGGACAGAAAATACGTGCGATGTTTCGTATAATCCATGCTTCCTATTAATACGCCTTCGTCCTGACTACTTTCGGACCCTACATGCTTAGTCTCCCTTCCATTCCCCGGCTTACTTCCAGTTCAATTGTCACTGTGACCTGTGTACTCGCGCTTTTGCATTTTGGCCGTGAAGTGCTGGAACCAGTCGCGCTGGCATTGATCCTTAGCCTGATTATCGCGCCGCTGATCAATGGCATGCGCCGTATTGGGATGGGACGTTTGACGGCAACATTTGGCGCTCTCCTGATTGCCGGAATAGGTGTAGCCGGGATAGGCACGATACTCACCTACCAGTTGGTGGCGGTGACGACAGAACTTCCACAGTACCGTTCAGCCATTCACTCCAAGCTTGAAGCAGTGCGCGAAATGACCGAGAAACCGTTTGCGCGCCTGGAGGCAGAACTCAAGGCGGTGACGCCACCTGCTCCCACCCCCGTACCAAAGTCCAGCGCAGAAAGAAAACTTGTCAGCGGACAAGTTCAGCCTATACCTGTGGAAATACGCAAGGCACAGTTAACCACAACCGAGACGGTCACCCGACTGATTTCGACGATCTCTGGCCCGGTTGGCGAAACGGGCTTGGTATTGGTGCTATTGGTGTTTATCCTGCTTGACCATGAATCGCTAAGAGATCGCCTGATCCGCCTTACCGGCAAAGGCGATGTCAGCAGAACCATCAAGGCACTGGGCGATGCAACTGAAGGCGTGTCCCGTTTTTTCTTTTCACAATTTTTGGTAAACGCCGGCTTTGGTGTTGTCGTTGGACTGGTGCTTTGGGCTGCCGGCGTTCCTCACGCGGTTTTGTTTGGCGCACTCAGTGGCGTATTGCGTTTCGTCCCCTATCTGGGGGCACTCGTTGCCGGCGGCGCGATCACTCTCTTCGTTGCGGCCATTGACCCTGGCTGGACCCTGCCGCTGTTATGTCTTGCCATTTTTGGCGTGATTGAACTGATCGCAGCAAACGTGATAGAACCCAAGGTATATGGCCATAGTTCCGGACTGTCGCCACTTGCAGTGATGGTATCGGCCCTGTTCTGGAGTGCCATGTGGGGGCCAATCGGTCTTTTATTGTCGACTCCCCTCACCTTGTGTATGGTGGTCGCTGGCCGGCACGTCAGTGCGCTGGAGCCGATCACCATCCTGTTTGCTGATGCGCCAAATGTGGATGAAGCCCATCGCTTCTTTCACCGAGCGCTGGCGGCTGATGTCGATGCCATAGTGCGCGATGCCAAAACATATCTGCGTAAATTCAGTTTTGCCAAATATTGCGACCATATCCTGCTGCCTGGCCTTGCCCTCGGTGCAAATGATCTTGAGAACGGGAACATCGAGAAAGAGCAGCAGAACAGCATACGAGCCACCATCGCCATTCTTGCGGAAACAATTGGTCAAGTACCTGTCGGTACAGTGAAGAAACTGAAACAGCGCAAAGTATCCATGCTGGATGCCAGTGTGGGTGCACATTTGCGCCAGATGCGACAGCAACGTCTGGGACGCTGGCAGGGGCCACTGGACGTGCCGCAGCGATCTATCGTCTTATGTGCCGGATTTGCCAGCGAACGTGATGATTTGCTGAGCGAACTCTTTGTCATGGCCCTGCGCGAGGTAGCGGTCGATGCCCGCAGCATCTCATTTGGGGATAACAGTGAAACACCCGGCGAAGACACTGCCAACCTGGTATCGACGATATTTATTACCTACCCGCTTGTCTCGATGATGGATAGCTGGATACCTATTGTGCAAGAATTACGCACCAATCTGCCGCATGCAATCATTGTCTCCATTCGTCTGTTTTCTGAAGAAAACCAGGCCGATCAGTCAATTATCAAAAAACACGTTGATATGGTATTGCGCTCGTTTGAAGAAGGCCTGGCATTCGTCGCACCGAACCGGGCGAACAGGTCTTAACGCCTGACTTGTGCCTGAACGGGTTCGCGAGCTGGCGCGTAATTGGTATGTAATAAGTCCCGCCAAGCTCAATCGATACGGCACAAACACAATACTGCTGCGCTCCCGGTGCAGCATTACAAGCTGGGCTTTGGCAACACAATGGCAGCGCGCGCCCATGCAAGATGGGCCAAGAGCAGACATCTGCGCAGTCACCCGCTACGCCAATACGAAAGCCCGACTGATCAACAACGTGATAATTCACGTCTTATCCATTGGCAAACGCTTAACTCGTTTCATAATATGAATTCCAATTGACATTGGAAACCGTGCGCATGGCCTTTTTTCGCCGCGATTTCATTTAATTCGTCTTCGTTTGCCGCAACACAATCAGCCTGCCAGGCGGGTATCAGTGTCTTTTACTTTTCAGTGCAATTTGCAAAGGTTACGCCCATGAGCAGTCACGCCAAACTTGTCCACTCCTGTCATACTCGATTGACGAGCCGTCGTTACCTGCCGCTTCTGGTGCTGGCAAGCACACTGATATCCGCATTCGCCTCGGCGCAAACGACAGTCAAAATAGACCTGAGCAAACCTGGCATCCCCGTCAGTTCCACCCTGTACGGTTTGATGACCGAAGAAATTAACTACTCTTATGATGGTGGACTGTACGCAGAACTGGTGCGCAACCGCATTTTCAGGGATGACGAGAAAACAGCAGTACACTGGTCGCTGGTGCAGGATGCGGACGGCACCGCATCGATTGCGCTTGACACCCGTTATCCGGTTGCCGGAACTGCATTGACGACCAGCCTGCGGCTTGACGCAGCACAGGCATCGACAGGCCACCGTGTTGGTGTCGCGAATGATGGTTATTGGGGCATTCCCATCAAGCCAGATACCAGCTACCGTGCCAGCTTCTATGCCAGAACCGCAGGCGCAGGCGGAGTACCGATCACAGTCAGCCTGGAAGGCAGTGATGGCAAGACCGTGTATGCACAGGCAATAGGTGGCGAAATCAATGGCGAATGGAAACAATATACCGTCACATTAAAAACCGGAACAAATATCAAACCGACTGCGGCCAGTAGACTGGTGCTGTCGACGGAAAGCCCTGGCACGGTCTGGTTTAACCTCGTTTCGCTGTTCCCGCCTACGTACAAAGACCGGCCAAACGGCAATCGCATTGATCTGATGCAGAAACTGGTGGACATGAAGCCTGGCTTCCTGCGCTTCCCGGGTGGTAATTATCTGGAAGGTGATACGGTTGCCACCCGCTTCAAGTGGAAGGAAACACTGGGCCCGCTCAATCAGCGCCCGGGACATCCTGGCACCTGGAAATACCGTTCTTCCGATGGCATGGGACTGCTCGAATTTTTGGAGTGGACCGAAGACATGGGTGCTGAGCCGGTACTGGCTGTGTTCGCTGGATATGCACTGAAAGGTGAGACCATTCCCGCTGGCCCGGCATTGCAACCCTTCGTTGATGAGGCGCTGGAAGAAATCGAATATGTCATGGGTGACGTTAACACCAGGTGGGGAGCGCAACGCGCCCGAGACGGCCATCCGGCACCGTTCAAATTACGATATGTCGAGATTGGCAATGAGGATGGATTCGACAAACAAAAAACCTACGATGGCCGCTATACCCAATTCCATGATGCGATCAAGGCCAGGTATCCACAGTTGAAACTGATTTCGACTGTCAACGGCAAGGATGATCTTGGTCAGCGTCAATTGTTAACCAGCCGTGTTCCAGATCTGATAGACGAACATTATTATTACGACCCGCTGGCAATGATGAATGACGCCAAACGTTACGATACGTATAGCCGCAGCGGGCCGAAGATTTTTATCGGTGAATGGGCTGCACGCGAAGGGGCACCTACCACTAACCTGATTTCTGCACTGGCCGATGCCGCATGGATGACAGGCATGGAACGCAACGCCGATATCATTGAGATGTCCTGCTATGCACCTTTACTCGTCAACGTCAATCCGGGTGGCATGCAATGGCGCAGCAACCTTATTGGCTACGACGCGCAGACCAGCTACGGCTCACCGTCCTATCATGTGCAAAAAATGTTCCAAACCTATCTGGGCGATGTCTCTTTGCCGCTGGTAGCGGAGAATATCCCTACTCAGACCTGGCAGCCCAAGGCGAAAAAGGACCAGCCTGCACCAGCGGCCAGGCAAGTGCCAGGTTTGTTTTTTTCAGCTACTGCATCGGAACAGCGTGGCGAAATTTATCTGAAGGTCGTCAATGCTATAGATACACCGCAAATGGTCAAGATAGACTTGGCGGGTCCGATCAGGGTGGCGCCGCAAGGAAAAGCGATAAGCCTGCGTTCGGATGCCCCGGGCGATACCAACACCATCGACGCACCAGACAGGATAGTACCGGTAAGCAGCGCCGCACATGGTCTGGGCGCGCAGTTCAATTACAGCTTCGCGCCTTATTCTGTGACCGTGCTGGTACTGTCACGGACCAGGTGATAGCTCAAGTCCAAAACGAAGAAATTACGGATGGCCCTATTCCATGAAAAAAATACTCAGCTGTTTCTGTATTGCTTTTGCCTGCACCAGCGTTAGCGCATCCAGCCACGTCGCCGCTGCCAATAAAGTAAACGCGGTAAACGCGGCAAACACGGCAAACACCCAGGTTCAATACCTGAGCGGCACCGACAAGGATCACCGGGTGGATTGGGAATTTTTCCTGGACGCTGGCCGCAACGGCGGTGCCTGGAAAACCATCCCGGTTCCGTCGAACTGGGAACTTGAAGGTTTCGGCACCTATCGTTATGGCCAGGACTGGGGCAAGGAAGCGGTGCCCGACAATGTCGGTAAATACCGCCATCAATTCCAGGTACCGGCTGGCTGGAAAGGCCAGCAGATCGAAATTGTGTTTGGTGGCGCCATGACCGACACCGAAGTAAAGATCAACGGCCAGCTTGCCGGGCCTGTCCACCAAGGTGGCTTCTATGAATTTCGCTACGATATAACGCCGCTGCTCAAGGCCGGTGAAAACAATCTGCTGGAAGTGAGTGTCAAGCGGGTATCCGACAATGCATCAGTAAACCGGGCTGAACGCAGTTCGGATTTCTGGCTGTTCAGCGGCATTTATCGCCCTGTATGGCTGGAAGCAAAGCCAGTCGCCAATATCGATCACGTCACGCTCGATGCGCGTCATACCGGCGAATTCGATGCCGAGGTCTACCTGAGCAGGCAAGTACCTGCTGGTACCAAAGTCCGGGCCAGTTTGAGCACGCTGGACGGCAAGCCGCTCGGCAAACCGGTTTTGGCCACCTTGGCCACGTTTGCCGGTGCGCAGCAACCACTGCATTTGCATACGTACATCGACCATGTCATTCCGTGGTCAGCTGAAAATCCTCAGCGCTACAAGGTCTTGTTTGAACTGCTCAACGGTCAAAAAGTCACGCACCAAATCAGCAAGACGATAGGGTTTCGCACCATAGAATTGCGCAAACAGGATGGTGTGTACGTCAATGGCAATAAAATCCGGCTGAAAGGTTCAAACCGTCATTCATTCTGGCCCACCTCGGGCCGAACGACCAGCAAGGAGCTCAGTTACACCGATGCACGCCTGATGAAGGAAATGAACATGAACGCGGTGCGCATGTCGCACTATCCGCCCGATGAACACTTTCTCGACGTTGCCGATGAAATTGGCCTGTATGTCATCGACGAGCTGACTGGCTGGCAAAAAGCCTACGACACAGAAGTTGCCGCGCCACTGGTCAAAGAACTGGTCAGGCGAGATCAGCACCACCCTTCCATCGTGTTCTGGGCAAACGGCAATGAAGGCGGCTTCCCGCGTGGTGTCGATTCACATTACGACCTGTATGACCTGCAAAAACGTCCTGTTATCCATCCATGGGAAAACTACGGTGGCATCGATACATCGCACTACCCCTATTACGACTGCTGCGCGACATCGCTGTTTCATGGACGCGATGTGTTCATGCCGACTGAATTCATGCACGGCTTGTACGATGGCGGTGCTGCCGCCGGTCTGAACGACTGGTGGAACGCGATGCTCGGCAATCCTTTAAGTGCAGGTGGCTTTGTCTGGGCCTTTGCTGACGAAGGCATCGTCCGTACCGACAAAAACGGCGAAATCGACGTCTGGGGCAATCGCGCGCCCGACGGCATCGTCGGGCCTTACCGTGAAAAAGAAGGCAGCTTCTTTGCGATCAGGCAGATCTGGTCACCGGTGTATCTGCCGCTGTCAGAAAAGGCGTATCTGCAACCCACTTTTGATGGTCGCATTCAGTTGGAGAACCGCTACGACTTCAATAACCTGAGCAGCGTCAAACTGACATGGAAACTGTTGAAATTCGAAACACTTGCATCCAACAAAAACGGTTATCAGGTCATGGCACAAGGCAAGGTCAGGTCGCCGGATGTGGGCCCAGGATTGCGTGGCAATACCCGTATCGACCTGCCGCAAAACTGGTCGCAACAGGATGCGCTGTACCTGACTGCTACGGATCGCAACGGCCACGAAATTTATACCTGGAGCTGGATGATCGCCAGCGCCAACGCAGTCGCCAGACATACTGCCGACCAATGGCAGGCACAGCATCGTGCTATCGCTGCAGCAAGTGTGCAGGAACACGCCGATGCATTCGAACTCAAAGCTGGCGATATTAGCGTCAGTATCGACAAGGGTACGGGCTATCTGCGCCAATTGCGCAAGGGCAGCACGGTGGTACCACTCACCAATGGCCCGCGCCTGGTGACCGGCACTGCCACGCTGAAAGAAATTCGCTCCACTGAGCAAGGTGGAGATATCCTGGTTGATGCCAGCTACAGCGGTAATCTACAGTCAGTGCAATGGCGTTTGAGCGCCGCTGGTCGTCTGACCCTGTCGTACCAATACAGGATGGAAAGCCGTTCGCAAAGCGCTGATTATCTGGGTGTGAGCTTTGATTATCCTGAAGCACAGGTCAAGTCTATGCGCTGGCTGGGCAAAGGCCCTTACCGGGTCTGGAAAAACCGCACGCAAGGCGTCGAATTCAACGTCTGGAAGAAAGACTACAACGACACCGTCTCAGGACTGGGCTGGCAATATCCTGAGTTCAAGGGTTATCACGATAAGGTCTACTGGGCTGAACTGGAAACAAAAACCCTGCCACTCGTTTTTATCAACCACAGTGACGATATCGCGTTGCGGATGTTTACGCCCAAAGAAGCGCCGGCAGACGAAGCAAGTTCCCCGAAAGCTACCAAGGTAGAATTTCCACTTGGCGATATATCACTGTTGCATTCGATTTCGGCTATCGGCGACAAGTTTCATCCAGCGCCGGAACTGGGGCCAGCCGGTCAAAAGGGACGTGTTCCGAATCTAGGTATCACCCTGTCGAACACGGTTGACATCGTGATCGGTGATCCGCGTTGACTACGGTAGTACGCTAGCGTAGAAATGAACTCATAAAAAAGCCCGGCAAACATGACATTTGCCGGGCTTTTCAGTTTTGTGATTGCTAGCTTATTATGCCCTGCCCAGCCTGTTTTTGGCGAGCCACCCGCAGGTGGCTCGCTGTAACATCAGAACGAAGTGCGCATAGACAAGGTGTAAGCTGCACCTGGTTTGTATTCGTCAAACACGGCATTGCTGAACTGTGTGTATGACTGGCTGATCGCCTTGTTGGCATTCCATACACTCAGGGTCAGATCTGTGTTGTAAGGGAAATTGAACAGGCGTTTTAGATTGGCACCTACCGACAGATCGATTTGTGTGCGATCAGTGGTGTAGGCATATGCACCACCTGGCACGTTCAAACCTGTACTGGTGTTCACCACGTGCGATGCTGTGTACTGACGTGACACGCGGAAGTTCAGGCCATTACGTTCGTAATACAGTGTCAGGTTGCTGGTACGTGGTGGCACGCCAGCGACTGGTGGTGCATTTGGTGCTTCGTCCTTTTGATTGGTGTAGGTATAGTTGGCCGTAAAACCAAAACCCTTGACTGGCAACATGTCCAGCGGTTGTTGCCAGGTCAGCTCGATACCGCGCACTTTCAGCTTGGTGTCGATGTTGTAAGGCTCGGTAATTTCGACCAGATGCTTGTCGCGTCCACCGCTGGCGTCTACCGACTGTTGCTGCGCTGCTGTCAGACCAACCGGACCAAACATGGAATCCAGCTGTGCCAGTGAGTAGGTGATGATGCGCTGGCCGGGACGGCTGACGATGTCCTTGGCGAAAGCACTGGCAGACACATAGGCTTCGCGGGTCATGTAATATTCCAGCCCCAGGTCGAGGTTGTTCGCCCCGAAAGGTTTCAGATTGGGGTTGGTCACATTACCCTGACGCGCACCCTGATCACCAATGGTCAACATGGTTTGTCGCAAATCGGCCGGATTGGCACGTGTCAACGACTTGGAACCCGACGCACGGAAAATCAGTTTTGGGGTGATGTTATAGGCAATGGTGGCGGATGGCAGCACATTGCTGTAGCTGGTAGTTTCATACGCCCACACACCAATATTGTCATACTGGCCGCCATTCTTGAGTGTGGCATTGCGCGGATCAGCAACAACGCTCAAGGCACCGATGGTCTGCTTGGTGTTGGCGTAACGCACACCAGCGTTGTAGCGCAACATGCCGTCGAACAACTTGAAGCGGCCATTGGCTTCAGTGTAGAAAGCATCCACTACTTCGCGGATATAACCACCGCTGCCGCTGCTGAAACCTTTGTAAATATTGTCTCTGAAATACTGATAGTCGGTGTCCTGACTAAATTTTGGCCAATTGACACCAATGAAGCCATGATTTGTGGCATACGCATAATTGGGTACATTGGCATTGGTAACCACGGAACCCAGATACGTCAACGGCGTTGTCACACCAGCCGTAGAACCGGTACCATAACCCGGGTAAGCTGTGGCGACATCGGTAATCGCGCCAGGTGTACTGCGACCGTCACAACCAGGCTGGCGAATCTGTGTGTTTGGTGCAAAGAAACGGTAGTTGACGTTATTGCCGCAAGCAACGTTCATCCACGCATCTGCCGCTGAATAGCTGCGATAACGGCGCTCGATATCGTCATATGACACACCGGACTTGATGCTAAAGGTACTGTCACCCCAATTGACATTCAGACGTGAGCCTTTTGTCTGATTTGTGCGCTCATACAAATCCATGCGCAGACCGGACAAGCCCTGCCCTGCCTGATTCCAACCAAAATTGGTCGGATCGTTGATATTCAGGTTGGCACCATAGGTTGGTGACTGACCTGGAACCGTATTGTCATAAGTGATGACAGAGTTGGGTGACTTGGTGGCCAACAATACGGTAGGCATGTCACGGAAGAATGTGCTCTTGGTGAAGTTGACGTGCCCGTCTATGGTCCACTGGTCGTTAGGGCGAAACTCAAAGCCAGGGTTGAAGCTGCGGAACAGCGTCTTTTCTTCCATAGGCCGGTATTCGAGAGACCAGAAGGTATTGGCAAACGTCGCCTTGGTCAGCACGCAACCAACGGTACAGTCACTGCGGTCAAATTCCATGCCGATAGGGATGACGGTATTGGCACGTGTGCCTGCGTTCATCGCTTCGTAAACCATCTTGTTGGATTTCTGGGCGAATACCATGTCCATATAGATATCCAGCTTGTCATTCGGCTGCCATTGCAGACTGACGACTTCACCGTAACGCTTGCGCTCACCTTCATAGATCAGGTGGCGGCCGAGACGGGCCATCAGTGCATTATCAATCTGCTGAATGGTGGCACCGGGGTTCAGTGCCAGCAACATGGCGCGGTCTATCTGTTTACCGGGCACCAGAATCGAACGTGCATAGGCAGGTAAATCATTCAGCGCTAAACCTGAGGGTACGGTATCCGGCGTGGATTGAGAACCGCCGCCTGTGCTGTTAGGATTATCTGCCGCATTTGCCTGGAAGGATTTCAACTGGAGATTACGCATGTCTACTGACTGGAAGCCGTCAGTCTTGTATTTGGTGTCGCCAAACGCCGCACCGACCAGGACACCGAATTTACCGAGACCGGTATCCCAGGTATTGCTGATCAGGCCTGAGCCTGTGGTGCCGGTTTTGCCGCTCTGATCGCGGTAGTTACCGCTGAGTGTAATCGCGGAACGGAAACCATTTTTGTCGAAAGGCCGTACGCTGCGCATATCTACCGTACCCGCAATCCCGCCCTCAATCAGGCTGGCTTGCTGGCTCTTGTAAACACTGGCGCTGCGAAACAGTTCGGACGGCAGGAAGTCCATATCAACTTCGCGATTGGCACTGATGGAACCACCCCAGCTACCTGCCGAGGCCGATGCCATCGGTGCACCATTCAGCAATACACGGGTAAACGCCGGCCCCATACCCCGAATGGAAACGTTGAGACCTTCGCCATCAATTTCGGCGCGTGTCACCTTGACGCCAGGAATGCGTCCAAGTGCATCGGCAATGTTAGGATCAGGGAATTTACCCATGTCTTCCGAAAACACGGTGTCACTCAGGCCCACGTTCTCGTACTTTTCATTGGCAGACAGGGCCAGAGAGCTGCGATAACCACTCACAGTGACGGTTGGGGTTACTTTTTCCTTTTCTTTTTCTTTTTCAGCGGCAGTACTTGACGCTGGCGCTGGTGCAGGCGTTGGCACAGACTGGGCATAGGCACTGGAAATCAGGCCAGCGAGAACGGTGGTGACAAAGACCTCGCTCCCGGTACCCAATCGACGCCGAACGGCCCCCTTTGTTCTTTTGTTCATGCATGTCTCCTTTTATGCGGCATCTTGTGCCATTGTTGTTCGCGTCTTTATTGACGCTTCAATTTTTTATTTATTACGAGAAACAGATTGTGGTAACGCAAACAAATATCGCACATACTAACCTTGCTACGTTGGCGATTAACTGTTTCGTCAGCAAGCTCCAGTTTGATTTCCTCCTCGTTCTCTGGTACTGGATATTTTGCCAATTTGTTTGCGCATAACAACGATCGCACTGCAATAAATAGCGCTACCATTTGTATAGTCGCTGTTTTGGAATCACGCGTCAATCATCTTTAGTGCTTACGTTGTTACGCGGATACGATTTTTCACATAAATTGTTTGCGCTAACATTTTAGATCAAAAAACTACCCGGAAAGATTCCGGGTAGTATCAAAATAAACTATAAAAGAGCCTATGGCTGGTCGGTAAAACGGAAGGCGTCGATGTCGATATAGCCTTGGTCCGGACGTGGGTTGTAGCAAAACAAGGCAAACTGCTGCCCCTGAAAGGTGCCGGTTTGCCAGTCGTAACCCAGCTCAAAACTGCCACCCAACACATTCCAGGTCTTGCCATCCAGGCTATACGCGACTTCCGCCAGGTTCTTTCTGAAATCCATGTCGGTACGCAGATGTATCCTGTTGCCGTTGATGGGGCGAGACGGGACCCGTACTTCAGTCTGTCGCCCGATTGCGGTATCTTCTATTACCTCCATACTCAGGAACAATTTATCTGACGCGTCACGCTGGACAGTGATGTGGCCATTGAATTTGCCCAAAGTACCAAAGCCACAAACATCGCCGGCCTGCACATTACTGACGTCAATCTCGACTTCGCCACGGCTCCAGGGCCCCTGCCCTTTCTGCGTCAGTGTGTTGCGTGCAGCCCAGAACTCATTCGCTTTGGTTGCCTCCAGCCGCAAGAAACCACGCCGCTCACGCAAGGACCACCGGTTATCATCAGGATTATGATTCCACTGCCACTGCATGCCCAGGGTGGTCGCACTGAAATCGTCGGAAGTTGCCAATTTTGTCACTGGCTTACCTAGGATGGGCTTGGGCGCAACTGCGGGCACCTTACCTGGCGCATCTTTAGTGCCCCACACAGGCCAGTCATCCTCCCAGAAAACCGGGCTGATATTCGTCATGCGCCCTATGGGGCCAGCGTCAACCATCACAAAGCCATACCAGTTGCCATCTGGCAGATCAACAATCCCGCCTTGATGCCCACCTGTGCGATCATCGATTTGCGCATGCGATTCCCAGGGGCCAAACAGACTCTTGGCGCGTGATACGATCAAGGTCAGACTGGATGGCAACGCATTAAAGAGGTAATAGTACTCACCGCGCTTGACGAGCTTGGATCCTTCCGCCCCTTTGTAGTAATGAATCTTGCGCGAATCAGTCACCTTCGAATAGTCACTGTTAAGGGTCAGCAAGGTAACTGTACCATCCCAGGCGCCTGAAGTTGCAATATAGGCTTTACCATCTTGCTCGATAAACAAGGCAGGATCAAACGCCACACGATCCAGTTCATGATAAGCCCAGGGACCTTTAATATCCTTGCTGTAATAGATGCGGGTATTCTGCTTGACCGGCGTTACTACGGCATAGAAGGTGTCTTTGTAATGGCGCAAGCTGGCAGCAAACAATCCGTTGCGATAAGCATTTCCATTCTTCAGATCATATTGTTCCATCCCGTTCAGTTTTGGCACGATGTGCGAAGCAAATTCCCAGTTAACCAGGTCCCTGGAGTGAAGCACGGTCAGGCCAGGGCTATTGGCAAATGTGGTGCTGACAAAGTAAAAATCCTCCCCAACCCGAATAATGTCAGGATCAGGATAATCAGCATACAGCGGTGGATTGGTGTACGTGCCGTTGCCATTATCCCCGGACCTGGCGTGCGCATCCGGCATGGTGACATCGAACATACATAGCGCCGCGATCAATACCATTGCAGTGCGTTGCGCTATATGACGTGTCATGGAGCGCACCGCGTTATGGCCATACGATGCGCCGCTCATTGCTGAAAGCCCAGGACGGCGACAGACTGCGGCGCCACTATTAACGCCAGCCTTCTATTGGTAATATCGTTACGACTGCCACGCGCACCAGGAATCAGCGAAGTCGGCACACCCTGCACACCTTCATAACTACCGTGCCCAAAGTGCTCATCAAAATGACCGAAGATATGCCGGCCCATGACACCCCCTGGCTTGCTGGCATCTGCTGTGAGTGTAGTAGTCTTGGTGGTCTTGGTGGTCTTGGTCGTATCAGCAGCAGTCGCGGCCGACGATAGGGCTAACGCCAGCGCGGCGAGGCTGGAATAAAGATATTTCATGAAGTCTCCTGTTTTTTTATATGTTTTGTCACCACCATTCGGCAATTTCATTCTATTCAAACGAATTGCCATTCACTGGTAGCGCAACCAATTATAATCACAGAAAACAGTAATTACCACAAAATCCCAGCCTGCGGAGAGGAGGCAATTGAATCGGGAATGCCGATGTAAGGCACTATTTGTGGAACTATGGACAGTGGTGAAAAAGCGAGATACGCAACGGCCCAAATGCATGAATCCTTGGGATCAGTCATATGGAAAAATCGGCCGGGTAGCCGATTTTCAGGTGTACATCAAGGAGGCGGCGAGTCACGATATGTCACTACAAGTCACGGCGACTTGCGCGAATACAGCAGCAGCGCTTACCAGGCTGGCTTATCCCTGACCGCAATGGGGGGGCAAATCGCCTCCTGCCTCATGGTCAACGCCAACTCAAAGTCAGCTCAGCACCACTTTGACGGCAGCGGCAACGGCAATACCGACCAGAATACCTGCCGCGATCTCGATACGCGTATGCCCCATACGCTCTCTCAAATCTGAATGATCTTTTGAGCCAGCAGCCAACTTGTTGATTGCTGCGGCATGTTTACCAACCTGGCGACGCAAACTATTTGCGTCAAGAATCACGATAAAAGCGAGTGTTACAGCCACACCAAAAGCAGGATGAGCAATCCCCTCTTTCAGGGCGATCAGTGTCGCCATGCTGCTCACGATGGCGCTGTGATTACTGGGCAAGCCTCCATAACCGATCAGGCCAAAGGCAAGTTGTCTGGCCTTGATACTGTTGATTGAAAACTTCATGACCCCGGCGACAAGCCAGGCGAGAAAAGGCGCCAACGCATATGAATAATCCATGTTCAGCCCCGCACTGGCCACAAGGCCCAAATACAAACCGCTATCCATGATACAACCGTCAGCAACAATGGCCAGTCTGCCAGCAATGCCTCAGTAGGCGATTCACCGCCATCCAACTCCTCGACGACATACCAGTAACGAAACAGACCAAACAACACCAGAGGAACAGTAAGAATGAGCTGAGGTTTGGCCGACATCACAAACATGCTGTAGAAAACCAGTGCGCCAGTTGCAGACATTTCCGCGTAGCGATCCACCAGCGATACCGAGTACTTCTGTAACACCTTGCGACCTTCGGTACCATTCTGGCTCAGCTCCTGCCGTCGCTTCACCGCAGCCAGATAAAGGGCAAGACATAAGGTGGTAACAAACATCCATGCCGATACCGGCACTGCCAAAGCCACAGCACCGGCATACACCCGCAGCACAAAGCAGATGGCAATAGTAAAAATATCGACCACTGGTTGATGTTTGAGCACAAAAGTATAGGCAATGTTTAAAGCGGTATAAGCAGCGATAACAAATACCACCTGTGGCGCGACCAGCCATCCACATATCAGCGCTGCATACAGTATGGCCAGCAAAACCAGGGCCATCGGCACTGATACGATACCAGCAGCCAATGGTCTGGACTTTGATTTCTTGGGGTGGCGACGATCGCTCTCAATGTCATGGATGTCGTTGATGATGTATGTCGCAGAAGAGCCGAGGCAGAAAAGCAGTACGGCAATCAATGCATGACTTACTGCATTCGCATTCAAGAACTCACCGGAAAACATGAGTGGCGCGAGAACAAATCCGTTTTTAACCCACTGCTTGGGCCGCATTAACTTGAGCAGGCCAAGCAAGCGCGCTGGTGCCGTGTGAGTTATTACGTTATCATGCATAAATTCTACCTGTCTTCCTATAAGATGATTTTGCTTGCATGAACTTAACAATCAAATATGCAATTTTCGCACTAATCGCGACAGCAGTAAACATCGGGGCTCAGGATATTGTCATTCACAATTTCAATGGCCCTTTCGCACTCATTATTTCAGTTATCGCAGGCACAGGTACTGGCCTTGTCGTCAAATACATCCTCGATAAACGCTATATTTTTCGCTTTCGCGCCAAAGATGCGACTCACGACGGGAAGACGTTTGCGCTTTATACCTTGATGGGTTTGCTGACCACGGTAATTTTCTGGGGTTTCGAGTTCGGCTTTAATTTTTTGTTCGAGACGAAGGAAATGCGCTATCTGGGTGGCATCATCGGTCTTGCGATTGGTTACCTGTGCAAGTATACACTCGACAAACGCTACGTCTTTCGCGTGGAGCCGGCATGACGCCAATGAGCTCCTGGGGGCGTCTCAGTGCCGACTCACATCAACTGCTCACCCTGAATGATCCCGCAAAAATACAGGACATGATTTGCAGCGGCAAGCATCCCGCTCTCGCTCATGGCATGGGCCGCAGCTATGGTGATGTCTGCCTCAACCCTGATGGTGTGCTATGGCTTACAACTGGACTGGATCATTTCATAGGCTTTGACCGCTACACCGGCCGCCTTGTATGTGAAGCTGGCGTGCTGCTGCGGGACATACAGCAATTATTCATACCACTAGGTTGGATTTTGCCCGTCACACCCGGCACCCAAATGGTGACTGTGGGCGGCGCTATTGCCAATGATGTACATGGAAAAAATCATCATCAACTAGGCTCCTTCGGCGATCATGTTCAGCGCATCAGGCTATTGCGTACCGATGGCGAAATCATCGAATGTGGTCCGGAAAACAAACGGGATTGGTTTTCAGCCACGGTAGGGGGTCTGGGATTGACTGGCTTGATCGTCGAAGCAGAGATACAGCTACTTCCTGTAACCGGCCCCTGGCTGGATATAGAAACCATTCCCTACGATAACCTCGACGAATTTTTCCGTCTGGCCGATGGCTCTGAAGCTGACTGGCAGCACACTGTATCCTGGATCGATTGTATTTCAGGCAGTGGTCGCGGCATATTCATGCGAGGCAACACTTGCGATACAGGGCAACGTAGCGAACCCAAAAACAGTAAACGCACCATGCCGTTCGTACCCCCGGTCTCGCTGGTAAATCAACTGTCTTTGCGACCTTTTAATATCGCCTATTACCATATGAAAAAATGGCAGGCGGGTCGCAGCATTGCACATTATCAGTCCTTTTTTTATCCACTCGATAATCTGCTGGAGTGGAACCGCATGTATGGTCCCAAAGGCTTTTACCAATACCAAAGCGTAGTGCCACGCGATATTGGCCAGGCAGTGGTACAGGAAATGCTGAAAGAAATAGCACGCTCCGGAGATGGCTCTTTCCTCGCTGTTTTGAAAACCTTTGGCAACCGCCAGTCTGTAGGTATGCTCAGTTTTCCGCAGCCAGGCGTTACTCTTGCGCTGGATTTTCCCAATCATGGAGAACGAACGCACAAACTGTTCGAAAGATTGGACGCAATCATCCGCGAAGCAGGCGGACGTATATATCCGGCAAAAGATGCGCGTATGCCACGCGAGCTTTTCGAGGCAGGCTATCCACAACTCAATGAATTTATAAAATACCGTGACCCCGGCATCAGTTCCGGGCTCTCACGCCGCTTGATGGGGAACTGAATTGAACAATAAAAAGAGAATCGTCATTATCGGCGCCACTTCTGCCATGGCTGAACATTGTGCCAGAATCTGGGTGAAAGGCACGTCGACAGATATCACCCTGGTTGGGCGAGATGCCGCCCGCATAGAACGTGTTGCGGCAGATCTCAAGGTGCGCAGTCCAGAGTCAAGCTTCCAGGTGTTAGAGGCAGAGTTTCTCGATCCGGCAGCCATTCAGGCCACGGTAGACAATATTATTTCTGCGGGAGCAGTAGACATAGTACTGATCGCACATGGCTCGCTGCCTGAGCAGGCAGACTGCCAAGATAATCTGCTGGCGGCCAAGAATGCACTCGATATCAACGGCATATCCCCCGTACTGTATGCAGAAGCATTTGCAAAATTCATGCTACATGCGGGACGTGGCACCATTGCACTGATAGGATCAGTAGCAGGCGACCGCGGACGAAAATCCAATTACGTGTATGGCGCGGCAAAAGGCATGGTGACGCGCTACGCCCAAGGCATGCAACATCGATTCGCCGGCACGGGAGTCAAGGTGGTGCTGATCAAACCAGGCCCGACTGATACGCCAATGACGGCACACCTGAAGAGCCAAGGCGCGAAAATGGCATCGGTTGAAGATGTCGCAAGGCAGATAGTGAATGGAATCGAATCAGGGAAGACCGTAGTCTATGCGCCTGGAAAATGGATGATCATCATGATGATCATCCGGCACCTGCCAACATTTATATTCAATAAAATGGATATATAAAAAAAATGAAAAGGTCACCTGTCGCATCTATTCTCCTTATCTATGCGCTGTTTTCTGTACTGACACTCTCCATCTGGGAAAGAAAAAACGCCAATACTGTCACTGGTGATGAACCACATTACCTCATCATGGCGAACGGAATAGCAAAACACGCTACATTGAAACAAACTGAGCCATACAGGGAAGAGTTTAAAACACGGCAAATATTCCGGTCTGGGCTAGCGCCGCAAGATGCAGAGCCCACGCCCGCCAATTCACATACTGTTAATGGTCCAAACGGATTGTTCAATGTCCACAATATTGGACTTCCTCTACTGCTTTCAATTCCATTCATTTTGGGAGGAGTCATAGGCGCAAAATTATTCATGATTTTTTGCAGCGCCTTCGTAGTGGTATTGGCCTGGAAATTTAGCGCCCTTTTCTCCACCAACGAAAAGCATCGATTTTGGTCGGTCATTGCAACATGTATTTCCATGCCGTTTATCCCGGCTTCCAATCAGATATATCCTGACATTCTGGCTGGATTGATTGCGCTGACTGGCTTGTACTGGCTGATAACAACCGAGAAAAAACGCTCGAAGGCTGCTGAGCTACTTCTTACGTGCATCATTGTATTTTTACCCTGGCTACAAATTAAATTTGCCGCAACCTGCGTATTGATCATATTGGCGATAGCAACAAAAATATATCTTGAATCCAAAGATATTCAGAGGATTATGAGGCTGTTCCTTGTCGCCGGAGCTTCCTGTATTTTTCTGGCATTTTATAATTACTACGCTTTCGGAAAAATAGCCGGTCCCTATCAATCTGGCGCACTGGAAGTCAGCAAAACAAGCCTTATGGTATTGCTGGGTCTGCATTTTGACCAGAACCAGGGTTTTCTGATTCAGAACCCGATCAATCTGATTGGTGTCCTTGCAATTCCATGGCTTTATCGATTCAATCGCCAATTCACCCTCGTATGGGGTCTGGTCTTCTTATCGTTGATAGTACCGAACGCGCTGCACCCCAACTGGTATGGAGGGTGGAGTTTTTCCGGACGATTTGCCTGGCCCGCTGCAACCGTTTTCATTGTAGCCACAATTTATGGGCTCATCCGCTTGGCTGAAGCAAAAGAAAAATTATTTCGCGCAGCAATAGTCTCATCCATGCTGCTGCAATTTTATTTCTTTTATTTATACGCAGTCAGATCTGTTAATTCATACAATAAAAATGTAGACACCTGGTTTGACAGCTATTCAACCTTCTACACGCCCTTCTATCGCTGGTTACCCATGCTGTATGACTCAACATGGGCACATACTTACCTTCCTAATTATGCCTGGCTAGGGGTAGTAGTCACACTTTTCATTTTGGGCTTTCTCAAGAAGAGCAAACTAAATGCAGTCGCACCATATGTAATGATTATTTTTGGTGTTGGCGTTGCAACTGCCGGACTATATAGCCAGCATCCAAGCAATGAAGTCATCTTTCAAGCCAATAAGTTACCGTCTCAGTCCGGCAGGCTTGCTGGGTCAGTACGAATTGCGGAACAAGGAATTGATCAACCAGGATTTCTTACTTACGGCCCGTATTTCAATCTTGGCAAAGGCAAGTATGAAATCGTACTCACATACAGCAGCACAGGAGCTGAAAATCAGATTGTTGGATCATTTGACATTTGCGATTCAACCAACGGTACACAAAATATGATTGTTCCATTGCATGGAACAAACGATGTCACCAAAGAAATGACCGTTAAGTTTGAATTAAGCCTTTTTAGCCCGCACAATTTTGAGTTCAGGAGTAAATGGGACGGCGCATTGAATCTGAAAATTCACAACATACGGTTACGAAAAATCTGAATAGCTTCATTGCCTGAATGTCCCTTCAAGGCCGATAGGTCCCATTTTGCTTGCCAGAATGCATTTCTGGCAAGCTTAATAATGGACATCCCGAATTGTTTTATCTTCTACACACACTAACCGATCAAATCTCCAGGTTACAAGCTGCCGCCCCGCAATCATCAAGCTATTCGCAATCAAAGCTGTTCCCGTCAATGCCAATAACAAGCTAACCAGCTGACCAATCTCCCATGCAATGGAGAAAGCGCATCATTACATTCAAATAAAATGTTAGCGAACAACATTTTATTTAATATATTGTTGACACCCTCTTTATTTAGCTTATAAACTCAAAATGATCGCGATACCATTGCGCACTGAAAAACCGACAAAAACAAAACACTATACATAAAACTGAAGCAGGAGACATCAATGCCCTACCCGCCTGGTCACCTTTACCGCCACTGGCTGATTCACTACCCTACCCAGTTTCAGAGCTGGTAACGCACACTCAATGCCACACTCAATGCCACACTCAATGCCACACTCAATGCCACACTCAATGCACTACTGAATCAATTGGCATATTCCAGATGCAGGTACTTCGTCAGATTTACGACCTGGATGTCAGTTTGAGCATGTCAACTTCTCACTTGCCGTCCGATGCTAAAACGATCGGACGGATTGCCCCACCGTCAGGTCTCATCGGCGGTGTTTTTTCCATAAAACGCAAGGAATGCAATGAAAGCCTTGAAGCACCGTACCTGCCTTTTCACCTCATTGTGCTTGATGTCCCTGCTGGATTGGTCAATGGCAGTCGCAGCAGATACTATTCCCTATTTACGCAAGCAGGGTTCAGCTACGCAACTCATGGTTGACGATCAGTCTTTCCTCATTCTGGGTGGTGAACTGCATAATTCATCGGCCTCGAGCCTGACTTATCTCAACAGGCTGTGGCCTGCCTTGAAAACAGCAGAAGTCAACACAGTACTGGCACCTGTTGAATGGGATCAGATTGAGCCTGTGGAAGGCCGTTTTGATTTCAGCATTCTCGATGGCATGTTGCAACAAGCCCGCGCCAATAACACCCGGCTTATCTTATTGTGGTTCGGCGCCTGGAAAAATTCCATGTCCACCTATGTTCCGGCATGGGTCAAGCAAGATCAACAACGTTTCCCGCTGTCACGAAACCGCAATGGCGTGGCGCAGGAAATACTCACGCCCTTCAGCCCGGATACCCTGGCGGCGGATACGGCGGCCTACCGGGCTTTGCTCGCCCACCTGAAGCAGGTTGATACGCAACGCACGGTCATCATGATTCAGGTCGAGAATGAAATCGGCATGCTGCCAGACCCGCGCGACTACGGCGCACTGGCCAATGCCGCACTAAAGGAGCCGGTTCCCAAGCTCTTGATGGACTATCTGCAAGCGAATCGTGCCAGCCTGCACACGTCGGTCAAAACTCTCTGGGCTGCCAATGGCAATCGCATGAACGGCACCTGGACCGAAGTATTCGGTGCCAGCATCGCTGCGGAAGAGATTTTCCAGGCTTGGTCTTACGCCCGTTTTGTTGAAGTGATGACTGCCGCCGGCAAATCTGTTTATCCTTTGCCCATGTACGTCAATGCAGCCCTGAACCGACCCGGCAAGAAACCGGGCGAATATCCCAGCGCCGGGCCACTGCCCCACCTGTTTGACATCTGGAAAGCCGGCGCGCCATCTATCGATGTGCTGGCGATTGATACCTATTTCCCCAACTTTACCGAATGGGCCGTGCAGTTCAAACTGCCCAATAATCCGCTGTTTGTGCCAGAGGGAAACAACGCCGGGCGACACGATGCTGCTGCTAAGGCTTTCTATTCAATAGGCGAGCATGATGCGTTCGGTTTTTCGCCGTTTGGCATAGAAGACAGCACGGGCAAAGGTGACGATACGCTGCCGCAGGCTTTTCGTGTGCTCAGGCAACTGGCACCCGTCATTGCTCAGTACCAGGGCAGCGGCAACATGCGCGGCTTCAAGGCCCATGTTTCTTATGAAGGGGCAGTCGATCCCACGCCGCAAAAAGTTACCATGGGTTCCTTTGCACTACAGGTTGATCTGAACAATCGCTGGAGCAAGACTGAAAACAAAGACCTGGAAGCCCATGGTGGCCTGATCATTCGCCTGTCGGATAACGAATTTCTGATTGCAGGTAAAGGCTTGACCGTCAGCTTCAAGGATGCCACTGACCCAGCCACGCTGATAGGCTTTGAGAAAATCACCGAAGGCAGCTATGAAAATGGCAAATGGCTGGAGGGGCGCTGGCTAAATGGTGACGAAAGTCACCAGGGACGGCAGATCATGTTGTCAAACAGAGAGTTTTCCGTACAAAAGGTAAAGCTTTACAGGTATCGTTAAGTGTCTACACACCCATCCCAACAAACGTGGCAAAAGCTTTAAGGCCTCGCCGCAGCATGTTAGCCCAACATAACACCCCTTGTGGTAAAGTTAGGTTCTAACATAAGTACATTTTTAACGGACTCTCAAGGCAGATGACAAAAAGCAAGGTGAAGCAAAACCCAGCGCCGACATCAGTAACAGCGCCGGTATCAGCCCAAAACGCCGACACCCGGCTGCATGCGCCGACCATGTCTGACGTCGCAAGACTGGCGGGTGTTTCGTCAATGACAGTATCACGCGTGATGAATGGCGACACCAATGTGCGTGAACAAACCCGCCTGCGCGTGGACGCTGCCATTGCTGAATTGAACTATATTCCAAATCAGGCTGCCCGCCGTCTGGCAGGCTTGCGCACCATACGTTTCGGGTTCCTGTACAGCAACCCAAGCGCGGGCTATCTGAGTGAATTCTTGGTAGGCCTGCTGAACCAGGCCAGTCCCAATAATATACAGCTCGTGGTCGAAAAATGTGAGGCTGATGAACATGACGTTGAACAGGCCCAGCGCCTGATTGCCAACGGTGTCGATGGCATCATCCTGCCGCCTCCCTTATGTGACTCGGCGCGTCTGATAGACCTGATTGCCGCCTCTGGCACGCCAGCAGTGACCGTTGCCTGCGGTCAGCCCGACCCGCGCATGGGCAGTATCAGTATCGATGACTTCCAGGCTGCCTATGCAATGGCCAGCCATCTGATTTCACTGGGGCATCATCGTATCGGTTTTATCATCGGTCACCCGAATCAAAGTGCCAGCGCCCGCCGTCTGGAAGGCTTCAAGGCAGCGATTGCCGAAAAACACGCAGACAGTGCACCTGAATTGATTGCGCAAGGCATGTTCACCTACCGTTCCGGCCTGGATGCAGCAGAAGCCTTGCTGGGCCTGGATGAACGCCCTACCGCAATCTTTGCCAGCAACGACGATATGGCTGCCGGCGTGGTTGCCATCGCCCACAGGCTGGGCCTTGATGTACCGGGCGACCTGACCGTTGCTGGCTTCGATGATACGGCGCTGGCCACCACCATCTGGCCAGAACTGACCACTGTGCGCCAGCCCATTGCTGACATGGCCGAGGCTGCGGTGCAACTGTTGCTGCGCCAAATCCGCGCCCAGCGCAATGATGTACCCGAAGCACCCGGGCACACCCACATAGAACACATGCTGGTACGTCGACAATCTGATGCTGCCCCACGCCTGCGCCCACGCTCCCAATTGCTGTCCAAGGTCAAACTGTAGAATGTACGGGCACACCTGTTTTGTAACAGGTGTGCCACATCAGCAGCTCTCGATTGTGCCCCCCGCCACCCGACATTACTCCCCCAATTCTGCAAACCGCCAGAACATGCGGTAAATTCTCGCTCTTACAATACTCCGGCAAAATTGAGGTTCCAAGCTGACAACAAATAATTGTCGGAAAAACTGCCCATTTCCATTTACTCTTTGTCTGCTACAGCTTTCAGATTTCAGGTCGAATGGCAAGACCCGTAGATGAGCAAGAAAATCGCTGTTTCGTTTCAATAAGCATTAAAACAATACATTAAGTAACATTGGCGACACCATCTACCCGCCATAATTCTGTCATGGACTAGCCGCACGGCAATACTGCTATCGGCTTGACAGTTTACGGGTGTAAACTGAAAATATTAATAATTTATTACTGTCGATAATAAAATGAATAACAAACTCACTGATTTGCTTACACAACCCGTCCAGCCACAGCCAGCACGGGCTTTACATTTTCAGGCAGGACGTAGCCGGCCTCGTTTGCTGGTGTTGTTGTTGGCAGTTGCAGTGATAGGTGCAGGCGGCATCTGGTGGTGGAAATCGCGTCCGGATACGAATGGTGATGCTGCCAGCGCAAGCGCCAAACCACCCGCCGGCAATGCAGGTGGGCGGCGATTTGGTGGTGCCAATGCGATACAGCCGGTATCCATACAGACTATCCGCAAACAGGATATCAAGGTGATGGTGAATGCGATCGGTAGCGTGACGGCATCGAATACTGCCACCGTTCGTGCGCAAGTGAATGGCGTACTCCAGCGCCTGAATTTCGTTGAAGGCCAGCAAGTCAGTGCCGGTCAGTTGCTGGCCCAGATTGATCCGCGCGCGTATGAAGCGACGCTGGGGCAGGCGGAAGGTGCTCTGGCGCGTGACAAGGCGCAGCTGGACAATGCCAATATTGACCTGGCACGTTATCGCGATCTGCTGGCCAAAGATGCCATCCCCAAACAGCAGCTTGACACCCAGCAAGCGCTGGTTCATCAGCTTGAAGGCACGGTCAAGGTCGACCAGGCTGCTGTTGCCAGTGCAAAACTGCAATTATCCTATACCCGCGTGCTGGCCCCGACTGCCGGCAGAGTTGGCCTGAAGCAGGTTGACATCGGCAATATCGTACAGACATCAGATGCCAATGGCATTGTCATCATCAACCAAACCCGCCCGATTACACTGGTATTTGCGGTACCGTCAGCGAATGTCCCGCTGATCACGGCACGCCTGCGTTCAAACACGGCAATGACAGTCAATGCCTGGGACCGTGGCGGCAAGCGTTTGCTGGCTACTGGCCGGGTTGCCACGGTTGATAATGCCATCGATACCACAACCGACACCATCAAAGTCAAGGCTGTGTTTGCCAATGCCGATGATGCCCTGTTCCCCAATCAGGCCGTCAGCGTAACTCTGCAAATGGACACACTGACCGACGTGCTGGCAGTTCCGCCATCGGCCGTATTACGCGGTGCCCAGGGCTTTTATCTGTATGTGGTGAATGCCGATAATACCGTCAGTACACGCGTCATCACGCCGGGCACGGTTGATGGCGACTGGATGGCAATAGAAGGCCCTCTGAAAGTGGGAGAAAAAGTCGTGATTGATGGCGTTGACCGCCTGCGCGAAGGTGCAAAAGTGGAAGTCATTGCATCAGATCCCAAACAGCGGGCCGGTGCCAATGCACCCGCTGGCGGCAAGCGTGGCAGAAATAAAGACAAAGATAAAGGGGCAGACTCATCAGCATCGGGCCAGGCATCGGCTGCGCCCACTTCCGCCCCGGCATCGGCAACATCTGTGACATCTGCGGCTTCTGCTCCTCAGTCTGCCAGCAGCGCGGCTGCTTCCAAGTAGAGCCGGATAGTCATCATGAATCCATCAAGAATCTTTATTGAACGCCCGGTTGCCACATCCCTGCTGATGCTGGCGATCATGCTGGCGGGTATCCTGGCATATCGCCTGCTGCCATTGTCAGCACTGCCTGAAGTCGATTATCCGACCATACAGGTGACGACGCTGTATCCGGGCGCCAGCCCGGATGTGATGTCAACCACCGTCACTGCCCCCTTGGAAAGACAGTTCGGCCAGATGCCTGGCCTGAATCAGATGACATCCACCAGTTCCGGTGGCGCGTCTGTTATTACTCTGCGGTTTTCACTGGGTTTATCACTGGATGTGGCCGAACAGGAAGTACAGGCAGCAATCAATAGCGGCAGCAATTTGCTGCCCAGTGATTTGCCCATGCCCCCGATCTACAGTAAGGTCAACCCTGCCGATGCACCAGTACTTACCATCGCGATTACCTCGCCTTCCTTGCCGGTTATCAAACTGCATGATTTAACGGAAAACCGTCTGGCCCCCAAGCTGTCGCAGGTGGATGGTGTTGGCCTGGTCAGCATTGCCGGTGGACGACGCCCTGCCGTGCGGATTCAGGCCAATCCACAAACACTGGCATCGCTGGGTCTGTCACTGGATGACATACGTTCGGCGATCGTATCAGCCAACGTCAACCAGGCCAAAGGCAGTTTTGACGGCGCCCAGCGCGCCTCTACCATTGACGCCAATGACCAGTTGAAATCAGCCGCTGAATACCAGAACCTGGTGATTGCATGGAGAAATGGCAATCCGCTGCGTCTGAAAGACATCGCGCAAATCGTGGACGATGCAGAAAACCTGCGGCTGGCAGCATGGGCAGACAGCATGCCTGGCGTGATTTTGAATGTACAGCGCCAGCCAGGAGCAAACGTGATCCAGACCGTGGATCGCGTCAAGGCCCTGCTACCGAAATTGAAAGCCTCGCTGCCTGCGTCGGTCGATGTACAGGTCATCGCTGACCGTACCACCACCATACGTGCATCTGTTGATGATACCGAATTCGAACTGCTGCTTTCCATCGCGCTGGTGGTGATGGTGATCTTTCTGTTCCTGCGCAGTGCCAGCGCCACCATCATCCCCAGTGTCGCCGTACCGCTGTCACTGATGGGTACCTTTGGTGTCATTTACCTCGCCGGCTTTTCCATCAACAACCTGACGCTGATGGCGCTGACTATTTCCACGGGCTTTGTCGTCGATGATGCCATTGTCATGATAGAAAACATTGCCCGTTTTGTTGAGGAAGGCGATACGCCGATGGCGGCCGCCTTGAAAGGCAGCAAGCAGATTGGCTTTACCATTATTTCGCTGACGGTATCGCTGATTGCGGTACTGATTCCACTGCTGTTCATGGGTGACGTGGTTGGCCGTCTGTTCCATGAATTTGCCATCACGCTGGCAGTGGCTATCCTGATCTCTGCGTTTGTGTCGCTGACGCTGACACCGATGATGAGTGCCCGTCTGCTGCGTCCGGAACATGAAGTCAAACATTCACGTCTTGGTGAATGGAGTGCACGCAGTTTCGATGCAATGGTCAGCCGTTATGGTAGTGCCCTGAACTGGGTACTGGACCGGCCCGCCACCACCTTGCTGGTATTCGCTTTTACCGTGGTACTGACTGCAATTTTATATGTCTGGGTACCAAAAGGTTTCTTCCCCATACAAGATACAGGCTTGATACAGGTAATTACCGAAGCAACACAAACCACCTCATTTGAAGCCATGTCCACCCGCCAGCAGGCAGTGGCCGAAGCCATCCTGAAAGACCCTGATGTTGATCATCTGGCTTCTTTCATCGGCGTCGACGGTGCCAACCCTACACTCAACACCGGGCGCATGCAAATCACCCTGAAGCCTTTCGCACAAAGGGTGGCTTCAGCAACCGAGATCATACGCAGGCTGGATGAAAGCACGTCCCATATTCCAGGTATCACAGCATTTATGCAGCCGGTGCAGGATCTCACCATCGAAGACCGTATTTCAAAAACGCAATACCAGTTCTTGCTGAGTTCTCCCAGTTCTGCTGACCTGACATCGTCCACCAACCGCTTGCTGGCACGTTTGAAAAAGCTGCCACAACTGGCGGATGTAGCCAGTGATTTGCAGGATGAAGGGCAACAAGCCTATGTGCAGATAGACCGCGAAGCGGCGGGCAGACTGGGTGTCACCGTCGCCAACATTGATACGGCGCTTTACAATGCATTTGGTCAGCGTCTTATCTCTACCATCTATACCCAGTCCAGCCAGTATCGGGTGGTACTGGAAGCTGCAAAAGATGTCAAAACAGGGTTGGTTGCCATTGAAGGTCTGTACGTGCCAGGCACATCGGTATCGGCCACCGGCGGTTCCAGCACAATACAGGTACCGCTGACATCGGTTGCCCAGGTGATCAGCAAATCTGCCGCACTGGCGATCAATCACGTGGCACAATTTCCTTCTGTTACCATCTCGTTCAACCTGGCAGGCGGTGCCTCTTTGGGCAGTGCCGTAGATGCCATCAAGGCTGAAGAAGAAAAGCTGGATTTGCCACCCAGCGTGGAAACCAGTTTCCAGGGTGCTGCTGAAGCCTTCCGCGCTTCACTCAGCAGCAGCCTGCTGTTGATTCTGGCGGCAGTGGTCACCATGTATATCGTACTGGGCGTGCTGTATGAAAGTTATATTCACCCTATCACGATACTCTCTACCCTGCCCTCTGCCGGTCTGGGTGCCTTGCTGGCTCTGCTGATAGCCGGGCAAGACCTGGGTGTGGTTGGCATCATCGGGATCGTGCTGCTGATCGGCATTGTCAAAAAGAACGCCATCATGATGATCGATTTCGCGCTGGATGCAGAACGTGAACAAGGTATGGAGCCACGTGCGGCCATCCATCAGGCCTGCCTGCTGCGCTTCCGCCCGATTTTGATGACCACCATGGCGGCTCTGCTAGGCGCATTGCCGCTGATGCTGGGTACCGGTGCCGGCCATGAATTGCGCCATCCTCTGGGCATTACCATGGTTGGCGGCCTGATCGTCAGCCAGTTACTGACCTTGTTCACCACGCCGGTGATCTATCTGGGCTTTACCCGTCAGGCGCAAAAACTTGCCGAATGGCGCAACAGGCGTGAAGCCGCCAGATTGGCAAAAGAAAGCCGTCTATGAATATATCTGCACCATTCATAGCAAGACCGGTAGCCACCACCCTGATCACACTGGGTGTGGCACTGGCTGGCGTCATTGGCTTTCAGTTGCTGCCTATCGCTCCTTTGCCGCAGGTTGATTTTCCGACGATTTCGGTGAATGCTTCGCTACCAGGTGCCAGCCCCGACACCATGGCGGCAACTGTTGCCACACCGCTGGAACGGGCACTCGGCAGTATTGCCGGCGTGAGTGAAATCACGTCGCGTTCTTCACTGGGCTCGACCAACATCACCCTGCAATTCGACCTGAATCGCAATATTAATGGTGCGGCCCGCGATGTACAGGCTGCCATCAATGCGGCGCGCAGTCTGTTGCCCAGCGGCCTGCCCAGTAACCCCACGTACCGTAAGGTGAACCCGGCCGATGCGCCAGTGATGATCTTGTCACTGACCTCAGACACCCTGACGCGCGGCCAGATGTACGACGCTGCCTCTACCGTTCTGGCCCAACGCCTGGCTCAGGTAGAAGGAATAGGCCAGGTGTCGGTAGGTGGTGGCGCCTTGCCTGCCGTTCGTGTAGAACTGGATCCGGACAAGCTGTCACAGAAAGGTATATCGCTGGAAAACGTGCGGCTGGCACTGACAGCCACCAATGCCAACCGCCCCAAGGGGACAGTGGAAGAAGATGGCCGTAGCTGGCAAATCAGTGCCAATGACCAGGCCCGTACGGCGGCTGAATACGCACCTGTCGTTCTGAGTTATCGTAATGGCGCAGCAGTGCGCCTGCGCGATGTGGCCGATGTAGTGGATTCTGTACAGGATGTACGAAATTACGGTGTCGCCAACGGCAAACCAGCAATCGTCCTGTTTTTGCTGAAGGAACCTGGTGCCAATATCATAGAAACCGTGGAGCGTGTGCGCGCCTTGTTGCCACGTTTGCAGGCATCGATTCCGCAAGCTATCGACCTCAATGTCGTCAGTGACCGTACACCGACCATCCGGGCATCGTTGCGTGAAGTTGAACGCTCACTATCCATCGCCGTAGGTCTGGTGATCTTGGTCGTACTGCTGTTTTTGCGTAACTGGCGCGCCACGCTGTTGCCCGCAGTTGCCGTACCGGTATCACTGGCTGGTACCCTGGGCGTCATGTATTTGTGTGGCTATAGCCTGGACAATCTGTCCGCCATGGCCCTGACCGTGGCAACCGGCTTTGTCGTCGATGATGCCATCGTCGTTTCGGAAAATATCAGTCGCTATATAGAACAAGGCTTGAGCCCACGCGAAGCAGCGCTGAAAGGTGCACGCGAAATCGGTTTTACCGTCGTATCCATCAGTCTTAGCCTGGTAGCAGTATTCATCCCCTTGCTCCTGATGGGTGGTGTAGTTGGACGACTGTTTCGCGAATTTTCGGTGGTGCTGTCTATCGCCATCCTGATCTCCATGCTGGTGTCGCTGACCACGACCCCGATGATGGCGGCAGTCCTGCTGAAACAACATGTCGTCAAACGACCTGGAAAATTTGGCCGCGTAATGGCAAGACTCAATCGCCTGATGATGCGTGGTTATCGCCATTCGCTGATGTGGACCTTGCGTCACCAGCCGGTTGCCCTGCTCGCATTGCTGGGTGTGATTGCCCTTAACGTCTACCTTTACGCGGCAATTCCCAAGTCTTTCTTTCCGCAACAGGATACCGGCGTGATTGTTGGTGGCGTACAGGCAGATCAGGGCAGTTCGTTTCAAATGATGCAGCAGCGACTCAACACCTTTGTCGCTATCGTACGTGCCGACCCGGCAGTAGAAAATGTCAGCGGCAATACTGGTGGCGGGCAAAGCAATTCAGCCAATTTTTATATCACGCTCAAGCCGATTCTTGAACGCCAGGTCTCGGCAGATGTGGTCATTACGCGCCTGCGTGCCAGGCTGTCACACGAACCGGGGGCCAACCTGTTCCTGGTGCCTGCCCAAGACATACGTATAGGTGGCCGTCAATCCAATGCACAGTATCAGTACACCTTGCAGGCTGACGACCTGGCCGACTTGCGCACCTGGGAACCGCGCATACGCAATGCACTCTCGCAATTGCCTGAACTGGCTGACGTCAACAGTGACCAGCAGGACAAGGGCATGCAGACTTCACTTGTGATTGACCGTGATGCGGCAGCACGCCTGGGGGTAACAATGAGCGCCATTGACACCACTCTGAATGATGCATTTGGACAGCGCCAGGTTGGCGTCATCTACAATCCGCTCAATCAATACCGGGTGGTGATGGAACTGGCCAGCCCCTATCTTCAGGGACCTGCCACGTTTCAACGGCTGTACGTGACCAGCAGTGGCGGCAAACAGATACCGCTTTCTGCCATCGCCAGATTCGAAACTACCAATACCCCGCTGTCGATCAACCACCAAAGTGGCACGCCTGCATCCACAGTCAGTTTCAACCTGCCTTTGAATGTGTCCTTGTCCGAAGCCACGCAAGCCATCAATAATGCGATGGCGGAACTGGGTGTGCCAGTATCGGTACGGGGCAGTTTTCAGGGGACGGCAAACGCCTTTCAGCAATCCCTTTCATCACAACCCATACTGATTGCTGCCGCCATCATTACGGTGTATCTGGTGCTGGGCATACTTTACGAAAGCCTGATCCATCCGGTGACCATATTGTCTACCCTGCCCTCTGCCGGTGTCGGGGCATTACTGGCCTTGATTCTGTTCAATACTGATTTCTCTATCATTGCCCTGATAGGGGTGATTCTGTTGATCGGTATCGTGAAGAAGAACGCCATCATGATGATCGATTTTGCCATTACCCGCCAGCGTGCCTACAGCACAACTGCCGGGGCAGCAATATTTCGGGCCGCCTGCTTGCGTCTGCGCCCTATCCTGATGACGACATTCGCGGCCATTTTTGGTGCCGTCCCGCTAGCCCTCGGCAGTGGCGATGGTGCCGAGTTAAGGCAACCCCTGGGCATTGCCATCGTTGGCGGCCTGATACTCAGCCAATTGCTGACTTTATATACCACGCCTGTCGTCTTTGTCATGATGGACAGACTGCGCAGGAAACGTTTGCCCCGTCCGGAAAAATTCCCAGGCGTCTCTGGTGAACCTGCAATGACTATTACTCAATAGGTAGCATTTCATGAAATTTGATCTTCACCATACCCGTCATAACCGTGACACTCGCCACAGCTTGAATGTCCCGCTACTGACGTCCCTGCTTGTTCCAATGCTGCTGGCAAGCTGTGCCGTCACCAAAGTGGATCCGCCTGCACCAGTGGTCGCCACCGCCCAATTCAAGGAAAGTGGCGCATGGACACAAGGAAGCGCAGCAGCGACTCAGGTGCCCGACAACTGGTGGACCCTGTTCAAAGACCCGGTACTGGATGACCTGGAACGTCGTTTGGTCATCGACAATCAAAATCTCAAAGTATCTGCCGCCCAAGTCGCCAATGCGCGTGCCGCACTGGAAGCCAGCCGCAGTGCCATGTACCCCAGCCTGTCTGCCGGTTTGAGCGCCAGCCGCGATGCCAGCCCTACAGCCACTACCTCTGCCAACGCCAGCAATCCCAGCAATAGCATGTCCCTGACAGCCAATGCCAGCTGGGAGGTCGATCTGTGGGGACGCCTGTCACAAGCCAGTGCCGGTGCACAATCCACCCTGCAAGCCAGCATGGCCGATTTGGCATCCGCCCGGCTTTCAGCCCAGGCCACCCTGGCACAGAGCTATTTTTCCATGCGCACGCTGGATGCACAGTTGTCACTCAGTGATCGCAGCATTCAGGCCTATGAACGTTCCCTGGCGCTGACACAGGCACGCTATGAAAGTGGCGTAGTTGGCCGCACCGATATCCTGCAAGCGCAGACTCAGCTCAAAAGTGCCCAGGCCCAACGCGCCGACCTGACTGCCCAACGTGCCGTGTTGGCGCATGCCATCGCCGTACTGGTGGGTACGCAGCCTGCTGAATTATCGATAACGCATGACGCCAGCTTGCCGCTTGCACCCGTGGTGCCCGCCATGCTTCCGTCAAATCTGCTGGAACGCAGGCCAGACATAGCGGCGGCACAGCGACGCGTGGCCACCGCCTATGCGCAGATCGGTGTGGCGGATGCAGCTTACTTCCCTTCGCTGTCCCTGTCCGCCAGTGCCGGATACCGTGGTACATCCCTGGGGCAATTAATCAGTGCGCCACATTTCTTGTGGTCACTGGGCAGTAGCCTGACCCAATCCATTTTCGATAACGGTCAGAGAAAACTGGCCAGCGCCCAGGCGCGTGCCAGCGCCGAACAACTGACCGCCAGCTACCGGCAAGTAGTGTTAACAGCTTTGCAGGAAGTCGAAGACAATCTGATCCTGAATGCCCAATTGCAGCAGGAAGCGCAATTGCAATCTGAAGCATTACAGGCAGCCCAGCGCAACCTGGAAATCACACTCGACCAGTATCGCGCCGGCACTGTCAGTTATCTCAATGTCGTGGTTGCTCAGGCATCTGCATTCAGTAGCGAAAGTAGCTTGCTCAGCGTACGCAACCGCCAACTGGCCGCCATCAGTCAGCTATTAAAAAATGTCGCGGGCCGATGGGATGCCTGAAATGCATGTTTAAAGAACGTATCTGGAAAACGCCTATGGGAAATACCGTATTTTCGGAGATCAAATTCTGGTTGATGATGCTGATCTCTTTCGTTCTGCCGTTTGGTTTGTACAGTGTACTGATGATGAAGCGGGCCATTTCGCGACAAACCACGCTGCTATTGGGTTTCGCCTTGGTGGCTATCGCTGGTCTGGATGTCTACATCCTGAAAATTCTTGCGGCAGCCGCCAAATTGACACCCTCATTGGCTGACGATGCGGTATTCGTTTCCGAGGTATCGCTCGCCTTGTATATTCTGCCCGTCATGTTTGGCGGCTTGGGTGTCAATATCATTTCACATGTGCTTGTGAAACATCTGGACGAAGCGAATGAACGCTTCAGGAAAGAACATCCGGATGAGTAATATCCAGGTGAGTAATATCAGGCTTATTTATCCTTGAGCAATGAATCTACTATCTACCAGATTTCATTGCATCCCGCAAAGAGCGCGGGTGCGCATCGATCCATACTTCCGAAATATAATGCAGACTGTCTTCCCTGGAACCGCTGAACCCGGATTGGTGCCAGCCTAAAGGCAATTCCTTTCCTGAAGGCCATATAGAATAGTGACCATGGACATTCGTTACGACATCGTACTGATCATCGGTCTGGTCGGTCATCATGCGTCCTGTTTAAATTGAGTTTTCGGAAAAGTGATCATACTGACAGCACAATTTTATATCAGTCGTAATTAGTCGTATTTGAAAATTGGTCCATATTGTTCCATATGCATCAATTTGTTTTTCAACACCACTTTACTTGGCTGTACCAGCGACAGGCAATACATACCCCTTGCATCTGTCGGCCCACCAGGCCAGAAACTCTTTATCTTCAAGCTTGCCATTTTCAGTGCTTTCATACCTCGTCATCCCGCGCCTGTCCGGGTTCACGGTGATGATGAAGCGCTGTACCAGATTCTGCGCCAGACCCGGCTGATTGACGGTGGCACGGCCGCAGACGTAATACCAGCCATCGCCTTTTTCAAACATTTTTTCCGAACCATTTTCAATAACTATCACAGCATCTGATGCGTGGCGGCTAAAAATTTCATGTGCGACATCCATTTTTTCATTTGAAGAACTGGAGCAGGCTGCGAGCAGGCAAACCGCAAATGCCAGATAAATACCTTTGTAGCTGAATATTCTTGTTTTCATGATGTATCCGGATAAGACCCAATCAGGTCACGGCATTTTCTTGTGGAAAGCAGATGATATACAAATCACAAAAATACGGACAATTAAATGCTTGACCGGCATATAAGCTGCCTATAAAGCACGTGTCATAAGCATGTCACATGTAATTTAGCCCGATTCCCCTTTGCGTGGTATCAAATCAGCTCTGTAACAAGCGCCATGACGATTGAAAGAAAAGCCGTATTGATATATATTCTCATTATCATTTAGGTTTGGCATTTAATCTTAACGGGAAGCTCATCATGCATGATTTGCCATTTGAACAAGCTGGCGCAATGACCTTGAATCAGATGAAAGTCGGCGATTCAGGAATAGTGCTTGATGTGCAAGATCAGGACCATGCAAAAAGCGATAGCGCTTTCAATATTACCCGCCGTTTGAAGGAACTGGGTTTTGTGAAAGGCGAACCTGTCAAGGTTTTGCATAAAGGTTATTTTGGCGGTGAACCTCTGGCTGTCAGAATTGGCCAATCCACTTTTGCACTAAGAAATTTCGAAGCGGCATTGATTGGCGTTACTCACTCAGGAAAAGTAGGAAAATAGTGAAAGAATTGTTTTCTCCGCGTATCGCTCTTGTCGGCAACCCCAACTGCGGAAAAACTGCACTGTTCAACAGATTGACTGGTGCACGGCAAAAAGTAGCCAACTATGCTGGCGTCACCATCGAACGCAAAGAAGGTAAATTTCGTTCATCTGCCGGACGTGACTGGCAGGTACTGGACCTGCCGGGTACCTACAGCCTGCATGCAGCAACCCCTGACGAAGAAATCACCCAGCAGGTAGTCACTGGCAACCACAGCGACGAAGCCATGCCAGACGCCGTGGTGTGCGTGGTAGATGCCACCAACCTGCGACGTGGCCTGCGCGTCGTGCTGGAACTGATCGCCCTTGGCCAGCCTATGGTTCTGGCAGTCAATATGATGGACATTGCGAAAAAACGCCATATCCATATCGATATCGATGCCCTGAGCAAAGCGCTGAATATACCAGTCGTTGAAACTGTTGCGGTTGATGCGCAGGGTGTTGATGCCCTGCTAAGCCAGCTTGAAGCACTGGCACAGCAACTCGTGCCTGGGGCTAACGTTGCGCCGCATGCATTGACAAATCAAAGTCCCGAAGCCCTGCAAGAAAAAGTCAATGCAGTACTGCAACTGAGCGTATCGCAGGCGACTGATGCTGCCAACGACATCAGTCTCAGCTACCGACTGGATAGCTGGGTATTGCATCCTGCAGTCGGACCGGTGATTTTTGCAACTCTGATGTTCCTGGTGTTCCAGGCAGTATTTGCCTGGGCGCAAATGCCCATGGACATGATCAAGGAAGCTATCGATGCCACCGGCGCTGCCGTGGAAGCGGCCTTGCAACCTGGCATATTACAGGGCTTGCTGGTCAAGGGTGTGATAGGCGGTGCCGGCAGTGTACTGGTATTTTTGCCGCAGATTGTGATCCTGTTCTTTTTCATCCTGGTGATGGAAGATTCAGGGTATCTGCCACGTGCTGCATTCTTGCTCGACAAGATTATGGGCAAAGTTGGTTTGTCCGGACGTGCCTTTATTCCTCTGTTGTCCAGCTTTGCCTGTGCCATTCCCGGCATCATGGCGACCAGGACCATACAAAATCCGCGTGACCGTCTTGTGACGATCATGATTGCCCCGTTGATGACCTGCTCTGCCCGCCTGCCGGTGTATGCGCTGATCATCGCTGCCTTCATACCCGACAAGACCGTGTGGGGCATACTTAATCTGCAAGGTCTGGTACTGTTTTTCCTGTATTTGGCAGGCATAGTCTCAGCCATGCTGGTGGCTTTTTTCTTTAAGAAAAAATGGGGTAGCCAAATCCATCAACAGGCACTGATGCTGGAATTGCCGGATTACAGATGGCCAAATCTGCGTAATCTGATGTTGGGTCTGTGGGAAAGAATCAAGATTTTTACGACACGCGTCGGCACCATCATTTTGTCGCTAATGATATTGCTCTGGTTCCTCAGCAGCTTTCCCGGCGCACCAGCGAATGCAGATCAGCCAGCGATTTATTACAGCATTGCCGGCCAGCTGGGGCGTTTGCTGGAAGTCGTGTTTGCCCCCATAGGCTTTAACTGGCAAATCTGTATCGCCCTGGTACCCGGTCTGGCAGCACGTGAAGTTGCCGTTGCAGCGCTGGGTACCGTGTATGCCCTGTCGCAGACCGGTGAAGAATTAAGCCGCTCGCTGGAACCGCTGATTGTTCAGTCATGGAGCCTGCCAACTGCTTTGTCTTTGCTTGCATGGTATGTATTTGCACCGCAATGCGTGGCGACACTGAGCGTGGTAAAGCGTGAAACCAATACCTGGCGCTACCCCGTCATGATGGCAGCGTACCTGTTTGGCCTGGCCTATCTGGCGTCCTTCCTGACCTTTCATATTTCCACTTACCTGTTGGGGAGATGAGAAATGCAAAACCTGATTGCAAGCCTGTTATTGCTACTTGCCAGTGCATATCTGGTGTTGAAATATATGCCCAGGGCGACAAAAAACAGGATGAAGGCGTATTTCCAACGCGCTCACCCTGCCCTTGTTCCGGTACTGGATGGCCTGTCAAAACAGACTGATGGCTGCGGCTCTGGTTGCAGCAACTGTTCGTCAAACAAAACTGCATCAGGCAGTATGTCAAACAGTGGCTGTTCCACAACCAAATCTCCAGAACAGACGATCAAACTGATCAAAAATTTGCCTCTCCAGAAATAGCTCCTGTTTCACCCCCTGCTTGCCGTTGGCAGTCAGCCGGAATTGATGTATCCTAAAAAACATAAAATACATACAATTTTTGGGACTTTTGAAACAAACAAGGGTTTTAGCTGGATATGACAGTAATCATCTACGACAAGACCGAAAAAGGGCGTGAAGAAATTGCGACCCGTAAACACCAACTGGCATCGCGCCTGCGGACCTTGCTGGTGATGGTAGACGGCAAGCATACGAAGGACGACATTATGAAAAAAGTGTCAGGTCTTGGCCTGACCGAACAAAACATGCAAGAACTGCTGGAGCAGGATTTCATCATTGAAATCGCAGTACAAGCAGCACCTGCAACCGTCGAAATAATGCCAACACCCGTCGCGCCGACAACATCTGCAACCGCATCGGTGCCGGCATCTGCATCTGCTCCCAGCCTACCGGCAATGACAGATGCAGAACGTTTTCAGGCGCTTTACAACTTCTTCAATGAAACCATTAAAAGCGCCATAGGCTTGCGCGGCTACGGTCTGCAATTGAAAGTGGAACGGGCATCAAACATCGATGATTTCCGTGAGCTCAGACAAGCCTATGTAGAAGCCGTACAAAAAGCCAAAGGCCCGGAAATGGCACGCAGCCTGCGTGATCGCCTGGATCAGTTGCTGAACGACGGCAAGACCTGATACCAGATCAGTCTTGAAAACCGCTCTTGAGCCACAACTGGCGTAATCAGGCATCATTCACGCAGACAAACAAAAAGCCAGGTCACCCTGGCTTTTTGTTTTGCTAACTGCGGCAATTGGCAGTATTTATTCAATACCCTGACTGCTCAGGTATTCTTCGTACGTACCCTGGAAGTCAATGATTTTATTTTCCTTGATTTCCAATACACGCGTCGCCAAAGATGAAACAAATTCGCGATCGTGCGAAACGAAAATTAGCGTACCGGCATATTTTTCCAGAGCGATGTTCAGCGACTCGATGGATTCCATATCCATATGATTGGTCGGTTCATCCATCAACAGAACGTTATGGCGACCCAACATCAGCTTGCCATACATCATGCGACCTTTTTCACCGCCTGACAGTACCTTGACTGATTTTTTGACATCGTCACCACCAAACAGCAAGCGACCCAGGATGGAGCGTACAGCCTGGTCATCATCGCCTTCCTGTGTCCACTGACCTATCCAGTCAGTCAGGTTTTTATCCGATGCAAATTCTTCAGTAGGATCTTGCGGCATATAACCGACATTGGCGTTTTCTGCCCATTTAACAGTGCCATAGTCAGCATGCAGGCCACAGATATCTTCACCGCCTATGCAACGCAACAGCGTGGTTTTACCTATACCATTGGCACCGATAATCGCGATTCTTTCCCCCGCTTCCACCATCAGGTCCACATTCTTGAACAAAGGCTTATCGTAGGCTTTGCTCAGGGATTGCACTTCTACAGCCAGGCGATGCAATTTCTTCTCGCCATCGAAACGTACGAAAGGATTTTGACGGCTGGATGGTTTGAAATCTTCAATCTTGATTTTGTCGATCTGCTTGGCGCGTGAAGTTGCCTGACGTGCCTTGGATTTATTGGCAGAGAAACGACGGACAAAGTCTTGCAGTTCAGCGACTTTTTCCTTGGCCTTGGCATTGTTCGCCATTTGCTGTGCGCGTGCCTGCGACGATGCCAGCATGTAGTCATCATAATTACCCGGATACACTTTCAGGGTACCGTAATCCATATCTGCCATGTGCGTACATACCTGATTCAGGAAGTGGCGATCATGGGAAATGATGATCATGGTGGAATTACGTTCGTTCAGAATATCTTCCAGCCAGCGAATGGTATTGATGTCCAGATTATTGGTTGGTTCATCAAGCAACAGGATGTCAGGGTTGGAAAACAGTGCCTGGGCCAGCAAGACACGTAACTTCCAGCCTGGCGCAACTGCACTCATAACGCCTTGATGCTGATCAATCGGTATACCCACGCCCAGCAACAGTTCACCGGCGCGTGCTTCAGCCGTATAGCCATCATATTCGGCAAACTTGGCTTCCAGGTCCGCTGCCTTCATGTAATCGTCGTCAGTCGCTTCAGGGTTAGCGTAAATCGCATCCCGTTCCGCCATAGCAGCCCACATTTCTGTATGGCCCATCATGACCACTTCCAGCACGCGCCTGTCTTCAAAAGCAAACTGATCCTGGCGCAATTTACCCAGACGCTCATTCTGGTCCAGCATGACGGTACCAGAAGACTGCTCCAGATCGCCCCCCAGAATTTTCATGAAGGTGGATTTGCCACAGCCGTTGGCACCGATCAGGCCATAACGGTTACCTTCGCCAAATTTGACTGAGATATTTTCAAACAGTGGCTTGGGGCCAAACTGCATGGTGATATTTGCGGTAGAAAGCACAGAAAACCTTTTGCAATAAATATGAGGATTAACCTCACATTATAGCATTGCGGTTTTACCTCCCCACGGGCAAGCCCATGATTTATAGAGAAATTCTTTATGAAATGCAGGTTTTACCCTTTTTTATGACTGCAAACTGAGGCACTGACAAAATAAGTTTAAAAATATCAGTCAGCAATTTTTGCTACAGAAGAGTTTCAGGGAGTAATTACAGCCCTGCTAACATCAAAGACTGTTGTTTTTTATCTCGTCCGTCTTTTTTGCGCGACAAGGACCAGCATTATTTGTTTATAGCAATATGCCCTTAAACACCCTTTCTTCACTCTAAAACACCACTAAACCACCGCTCAACCCATACCATTTTTGCATACTACAATCCGAAATTATCATAATATTGCATGAAACATTGAGGCCCACCTACTATCGTCTCAGGTAATAGCAAACGCAAAATTGCCGCGGAACCAATAACCCCAGGGATGATTATGAAAATGAAGAACAGGAAGGCGATAGCGGCGCGCAGTGCGGTCGCACTCAGTTTGGCTGTAACACATTTTGCACATGCACAGGAGGCTCCAGCAGCCCCTGCCAGTGCAGCACCGGCAAAAGACGATGCCTCGGCCCCGGTGCAACAGGTGGTGATGACAGGATCGCGCATTGCGCGCAGGGATACTGAAACCAGCGGTCCCATGCTGACACTGACCAAGGATGACCTCAAATTCGCGGCACCGACCTCACTCGGCGACATCATGCAGTCGCTGCCGAATACCGGCGTCAGTCTGAACTCCAACGGTACCCAGGGTACATCCTATGGAGTCAGCTCTATCAACCTGCGCTATCTGGGCAGCGCCGAAGGCAGTGGCAACCGCACCCTGGTACTGGTTGACGGACACCGCTGGGTCAATGCAGCCGGTGGTCGTGGTTTCCGCGACTTCACGGATCTGAATACCATCCCGCTTGGCATCATCGACAGTGTTGAAGTACTGAAAGACGGTGCGTCGGCCATTTACGGTGCCGATGCCATCGCTGGCGTGGTGAATATCCATACCAAACGCAAACTTGATGGTTTCGAAGCCAACATGCGCCTCGGTACGTCCTCACGCAATGACGATGAAAATTACAATGGCTTCCTGAACTGGGGCAAACGCTTTGAGAAGGGTTCCGTGTTCCTGTCAGGAAGCATGAATGATTCACGCCCTATTCTCTCAGCAGACCGGGAACTGACCAGGGTGGCTTTGTCCCCACTCACGGCCGCCGGCACCAGTCCACAAGGCCTTTATGTATTGCCTGGCCTGTCCAATAACGCCTACTTTGGCACGCCAGTTGGCTTCGCATCGAATGCGGCCAACGCTGTCACGCGCAATACCGGCGTCACCAGCATAGGAGCAAGTTCTGCGGCAGACAACAGTTTTCACACTGCCACCCTGCCCGGCGACTATTACAATCAGCAGACCCAGGGTCTGTATGCCACTGGCCCCAGCAAGACTGCCGGTCTGTTTGGCCGCCTGACCTACGAGATATCGCCAGATCTGACAGCACATGTGGAAGCTACCTACACCACTCGTAAATCGTCACAACTGTTCTCTCCTTATCTGCTGGATATTCGCGGCAGCAACGGTTATTCGATTTCCAAAGATCAGGCGTATAACCCTTTCGGCACCGCCAACGGCGTCCCGGCAGCGAATGCACTCGGCTTTTCTGGTTCTAGCTTCCGTATCCAGCGGGTACCGGTCGAAGTCGGTAACCGCGAGGTAATGCAGGATGTCAAGATGAGTCGTCTGCTGCTTGGTCTGGAAGGCACGGTCTCTCTGTGGGGTGACTGGAATTGGGATGCAACGCTGTCCTATTCGAAAAACAAAGCCAGCTTCGATCAAAGAAATGGCGTCAATTTCGACAACCTTTACCGCGCCATGACCTCGCCAGCGACCTGCGCTGCCGCGCCTGGTTGCGTGCCTATCGATCTGTTCGGCACCATCACGCCAGCCATGGCAGACTATATACGTTCGTATTCACACGATACCAACGGCACCAGCCAGACTGATTTCAGTGTGAATGCCACACGTAATCTGATGGAACTGCAAGGTGGCCCGCTGGGTATTGCCACAGGTTATGAATATCGCCGTGAAATGGCGTTTGACAGCCCGGATCCTTTTGTATCGCAACCGTCAACCGTGCTGCCCCTGGTATCAGGTGTCGCACAGTCCACCACCTCGGCAGCTGCACGTAACCCAACAGCCGGTTCTTACTACCTGAACGAAGCCTATGCAGAACTGAGCGCACCGTTGCTGGCCAATCTGCCATGGGTACAGAAGCTGGAACTCGATGCTGCCGTGCGCTATTCGCGATATTCCACCGTTGGTGGCAAGGCAACGACCAAGCTCGGGGTGTTGTATCGCCCCTTCAATTCGCTGCTGTTGCGTGGAACGTATTCTCAGGGCTTCCGTGCGCCATCCATCCTTGAGTTGTATCAGGGCGTAAAACAAACCAGCTTCCCAGTAGTTGATCCATGCAACGGCGGCGGTGCCGGCCTGCCAGGTTGCGCCGGCATTCCCACCAGCTATAACCAATCCCTGTATAGCAGCGGTACTCCGCGTGGCGTCACTTCCGGCAATCCCGACTTAAAACCCGAAAGCGCAGATACTTACTCTGTCGGTTTTACCTATGCGCCAGAACAGTTGAAAGGTTTTAGCGTCACTGTCGATCAATTCAAGATCAAGATCAAGGACGCCATCGCTTCGCAGACTGCCACCCAGATTCTGAATGCCTGTGCCCAGACGGGAACCTTCTGCAATCTGGTACAACGTGCCAATACCGGCGAAATCGTGCAACTGACACAAGCACTGGTCAACCTGTCGCGCATTGAAGTACAAGGTGTCGACATGACATTGCGCTATCTGTTCCCGGTTGCCGGTGCCAAGATTGATGCAGCACTTGATCTGGCGTATTTGCAGCATTACAAATCCTATGTACCGCAGCCGGATGGCAGCATCGTGGTTGACGAACGTGCCGGCAAGGCCGATCAGCCGCGTTCAACCTTCCCGCATCTGAAGGCACAGGCCTCGCTGCGCTATATCGGCACTGGCATTACGGCTGGCTGGAAAGCACGTTACATCGGTCCAACTGCTGACGTGCCAAACAACGCAGTCAATGGCGGCAACATCCCAGGAACGTTGTATCACGATCTGCAACTGTCGTATAACTTCAGCGACGGCAAAACCAGCATAGGCATGGGTATCGATAATGTCTTTGACAAGCAACCACCGGCGTCGGCTGCCAACAATCCTATCAATTTCGATATGTACACCTATGACGTACGCGGCCGCTACTTTTATACACGTGTGAACACCAGGTTCTGAAAATGACTATGTCCAACATGATAGACAAGCCAGACAAGGCAGAATCCGACCAGCCCGCGACAGATAACATTGTCAAACGGCGCTGGGCGCTGGAACCAGTCATGATGATGTTCATCGCGCTGGCCATAGGTGTGCTTCTGACCTGGGTCTTGCCATCCGGCGAGTACCAGCGCAGCGGCGCTACCGAGGTGTCGCCTGTGGTGCCGGGAAGTTATCACTCCATACCCAAGACCATCAACGCTACGGCACTGATACAGCAACCGCAAAGCAAGACCGAGGCCGCACCGTTGTCACCGATGGCAATCTTCACTTCCGTGCCAGCGGGGCTGGTGAAGTCAGCCAACCTGATCTTCATGATCCTGCTGCTGGGTGGTTTGCTGGGGGTGTTTCGTGCTACGGGTGCCTTTGATGCCGGGATTGAGCGGCTATTAGGCCTGACCGGCGGGCGTGTCGTGGTATTGACACCAGTGGTGATGGTGATTTTATCGGCTGGCAGCACCTTCCTGGGTATGATCACGGAGTATCTGATCTTCATTCCGGTAGTGATTGCGATTGCAGAACGCCTGGGCATGAGCCGCTTGTATGGATTTACACTGCTGACCCTGGCAGCCAAGGTCGGCTACCTGGCATCGGTGTCGAATCCACTGGCCCTGCTGATTGCCCAGCCCATCGTCGGGGTACCGGTATTCAGCGGTGCACTGGTGCGTTTGACGCTGTGGGCGATCTTCCTGACGCTGGCTATCCTGTTTGTATTGCGCATGGAACCACGTCCAGTCAAAGCTGCCGTCTTTGAAAGCAAGCCTTTGTCAAAGCCACACTTCCTGGTGATCGCGATCGTCTGCATTGCACTGGCAGTACTGGTGTATGGGTCAACAGCACTGGGCTGGCGCGACTCGCAATTTGCCACGCTGTATATGGTGACCGCGTTATGCGTCGGGCTTGCTTATGGCATGGGAGCGCGTGTTGGTGCCCATGCGTTTGTCGAAGGCATGAATTCGATGACGCTGGCGGCGCTGCTGTTGGGCATGGCACGGGGTGTGGAAATCGTGCTGCGTGAAGGCCGTATCCTGGACACCATCATTGCCTATGCTTCGACTCAGGTTGAACACCTGTCACCGATACTGGTTGCACCTATCATCATGGGGCTGGAAATGGTCTTGACGCTGTTGATACCGTCTACATCGGCCAAGGCTGCGCTCAGTATTCCCATTCTTGGGCCTATCGGTGAAAGCGTCGGCGTCAGTGGGCAAACCACGGTACTGGCCTTCATACTCGGCAATGGTCTGGTGAATATGTTTTCGCCGACTTCGGGCATGTTGCTGGCGTTCCTGGCGGCTGGTGGCATTCCTTATGGTCGCTGGTTCCGCCTGATCCTGCCGCTGTTCGGCATCTTCACCGTAATCGCCGCCATCGCTACCATGCTGGCCGTGGTACTGCACTACTGATCGCCATGAACGAAGACCTGCTCAATCTGAAAGCCTTGCGGGCGTTTTACGAGATCGTCCGCACTGGCTCTGTGACTGCTGCCGCCACTCGCATAGGCATGTCGCAGCCTGCTGTCAGCCGTCAACTGGCACAGTTGGAAGCGCTGATTGGTTTCGAGCTATTCCATCGTGATCATGGCAGACTGGTACCGACGCAGGATGGCTTGCTGCTGTATGAGGAAGTGTCTTTGTCACTGAATGGCTTCCAGCGCATACAGAGTCTGGTCAGCGACATTTCAGGTTTCCGTATCGGTCACCTGAAACTGGTAGCGCCACCCAGCTTTTGTGAAGGTATCTTGCCTGACATCGTTGCAGCCTTCAGTGCCCGCTTCCCGCGCGTGCGCATTTCGGTTGATTCGCATAGCCGTGAAGTGGCGAAATCCATGATCGCCACCCGCACTGTCGATGGTGGCTTCCTGGTCGTCCCAGTCAATCGTGATGACTTGCGTGAAGACCCGGTCTGCATCAATGAAACGGTGTGTGTCTTGCAGGCAGATAATACGCTGGCCAGTCACCGCACCCTGACACCAAAACTGCTGCGCGGCGAACCGCTGATCTTGTTGGGGTATGGACAAAATTCACGCGCCACCATTGATACCACCTTCTCCCGTGCAGGTGTGCAGCCCGATGCCCGCATTGAAACACATACCGTCAGCTCAGCCTGTGCCTTTGCTGCCCGCGGGCTGGGAGTGGCTCTGGTCAATCGCCTGCTGGCCGAGTTTTATATGCGCCCAGGTCTGGTCATGCGCCGCTTCGAACCGATACTGAGCAATGAATATGCATTCGTCACCTCATCACTATCGACGCCCAGCCGTCTGGCCACAGAATTTCTGAAAGAGACCAAGCACTATTTTGCCAACAAGAATTTGCCGGAACTGTGATGTTACGCCATTTTCCTTAATTTTCGTGGCTTTGCTTTAGTCGAACTGAACCAATATTTGAAAGTAAGCTATGTTATTCATATCCACCCATGCCGCAGCCGGGCAACCCGTCGCCGCTGCGGTGCCGGTTGTCGGCCATGTACCATCAACTGGCACAGTCAAAATGATGCACAGTGTCATGGTAAGCATGCGCGACGGCATCAAACTGGCAACCGACATCTACCTCCCCGTCACCAGCGATCCGACCCAGCGCTTTCCTGTGATATTGGAACGCACGCCATATGGCAAGACGCAACCCAGTCGCAGCGAACGTACGCTGAACGATCCCATACCTATAAGCCGTGCAAGCATTGCTGAATTCTTTGTGCGTCATGGCTATGCCGTGGTGTACCAGGATTGTCGCGGGCGTTACGAGTCTGAGGGGGTATTCGTCAAGTACACCAGCGATGGTGAAGATGGCTATGACACCTGTGCCTGGATCATTGAACAGCCATGGTCAAACGGGCGCATAGGCACCAAAGGTCTGTCGTATGCAGCGCATACCCAGGCAGCATTGGGTAGTACCAGTGCGCCCGGGGTGGTTGCCATGTTTTTTGATTCTGGTGGCTTCTCGAACGCTTACCAGGGTGGCATACGCCAGGGTGGCGCGTTCGAGATGAAACAAGTCACCTGGGCCATCAAGCGCGCGATGGAAAGCCCCGGCATCCTTAGTGATAAAGAAAAATACGATGCACTGGCCTCGCTGGATATCGAAGCATGGTTTCGCCGCGTCGAGCAATGGCAGCCGGGCGCGTCGCCGCTCAGTCTGGCACCCGAATATGAAGATTATTTGTTCGACCAGTGGCGGCGCGGTACTTTTGATGACTACTGGCGCCAGCCTGGCCTGTATGCTGAAGGCTACTATAGCCAGTTCCCGGCAGCAGCCACAGTACACATGTCGTCCTGGTATGACCCCTATTCGCGCACGGCCTGCACCAATTACGCTGGCCTGATAGCCGCCGGTAAAGGCCCTGCCTGCCTGATCCTTGGACCCTGGACGCATGGCAACCGTTCGCAGACTTTTGCCGGTGATGTCGACTTTGGTCCTGCCGCGACACTGGACAATAACCTGGCACCAGATTTCCTGACATTGCGCCTGCAATGGTTTGACCGCTATCTAAAAAACGATGCTCAAGACAATAATGATGCTTTACCAAATGTGTGCATTTTTGTGATGGGTGGCGGCAGTGGCCGTAAAAATGTCGAAGGACGCATGGAGCATGGTGGAAGCTGGCGCGTCGAATCCGGATGGCCGCTACAGCGCGCCCGCGAAACCGCATATTACCTGCATCAGGATGCTAGCCTGTCAACTGACATGCCGCAGCAAGAACAGGCGCAACTGGCCTATGATTACGATCCGCATTGGCCAGTGCCGACCATAGGTGGGGCCGTCACCTCGGGTGAGCCCCTGATGGTAGGCGGCGCCTATGACCAGCGTTGTGGCCCGGGCATCTTTTTTTGCGATGCTTCCAGCGCGCCACTTCGAGAACGTGACGATATACTCGTATTCCAGTCCGCAACGCTGAACGCAGATGTTGAAATCACGGGTGCCATCAGTGCTGTCTTATGGATAAGCTCAGACTGTATCGATACCGACTTTACAGTCAAACTGATTGATGTCTACCCGCCCAACGCCGACTATCCGGAAGGCTATGAAATGATACTCACCGATGGCATACGGCGCGCCCGCTATCGCGATTCATGGGAACAACCAGAGATGATGGTGCCCGGCACCACCTATCGTGTCACCGTGGATGCTTTCCCAGTCAGCAATGTCTTCAAGGCTGGGCACAAGATACGTATCGATATTTCCAGCAGCAATTTCCCCAAGTTTGACTGCAATCCGAATACGGGTGCTGCCGAAGGTGTCAGTGGGCCGGTGAAAGTCGCTCGTAATATCGTCTTTTGTGACAGCGTACGGCCTTCGCATGTTGTGCTTCCCATCATTCCAGCATAAGTTTACACAAACAAATTTCAACAAATATGTACACATAAATAAGTACACGCAAATAAGTACACACACATATAAAGGCACACCATGAAACAGCATGGACGATTCGCCCGCTCTATCCTTTCTGCCCTGCTACTGGGCTTGTTCTGCCAGACCAGCACGGCGCAAACAGGCAGGCATCATATCTTGCTGACCGGCCAGGTAATGTTGCAGCATAATTTGGCTACCTATGACACGGCCAGGTACGCCAACAATGTCGAATTACAAAAAATCAGGCAACAGTTGGACAGCGTTTTTGCGCTCATGCGCAACAGCGAAACGGTAATACTGGAACTGGAATCAGCGCTGAAAATTGACGCAGCCCAGGCCCGTGCAGCAGAACCGGGGCGTGACAAAGAAAGCGATTTTTTTCACGAAGTGAGTAGTGAAAGCATCGTCAATCTGATCACGAAACAAATCCGCTTTGCCCCTAATCAGGTGATGTTTGCTGCCGCCAATAACCATGCCAGCGATAATGGCCTGGCGGGCATCACCTCATTGATCGCCCTGTTTCAGAATTTGAACATCCCTCTGGCAGGCATAGGTGATGAAGCTGCGGCAAGCGCACCTCGTTATCTGCCGCTGAAGTCCGCCAAGTCGCCGGGCCAGCAAGTCACTTCAGTTGCCTTGATTGCCTTCGCCACCGACAAGGTAAAATTGCAGGCAAAGAAAACGGCGATTGGCGTCAATACCCTGTCCATTGCAGATACTGCCAATACCGTCAACACCGAAGACCAGCAGCGCATAGAGCTCAGCATCGCCGAAGCGCGCAAGCAACAGGCCATTGTAGTCGCCTACCACCACAATCATCACTGGAACCAGAAACAAGTCAACCAGGCCGGCGGTATCGAACAATGGCGGGTAGATTTTGCACACCGCTGCATAGAGCGCGGGGCCGATGTATATTTTGCACATGGCGAGCCACGCTTGCAGGGTATAGAAATTTATCAGGGAAAACCGATTTTCTATGGCCTGGGCAATTTCTTTTTCCAGACCAGGAAAGTCAATTTCTACCAGTCAGAAGTGTGGGAGTCGGTGATGGCTGAACTGGAATACGATGATGCAAATTCACACACCATCAAATCCATCAAACTGACACCCGTTGCCCTCAATGAAAATGGTGCTGAGCCTGTATTCATGCAAACACGTGGTTTACCGGCACTGGCGGATGGCGTACAGGCAAAAAAAATCCTCACCACATTGCAAGCGCTGAGCGAAAAATTTGGCACCCGCATCGATATTGATGACAGCGATCCAGCTGCCATCGTGGGATATATCCGCGTAGCCAAGCCCATCTAAGCAATTAAACCGGCCGTCAACAGGACATGTAATAAAAAAAGCGGTTGATCATTCAGATCAACCGCTTACAGAATTGCTACCTGTTTATTATTATATTTATTTCAAACCTGGATAAAACTTAGTTGAAAGTTTTACCTTCTGCCGCCAGTTTGGCCAACAACGGCGCTGGTTTCCATGCATCGCCATGACGACCTTTGGCATATTTTTCCATGGACATGACAACATTTGTCAGACCCACCGTGTCTGCATAGAACATGGGGCCACCGGTGTGCAGCGGGAAGCCGTAGCCTGTCAGGTAAACCATGTCGATATCCGATGCCCTGGTTGCAATGCCTTCTTCCAGAATATACGCCGCTTCATTCACCAGCGCGAATATCAGGCGTTCGACGATTTCCTGATCGGAAATTTTGCGACGTTCTACACCCAGATCAGCGGAATGCTTGATGATCATGTCATTCACAACGGCAGAAGGATAGGCTTTGCGATCGCCGGGTTTATAGTCATACCAGCCCGCACCAGTCTTTTGACCATAGCGTCCCATTTCGCATAACAGATCGGCTGTTTTGGAGTAAGTGATCTGTGGTTTTTCTACGTAACGACGCTTGCGGATATACCAGCCAATATCGTTACCTGCCAAGTCACCCATACGGAACGGCCCCATGGCAAAGCCCATTTTTTCTACTGCCTTGTCAACCTGTTCCGGTGTGCAGCCCTCTTCCAGCAGGAAGCCGGCCTGACGGCTGTATTGTTCTATCATGCGGTTACCGATGAAGCCATCGCAAACGCCGGATACCACGCCGGTTTTCTTGATTTTCTTGGACAGGCCCAGTACGGTTGCCAGCACATCCTTGGCCGTTTTCTTGCCGCGTACGATTTCCAGCAACTTCATGACATTGGCCGGACTGAAGAAGTGGGTACCGATAACATCTTCAGGGCGTTTGGTAAAGTCGGCAATCTTGTCGACATCCAGCGTAGAGGTGTTCGATGCCAGGATGGCACCTGGTTTCATGACTTCATCCAGTTTCTTGAATACCTGTTCTTTAACGCCCATGTCTTCAAATACGGCTTCAATCACGATATCGGCCTGGGCGATGTCTTCATACGCCAAAGTGCCAGTGATCAGAGCTACGCGCTGTTCAAATTTCTCTTGCGTCAGCTTGCCTTTTTTCAGGGTGTTTTCATAATTTTTACGGATGGTGGCCAGGCCTTTTTCCAGCGCTTCCTGCTTCATTTCCAGGATTTGTACCGGTATGCCGGCATTCGCAAAATTCATGGCAATGCCGCCGCCCATGGTACCCGCACCGATAACGGCAACCGATTTAATCGGGCGTGTCGGCGTATCTTCTGGCACATCGGGCAGTTTGCTGGCCGCACGCTCGCCAAAGAAGGCATGACGCAAGGCTTTGGATTCGGTAGTCTGTACCAGGTCAACGAACAGTTCACGCTCAAACTTAATGCCATCATCAAATTTTTTGGTGACTGCTGCGGCTACGGCTTCCACGCATTTCAACGGCGCTGGGAAAGGCCCTGCCATGGCGCGCACGGTATTGCGTGAGAATTGCAGGTAAGCTTCGTAGTTGGGGTAATCGATCTTGATATCACGCACACGTGGCAAAGGGCGCACATCAGCTACTTTTGCTGCAAAAGCCAGAGCGGCCGTCAACACATCAGCCTCCACCACTTCATTGAAAATGGCTGTCTTGGCCAGTTTTTCAGATGGTACAGGTGTACCAGAAACGATCATGTTTAACGCCATTTCCAGCCCCAGTACGCGTGGCAGGCGCTGTGTACCGCCAGCACCAGGCAAGATACCCAGTTTAACTTCCGGCAAGGCTATCTGCGCACCTTTGGCGGCAACACGGTAGTTACAACCCAGCGCCAGTTCCAGGCCACCACCCATGCAGACGGTATGGATTGCGGCAACCACAGGTTTGGTAGAACCTTCCACCACATTGATAACAGTATGCAGGCTGGGTTCGGCAGATGCTTTCGGGGAATTGAATTCCTTGATATCTGCACCGCCAGAAAACGCCTTGCCCGCACCGGTAATCACAATGGCCTTGACGGCATCATCATTCAGGGCCTGCTTCATCCCGTTAACAATTGCCGTACGCGTGGAATGACCGAGACCATTCACAGGGGGATTGTTCAGGGTAATAACGGCAATATTGCCATTCACTTGGTATTCTGCGCTCATGTCTCTTCCTATATTAGAAATGCGGTTTGGATTCCCAATTGCCTGGCGTCATGGCCGGACAACTGTCTGGTATCTGTAAAGCAGGATATAAAAGCGATGCTGTCCTTACTATACCTTAAAATAGAACGATCGTATTATTTTAATCTAAAAATTTTTTGATAGCTATCCAATAATACGTTTGGCAGTTTTGAAGTGATCAGAATGCAGGTATCCGTATCACCCAGACAGGACAAAATTAACTTGTCTGGGCGATACGGACAAAAGCCTTGTCCTGTGTTCGACGGCTACGGCGGCTAAACCTCCAGCCACTCCTTGCGTATATTTTCATTCGCCCGCAAATCTGCCGGGCTACCTTCAAAAACTATACTGCCATGTCCCATTACATACACCCGCTGTGAAATTTCAAGGGCAATCGCCAGTTTTTGCTCCACCAGCAAGACCGAGATGCCGCGATTTTTCAATTCCTTCAGGTATTCGGCCACCAGTTCCACAATCTTTGGTGCCAGGCCTTCGGTCGGCTCATCGATCATGATCAGGTCAGGGTCCCCCATCAGGGTACGGCACAGTGTCAGCATTTGCTGTTCGCCGCCCGACATGACACCAGCCTGAGTATTCCTGCGTTCACGCAGGCGTGGGAACATCTGGTACATGTCTTCCATGCTCCAGCGTGGCTTGCTGTTTTTGTCGCGGCCAGATTTTTCACCCAGCATCAGGTTTTGTTCCACCGTCAAGCTCGGAAAAATATCCCGGTTTTCAGGCACATAACCCAGGCCGCGATGGGCAATCTGAAAGGCTTTCAAACCGATGATCTCTTCTCCCTTGAACAGGATAGACCCCGTTGCATCCACCTGCCCCATGGTTGCCTTCACCGTAGTCGAACGCCCTACCCCGTTGCGCCCTAGCAAGCTGACAATTTCGCCAGGATTAACGTGCATGTCCACGCCATGCAGGACATGGCTCTTGCCATAGTAAGCATTCAGATTTTTTATCGTGAGCAAACTCATTCAACCTCCGCCGGTGCGTGCCCACCTAAGTAAGCATCTTTGACTTTCTGATTATTGCGGATATTGGCCGGTGTATCACAGGCAATCACTTCGCCATATACCACCACGGCAATTTTATCGGCAAGGCCAAACACGACGCTCATGTCATGTTCGACCATCAACAGTGTCTTGCCGACGGTGACCTTGCGTATCAGCTCCACTGCGGCATCTGATTCAGAGCGACTCATACCCGCCGTTGGTTCATCCAGCAAAATGACATCTGCGCCACCGGCAATCGTGATGCCGATTTCCAGCGCACGCTGTTCAGCATAAGTCAGCAGGCCAGCGGTGATATTGCGCCGGCGCTTCAGCCCAATTTGCTCCAGCACGGCTTCGGCCCTTTCATGCGCATCCTTCAAGCCACCCAGTCTGTGCCAGAAAGAGTACTTGTACCCCAAGGACCACAGTACGGCACAACGCAGGTTTTCGTACACCGACAGGCGATGGAAGATATTGGTGATCTGAAAACTGCGTGACAAACCGCGACGGTTGATTTCGTACGGTTTCAAGCCGCTGATGCTTTCACCGTTCAGCAAAATATCGCCTGATGTAATCGAGAAACGGCCTGATATCAGGTTAAAAAGGGTCGATTTGCCCGCACCATTAGGTCCAATGATGGCAAAACGTTCCCCTTTAGGCACTTGCAAAGTCGCACCACGAATGATTTCTGCACTACCAAAGGACTTGCGTACTTCTTTTAATTCCAGCGAAAAGCCACTCATGTTTGCGCCCTCCGCATCTGTTCTTCAATTTCTGAATTGACATCACCCCAGTGACGGCTAAAGCCCCCCTTAAGTCTGGTGCAGGCAAAGATACCCACCGCGATAATGGCTAAAGTTACCAGCCATGCCGTGTGACTGGCCGTATCAACGGTCACACCAAACAGGTTGATAACCGAACTTTGAGTGGCTTCCAGCGTACGCTGATACAGCATTTCCACGCCAATGATGATGCCAAATGTAGTGAATGCCCCTGCCAATACCAGTTTCCACATGGCAGGCCAGACCCGCTTGAACAAACCAAACTTGGCCACCCGCAGATTCATCATAATGATACTGGCGATACCACCCGGGGCATACATCACTATCAGGATGAAGAACACGCCCAGGTATAGCTGCCAGGCTTTGGTCAGGTCAGACAGCATGACTGTCAGGAACACGCCAATCACCGCACCGATCAAAGGGCCGAAGAAAAAGCCTACACCACCGATGAAGGTGAACAGCAGCACCGCGCCAGAACGTACGGCACTGACGTTTTCAGCCGTAACAATCTCGAAATTGATGGCTGACAATCCGCCTGCGATACCGGCAAAAAATGCAGACAAGATCAAGGTCAGATATCGCACCCACTGGGTGTCATAGCCGACAAATTCCACCCTTTCAGGATTATCGCGTACGGCATTCACCATGCGTCCCAAGGGAGTTTGGGTGAAAGCATACATACCGATGGTGCTGATGAACAGCCAGAAGGCAATCAGGTAATACACCTGGATTTGCGGTCCATAAGTGATGCCCAGGAATGGCTGACCAATCACCCTGTTGGTGGCAATGCCGCCTTCACCACCAAAAAAACTGGGGAACATCAGCGAACCGGCGAACACCAGTTCCACCATGCCAAGGGTAATCATGGAAAACGTGGTTCCTGATTTTTTGGTCGTGACATAACCGAACAGAACACCAAAACACATGCCAGCGACACCCCCGATCAAAGGTATCAGTGTGACGGGGAATATCAGACTGCCAGCAGCTAACATATTCATGGCGTGGATGGCGAAAAATGCCCCCAATCCTGAATACACGGCATGTCCAAAGGACAGCATGCCACCCTGCCCCAATAACATATTGAATGACAGGCCAAAGATCATCACCGTACCAATCTGTGACAGCAGTGACAGTGAACCACCCGCACTAAAAATCAGAGGAGCGACAATCAGCAGGATTGAAAAGCCGCTCCAGATCAGCCAGCGGGCAATATTGATGGGTTTGAATACTAAAGGTTTGCTCATCTTTTATCCTTCACGCGTACCGAGTAAACCTCTGGGCCTGAAAATCAGGATGAGTACCAATAACAGATAGGGCAATATCGGCGCGACCTGGGCGATGGTAAGGCTCAACAACGAATAGCCTGGTGCGCTGGCTGTTATTGACATGCCGAACAGGGAAAAAAGTGACACAAACGAAAAATCCAGTGCCACGGCAAAAGTCTGCAAGACCCCGATCAGCAACGACGCCACGAAAGCACCTGCCAGCGAGCCCATGCCACCAACGACCACCACCACAAAAATGATGCTGCCCAGTGTGGCTGCCATGCCTGGTTCCGTGACAAAGGCATTGCCACCCACCACGCCGGCAAGCCCGGCCAGAGCACAGCCACCACCAAATACCAGCATGAAAACCCGTGGCACATTGTGCCCCAATGCTTCTACCGTATCCGGATGGGTCAGTGCTGCCTGTATCACCAGACCAATGCGGGTACGGGTCAGCAAGAGGTAAATCGATGCAAGCATCAATAAGGCCACCAGCATCATGAAACCGCGATACATGGGGAATGTGGTGGTGTACAGAGTAAACAAGGGCCCATCCAGTGCTGCGGGGATAGGATAAGGCACGGTTGAGCGGCCCCAGATCAGTTGCACCAGTTCCACAATCACGTACGACAACCCAAAGGTAAACAACAGTTCCGGGATGTGGCCGTATTTATGCACCGAGCGCAGTCCGTAACGTTCTACCATGGCCCCTATGAAACCAACCACCAGTGGGGCGAGAACCAGGGCAGGCCAAAAACCAATTTTGACACTGATGGCATAGGCAAAATAGGCTCCCAGCATATAAAAGCTGGCATGGGCGAAATTAAGTACGCCCATCATGCTGAATATCAGAGTCAGTCCGGACGACAGCATAAACAACAGCAGGCCGTAACTGACGCCATTCAACAAAGTGATCAGTGTGAATTCCACAGCAAAGATCCTTTTCAGAAAATTCTTGAACGATCGTACTATTTATAGGTAAAAAAAGAGAGGGCACTATACAAGTGCCTCTCTTCTCTGCGTTATTTAGCCAGGTCGTTTCATTTGGCAAGAAGATGGCTGGGAAGCGACAAAAGAATCGATCTTCTGATTGGTCTTCCACCCCATGCCAGTATTTTCCTGATCAAACTTGACATCCTTGCCGTTGGTTTTGACCCAGGTGGCAATATACAGCGGCTGCTGGATCTGGTGATCCACCTTGCGCATTACATCATCACCGTTGAGGCTTTTGAAGTTCAAACCTTCCAGAGCAACGGCTACTTTTGCAGGTTCGATGGATTTGGCTTGCTTGACAGCCTGGGACATCGCCATCAGCACCGAATAGGTTGCGATGGAATAGTAGTCATCCTTGTACTTGCTCTTGAAACCTTCAACAATATCCTTGCCAGAGAAGGTTTCGTTATTCGGATTCCAGTAACCCACGTATTTAACGCGGTCCATACCTGCTGTACCCATGGCAGTTGGCACACCGGTCGTGGCTGCATAGTAAGTGTAGAAATTGGCTTTCAAGTCTGCGTCTTTGGCGGATTTGATCAGCAATGCCAGATCAGCCCCCCAGTTACCTGTAATTACGGTGTCAGCACCAGACGCCTTGATTTTTGCCACGTAAGGCGAGAAGTCCTTGACCTGACCAATAGGATGCAAGTCATCGCCAACGATTTGTATGTCAGGACGTTTGCGTGCCAGGTATTCTTTGGCAGCACGTGTTACCTGCTGACCGAAAGAATAGTTTTGACCGATGATATACACCTTCTTGATATTCTTGTCAGCGGCCATGAAAGTCGTCAGTGCTTCCATTTTCATATCTGAATTGGAATCAAAACGGAAATGCCAGTAGCTGCATTTGCTGTTGGTCATGTCAGGATCTACCGCAGCATGGTTCAGGTAGATGATTTCCTTGCCTGGATTACGTTCATTGTGCTTGTTAACCGCATCAAGCAATGCCAGCCCCACACCCGAGCCATTTCCCTGGGTGATATAGCGGAAGCCCTTATCGATGACGGTCTTCAAAACATTCAGGGATTCCTGCGGGCTGCCTTTGTTATCAAAGCCGACCACTTCAAATTTATGTTCACCTGCCCATTTTTCTGCATTCGCCTTGTCGGCAATGAACTGATAAGAATTCAGGATGTTTTGTCCAACTGGTGCAAAGGCACCTGACAGTGGATCGATATAAGCGATCTTGATGGTATCTGCCATGACCGCTGGTACGGCGAAGGTTAAAGCGACTGCGGCAAGGCTTGCACGTAAAGGAAATTTCATTTGTCTCTCTCCGGTATTCTCGTAGTTTGGAATCTAGATTTTTTTTCGTTTTATCGCCACTTCACAGGCCACTGCGGGGTACAGAAAACCACGCGCAGCCTGTCACTTCCTATGCAGTTGGTAGTTTATGTTCCTTGAATTGCTCCCTGAGTTTATTTTTCAAAATTTTGCCGGTCGCGCCCAAAGGCAGGCTGTCGATAAACACCACATCATCCGGCAACCACCATTTTGCGACCTTGCCATCAAAATATTGCAATAGCTCTTCTTTGCTGACTTCGGCTCCCGACTTCTTCACTACCAGCAACAAAGGACGTTCATCCCATTTAGGATGGAATACGCCTATGCATGCTGCCTGCAAAACTGCCGGATGTGATACCGCCACATTTTCCAGGTCTATCGTGCCTATCCATTCACCGCCTGACTTGATCACGTCCTTGCTGCGGTCAGTGATCTGCATGTAGCCATCACCGTCTATAGTCGCCACGTCACCGGTTGGGAACCAGCCATCTTCAAGTACATCACCACCTTCGTTTTTATAATAATGGTCAATAATCCATTGTCCCTTGACCAGTAAATTGCCATAGGTTTTACCGTCCCATGGCAATTCCTTGCCAGCGTCGTCCACGATTTTCATGTCAACGCCGTACAATACGTGTCCCTGTTTTTCCAGTATGGACTGCTTTTCATCTTCATTCAGATCAGTGTGTTTGGCCATCAGCGTGCCCGCCGTGCCCAGTGGCGACATCTCTGTCATGCCCCAGGCATGAACCACTTCCACGCCGTAGGTGTGGCGCAAGGTCTTCATCATCGCCGGCGGACATGCCGAGCCACCGATGACAGTGCGCTTGAAGCTCGAAAACTTAAGGTTGTTTTGTGCCACATAAGTCAACAGCCCCAGCCATACCGTAGGTACACCTGCCGAGAATGTCACTTTTTCCTGCTCAAACAATTCATACAGAGATTTGCCATCCAGATGCGGGCCAGGGAATACCAGCTTGGACCCATTCAGTGGCGCAGAGTACGGTAAGCCCCAAGCATTCACGTGGAACATGGGTACGACCGGCAAAACCGAGTCACGCGCAGAGACATTCAAGCCGTCAGGCAAAGAAGAAGCGTAAGAATGCAGAATGGTGGAACGATGCGAATACAGCGCACCCTTGGGGTTACCCGTAGTACCCGAGGTATAGCACAGGCTGGAAGCAGAATTTTCGTCAAATATTGGCCATACAAAATCTTCGCTGTTGGCATCGATCACATCTTCATACGCCATCAGGTTAGGGATTTTGCTGTCGGCAGGCAACCTGTCACGATCGCACATCATGATGTAACCCTTGATCAGCGGGCAATGACTGGCAATTGCCTCCACGATAGGCAGGAAAGTGATGTCGAACAGCAGGTACTGGTCTTCGGCATGATTGGCGATGTAGGCAATCTGCTCCGGATGCAACCTGGGGTTGATGGTGTGCAGGACAGCGCCAGAGCCGGATACGGCGTAATAGGCTTCCAGATGACGGTAGCCATTCCAGGCCAGGGTGGCGATACGGTCGCCCATTTTGACACCCATACCGGCGAAAGCATTTGCCAGTTTTTTGGCGCGCTTGTGGCACTCGGTGTAATTGTAGCGATGAATATCACCTTCAACGCGACGGGAAACGATTTCGTTTTTTCCGAAATAACGATCGGCATGCTCGATAAGGCTGGAAATAAGCATGGGCTTGCTCATCATTTGCCCCATCAAAGGGCTCATCGGGTAAGACGACATTTGTTCTCCTGAAAGATGCGACGTTATGGATTACTTTGCTGATCACCTGTTAGGCTGAATTTTATTCTTTACCGATTTTTGTACGACCGTACTAATTCGTCAATCAGTATTTCTTCCGCAACGCACAACCAGGACTACCCACATCTTTCCGGTTTCTCATTCTCCATAAACAAAAATGCGGAAGAATCCATCTTCCGCATCGCAACAATCATGAATCGGGACTTGTATCGCAAAAGCGAGTTTTATTATTTCGCCTCTCGTTTTTGCCCGCTTCCACCGTACTTAATTTAGCATTTATTTTTGCAAACGCTTGCCTGGCATCGGCCCATCACCGGATTCCAGCACAAAATTGGCGCTGGAATCCCGACCCAATACGCTGACCAGGTAAGGCATGACTTCCCGCAGTGTGGCAACCAGGGTCCAGGGTGGATTGAGGATGAACATACCGCTGCTGTGCAAGCCAAAACCATCTGGTGTAGGACCACTGATGGACAGCGTCACGTTGAGCCAGCTATTGGATTGCAGGCGCTTGAGTTTTTCAGGTAGGCTGCGTGACTCCTGTCTTTGCAACACCGGATACCAGACTGCAAATGTACCTGTAGGGAAGCGCTTCAGCGCATCTTCCAGGCACACCTTGACGCGACGGTAATCATCCTTGACTTCATAGGGTGGGTCGATCAACACCAGACCACGACGTGACGGTGGCGGTAACAGTGCTTTCATGCTTTCAAAACCGTCGCCAGCAGATATGATCACGCGCTTGCCACGCACGGTTGTACGCCGGCCCTGTTCGGCCGCATGGGCATCCAGCTTGCGAAAGTTTTCGGCAAGTATCTTGATTTCACTGGGATGCAACTCGAACAGGCGCAAGCGATCCTGCTCGCGCATGACAGCGTTCGCACAATACGGCGAACCGGGGTAATAGCGCATCTTACCACTCGGGTTCAGGTCCCTGATCAGCTTCATATAGGAAACCATGGCCTCGGGCAGGTCTTTCCTGTCCCACAAAGGGGCGATACCGGTCTCGTACTCTGCATTCTTGCTGGCATAACCACTGTCCAAAGAATACAGGCCAGCTCCGGCATGTGTGTCTATGTAGGAATAGGCCGTGTCTTTTTGCCCCATGTATTCCAGCAACTGGACCAGGACAAAATGTTTAAGTACATCGGCATGATTGCCAGCATGAAAGCCGTGACGATAGCTGAGCATAATGAAAAACCTTCAAAAAATAAGAAACAACGACTTGCATGGCAAGCCGTTTGAAAATGACAACAAGGTGAAGCTTCAGGAACCGTGCTGATGCTGCTGACAGGCTCAGGCTACACGCTTGCCAAGAATGATTAAATCGCGCTCTATGCCATCCAGTGTGGCGACGCGTGGCATATTGGCCCAGGTTTCAAAGTCAAATGCAGCGAATAATTTCAGGCTGGGCAGATTGTGACCAAAAATAAAACCAAGCAGGGTATGCACATTAATGGAAGGCGCAAAGGCAATGGCCTGACTCAAAAAATACCGTCCCAGTCCTTTTCCCCGGGCTGCTTCATGCAGGTATATCGACAATTCGGCGGTACCTGAATAAGCTGGCCGGCCGTAAAAATTGGAAAACGAAAGCCAGCCTATGACCTGACCATCCTGCTCGCAGACCCAGAGCGGGCGCGTTTCAGGACGATGTTCATGAAACCAGGCGTGCCGGGATTCAACACTGACAGGTTCGGTATCGGCAGTCACCTCACGCGAAGCTACTGTGGAATTATAAATGGCGACGATTTGCGGCAAGTCATCAAAACTTGCCAAACGGTGTGTAAATGCTTGCGACATCTGTTCAAACTCAAAGTGTATGGGTCGCTCTGGACGAACGCACCGCAGCGCCAAGTAACTCTTCCACGCGCAGACGTATGCGGGTGCCACTCTCGTCATCCGGGAAGTGCACACCTATGCCCTGAGACTTGTTGTTACCGGCCCCGGCTGGCGTAATCCATGCCACCTTGCCGGCAATAGGATATTTGTTCGGATCATCGAGCAGGGTCAAAATCAGGTAAATCTCTTCGCCCAGACGATAGGTTTTATTGGTGGGAACAAAAATCCCGCCATTTTTCAAAAACGGCATGTAAGCAGCAAACAAGGCTGCTTTTTCCTTGATGGCCAAAGACAGCACCGAAGGACGATTGGGTGAAGGTATATTGAGCGGAACACTGGGATCTGCTGGTAAATCTGACATTTTTCTGGCTTTCGCAATGCTTTAATCAAATAGTGCAGAGTATTCCAGCAACATATCTTCCAAAAACAATTTGGCGGATAAAGGATGGCTGGCAATGGCCTGTCTTTCATTGCAATTCTTGATGAATTTCTGCAAAACAGCTTCATTCACATGCAACGACAAGGCTCTCAACTCCTTTTCATAGCGAGGATGATACCGGATTCTGCCACTTTGTTTATAGGAAAATATATCGTAAAGCCAGCGCTGTAGCCATCCAACGACGACTGGCATGTCCATTTTCTGCATTTTATCGGCAGTCCTGAGGCTAAGTTCTGTGCCTGGTTTGCTCAGATACCCCAAAAACTCATCCAGATCCGCACGCAAATCCGACTGTGCCATCTCGAAAGCCGCCAACGGTGCCCCGCCCTGCTGCGCCAGCCATACATCGGCATCGCGCGCACCTTGCTGCTGCAGCCATTTCAGCGCAACGGCCGGGTCAGGCAAACCAAGCGGAAACTTGTGGCAACGTGACAAGATGGTCGGCAACAAACGGTCTATGCTGTTTGACACCAGGATAAACACGGTATTCGGATTTGGCTCTTCCAGCGACTTCAGCAAGGCATTCGCAGCCGGCACATTCAGCGCTTCCGCCGGATACAGGACGATGACCCGCCTGCCGCTGCGGTGCGTAGATATGTTCATGAAATCCGACAGGGCACGAATCTGATTGATAACAATCTCTTTCGATGGTGCCTTGCTGGCTTTGGTGGTTTTGCTGACCGGTTCTGCATCTGCCTCAACGGACTGTGCTTCATCTTCGTCCAGCAATTCTGGACGTACGCGACGGTAATCAGGATGGCTGTATTGGGCAAACCAGCCGCAGGAACCGCATTGCTGGCAGGCATGGCCACCGTCGCCCGGGCTTTCACATAACAGGGATTGTGCCAGGTGTTCGGCAAACACCGTCTTGCCTATACCTTGCGGGCCATGCAACAGAAAGGCATGTGGCAAACGTTGCCCCAATGCCTGCAATTGCTGCCAGGCGTCTTGCTGCCAGCTGTAGAGTGGATGGGTCATGCTGCCGATTGAGCGCTATCCAGCAGCTCATCCATCAATTTATCCAGTTGCAGGCGTATGTCGGCGATGCTTTGAGTCGAATCGATGATCCTGAAACGTTGTGGAAATTCTGCCGCACGACGCACGTATTCCTGCCGGGTGGCGGCAAAGAAATCGGCCTTTTCCTGTTCAAATTTATCCAGGTCGCGGGTCGCATCAAGGCGTGCCCTGGCCACTTCCAGTGGTACATCAAACAACAGGGTCAGGTCTGGTTGCAGATCGGGGTGTACCCATCGTTCCAGCGTATTCAGTTTATCCAGCGGCAATTTCCTGCCGCCACCCTGGTACGCAAAAGTGGCGTCGGTAAAGCGATCAGAAATCACCCAGTCACCCCGTTCCAGCGCAGGCTGTATTAGTTGCGCCAGATGTTCACGCCTTACGGCGAACATCAACAGGGCTTCTGTTTCCAGATGCATCTTGTGTTGCAGCAGTAGCGCCCGCAAGGTTTCGCCCAGGAGTGTACCCCCAGGTTCACGACTACAAATGACTTTTATGCCACGTTTCTGGAGTTTTTCCTGTAGATACTCTGCGACGTAAGCGATATGCGTCGATTTGCCGGCACCGTCTATGCCTTCAAAGGTAAGGAATTTTCCTGTTTGGTTCTTGCTCTGCATATTTTTGAAGATGGGGTCGTTATTACTATTTCTGGTGCCGGTATTTCAACGCTGATACTTATTAACGGCACGATTATGGTCATCCAGATTATGTGAAAACTGGCTGGTACCATTGCCACGCGCCACAAAGTATAAGGCATCGCTCTTGGCTGGACTAAATGCGGCTGCCAGCGAGTCCATACCAGGCAGGGCAATGGGTGTCGGTGGCAAACCGGCACGGGTATAAGTGTTATAGGGCGTATCCGTCAACAAGTCACGTTTGTATATTTTGCCCTGATACCGCTCGCCCATGCCATAAATGACGGTAGGATCAGTCTGCAACAGCATGCCAATCCGCAAGCGGTTGATAAACACTGCAGCGATCATATTACGTTCCGACTTTTGGCCTGTCTCTTTTTCGATGATGGAGGCCATGGTCAACGCCTCGTAGCGGTTTTTATACGGCAGATCAGACTCACGCTTTTTCCATGCTTCATCGAGTTTCTTCAATAATTGCGTATGAGCCTGCTGGTACAGCTGTACATCCGAGCTGCCTTTGGCAAACCGGTAGGTGTCCGGAAAAAACAATCCCTCTGCCTGACTGAATTCAGGACTGATCTTGCGCATCAGGTCGGCTTCGCTCAAGCCCTGGGTTTCATGCTTGATAGCAGGATGGGCATCGACCAGCTTGCGCATTTGCTGGAAGGTCCAGCCTTCGATGATGGCCAGGCTGGCCATGGAAAAGTCGCCATTAACGATTTTATTCAGCAAATCCTGTGGTGTCTTGCCTGCTTCAATTTCGTAAGATCCGGCCTTTACCTGGTTGGCCTTGCCCAAAACCCGGGCTAGCGCCTCAAGCAACATGGGGTTGACCGGCACACCGGCATCCTGGATCTGGCGAGCCGAGGCACGCACGCTGCTACCTGGCTTGATCGCAAATTCTATGGTCGGCCTGCCCTCAAACAGCGGCTGCTGCATCCACGAATAGAATCCGTAGCCAGCAGCGCATGCCAGCAATATCAGCAAGAAAAAAAGTTTTTTTATGAATCCCATGCAGGCAGCTTATTTAAAAATTGAGTGTGTTCTGACGCAATTTTGCGGACGCTACTATAATTCGCCTGAACAGGTGCAGGCGGTATTGTAAGGCCAGTACGAACAATAAGCGAATCAGCAAAGAAGAGTGAGTATATTAATATGATCTGGGAAGAATTTTTGTCCGGCCAAGGCGCTGTCATTGAAAACGGCGATACCCGGGGATTTGCGCCTCACTGGCAATCCACTGCCTTGCAAGCGGGCTTTGTCGCCCCTTTGACAGACCTGGGCCTGATCCTGGTCACTGGCGAGGATGCTGGCAGCTTTCTGCACAATCAATTAAGCAATGATGTAGAACATCTGAATGCTACGGATGTGCGTCGCGCAGCCTATTGCACCCCCAAAGGGCGCATGCTGGCCAGTTTTCTGTACTGGAAAAACGAGCAAGGCATAGTCTTGCAGCTATCCCGCCCTCTGCAAGCCGCAGTGCAAAAACGTCTGCAAATGTTTGTATTAAGAGCAAAAGCCAAACTGATGGATAGTAATTCCGAACAAGTAGTACTGGGCCTGGGTGGTTCAGCCGCTGCTGGCGTGCTGCAAAACTGGTTCCCGCAATTGCCCACCACGGCAAATACGCAAGTCACCAATGCATCAGGCAGTTTATTGCGCTTGCCGGATGCAGAACAACAGGCGCGTTTTCAATGGATTACCTCACCTGAACTGGCACAGCAAGCCTGGCCTACACTCAGCAGCCAGTTACAGGTTGTGAACACGGCGGCCTGGCGTCTGACGGATATACAGGCGGGTATCGCGATCATCCTTCCGGCTACGCAAGAACAATTTGTTCCGCAAATGGTCAACTTTGAACTGATAGGCGGCGTTAACTTCAAGAAGGGATGTTATCCCGGACAGGAAATTGTTGCGCGTAGCCAGTATCTGGGTAAGTTGAAGCGCCGCATGGGCCTGGCCAGAATAGCCGCCGGACAGGTATTGCCGGGCACGGAAATTTTCCATAGCGATGATGCAAGCCAGCCTTGTGGCATGGTAGTCAACGCCGAAGAAGAACAGACTGGCAGCAGCCTGGCATTGATAGAAATGAAATTAAGTGATCAGCAAGAAGGCAAACTGCATCTGGGTTCAGCTACTGGCACAGAGCTTGCGTTACTGCCCTTGCCTTACGAAATTTTGGACATTACGCAATAACTGACAACACTGACTGCATCCATGAAGCATGCAAGACCAGAAACGATAAAGACCGCCGATATGGATTGTTATATCTATTTTAAAACCATGAGCAGCCAGGAGACTGAAGTGATCCTTCAGGAACAACTGCTCCAGGACCATATGCGACAACAGTCTGGCAATGCCCATGGTTTGCAAAGAAGGCCATCTGCGCAAGATGGCCTGCACACCTGGATGGAAGTGCATCGTCAGGTCAGCCCGGATTTTGAACAGCAACTGGCACAAGCGTATGCCCAAACCCGTTTATCCGAATTGCTGCAGGGTGAACGACATATGGAATATTTTATGGATGTGAGCTTATGTGCCTGATTGTTTTTGCCTGGAAACTGATACCCTGCACACCGCTGATTTTTGCGGGTAATCGTGATGAATTCTACGAGCGCCCCGCTGCTGCTGCAAGCTGGTGGGAAGATAATCCTCATATCTTTGCCGGCCGTGACTTGCAGTCTGGCGGCACCTGGATGGGCATCACCAGTCAAAATGGTGCTGACAGCCTGACCACCAAATTTGCCGCCATCACCAATATCCGTGCCCCTGCAGAACGCCGTGAAGACGCACCATCGCGTGGTGAACTGGTCGCCAATTACCTCAACAGTGCGCTCAGCGCACAGGACTATATTGCCAGCATCCGTGATCAGGTGGCTGACTATAACGGCTTCAATCTGCTGCTGGGTGATCAGGAAGACCTGATCTGGTTTTCAAACCGACATCAGGATGACGTGCGCAACGGCCAGCCACTGCCGCCTGGCATTTACGGTATTTCCAATGCGTCGCTGGATACCCCGTGGCCAAAAGTTGTCAGAACCAAGGCAGAATTTGCCAGCATGATTTGTCAGCGTGCGCCAGTGGACGCCTATTTTGAAGTATTGGCCAGTACCACACCAGCACCCGACTGCCGCCTGCCGGATACCGGCATCTCGTTCGAGATGGAAAGATTATTGTCATCACCCTGCATCGTGTCGCCAGACTATGGCACCAGGGTCACAACGGTGCTGAAGGTCCACAAAGACTATCCGGCAGAATTTCACGAAAAACTATTGCGCTGATCGCAGACCGACGGCTGAAGCTACCGGCACATGCTTCAGACTTTTCGCAATGGAGCCCGCCATAGGAGAACGGCGGCGATCAATTTCAATATGCAGGGTAATACCGCATAAGCGATGGTCAATGCCTGTAAACCTCTTGGTGTACTGACACCTGGCACATACCCCAAAAATTCCAGCAAGGGCAAGGACAGGCCGGCAGCAAGAGCAAGATTCATTTTTGTTGCCCAGTTCCAGACGCCAAAATAACTCGCCTCGTTTTTTTCACTATGCCCCGCAGCGTGAATCACACCCGCCAGAATGGCAGGCGGCAAAGCCAGGTCAGCACCCAGGCTCATTCCCGAAAAAATGCAGATAATTGAAAATGCCAGGCTGTCACCCGCCCCCAAACCAACCACGCACATGAAACTGGCGATGGACAAGAGCATGGCCATCAGCCACGCCCTCACCTCTCCCTGTTTTTTTGCCAGATAGGCCCACAACGGCATGGATAGCGCCGCCGCCACAAAATACAGCAAAAGCAGGATGCCGGACAAATGGGCGATCTGCAATCTGTCTCTGGCAAAAAATAAAAACAGGGTTGCTGGTATAGCTGCGGCAATACCATTCATCACAAACACCGAAAACAAGGCGCGAAAACAGCGGTCAGAAAATAATTCTTTCAGCTTCAAAGAGTGATGCTTTGCTGCCTGGTTTCTGATAATGGCCGGTGTCTTTTTCGTCAGCAACCACCCCGTTGCCAGCAAGGCCAGCGTCAACACCGCTGCCAATACACTGGCATTGCCAAATTGGGTGATCAGCGCAGTGACAATGACACCACACAAGCCGAAAGCTTCACGAAAAGCAGTCAGCCGGACCCTTTGCCCTGGCTCCTGGGTTAATGCAGCGCCCCAACTCTGATGCGCAATACTGGCGATGCTGAAGCCGGAATAAACGATGATCAGCGTGACGAAAAACCAGCCAAAGGACAGATTCCGAATAGCCAAAGGCGGATGAAACAAGCCAATAAACCCTACTATCAACAAGGGGAGCGCCACCACAATATAGGGGGCAAAACCACGCCCGTGCGGACGACGGTCTATCAACTTGCCTATGTAAGGGTCAATGAAAGCATCCATTACCCGGGTCAGCAACAAGGCTGTCCCTATCATGGTCAGCGACATGCCAAAACGGTCGGCATAAAATTGCGGGACGTATACATAAATAGGCAGAGCCACCATCGCCAGTGGAAAACCAAACAGGGCGTAGGCAAGCAAATGGGACAGCGAAAGATTTTTCATGTCATCCAATCAGGAAAAGAAAACGGCGTAACCATTATTTCATGGTCACGCCGTTTTGACAGAATACGCTAACAGCCATGCACGACTGTTGGCAAATACTATCAGCTCAACTCTTCAAGTCGTAATTTGGTGACTGCACCAAACACAGCATCAAGTTTTTCGATTTTTTCTATCGCCGCGACGATATTTTTCTCTTTGGTCTGATGCGTCAGGATGATGATGTCGGTCTGTGTTTCGCCCTCTGCCGGTTCTTTTTGCAGCATGGCATCGATAGAAATCGTCAAATCAGCCAGAATGCGGGTGACATCGGCCAGTACACCAGGCTTGTCAGCAACATGCATGCGCAGGTAATAGCTGGTGACGATTTCTGACATCGGTAACACCGGCAAATCACTCAGGGAATGTGGCTGGAATGCCAGGTAAGGAACCCGGTGTTCCGGGTCGGCTGTTGCCAGACGCGTGATATCCACCAGATCGGCAATCACGGCCGATGCCGTTGGTTCGGAACCTGCACCTTTGCCATAATACAGGGTGGCACCTACGGCATCACCCTGCACCAGTACGGCGTTCATCGCGCCTTCTACATTGGCGATCAGTCGTTTTTCCGGGATCAGCGTAGGGTGTACGCGCAGCTCGATACCTGCATCAGTGCGCTTGCTGATACCCAGCAATTTGATGCGATAACCAAGTTCTTCTGCATAACGGATGTCGCTGGCCTGCAACTTGGTGATGCCTTCGACATGGGCTTTGTCAAACTGCATGGGGATACCATACGCAATCGAGGCCATGATGGTAGCCTTGTGTGCAGCATCCACGCCTTCGATATCAAAGGTAGGATCGGCTTCGGCATAACCCAGTTCTTGCGCCTGTTTCAGCACGGTTGCAAAATCCAGGCCCTTGTCACGCATTTCCGACAGGATAAAGTTGGTGGTGCCGTTGATGATGCCGGCGATCCACTGTATGCGGTTGGCAGTCAAACCTTCACGCAAAGCCTTGATGATGGGGATGCCGCCAGCAACCGCCGCTTCAAACGCCAGCATGACTGACTTTTCTTGCGCTGCTTTAAAAATTTCATTGCCGTGAGTAGCCAGTAAAGCCTTGTTGGCGGTAACCACGTGCTTGCCGTTGGCGATGGCTTTCAATACCAGGTCTTTGGCGATGCCATAGCCACCGATGAGTTCGATGACGATATCGATATCCGGATTGGTGACAACCAGATTGGCATCGCTTACCACTTCGCATTCACCATTGGTCAATTCGCGCGCCCGCTCAACATTCAGGTCTGCCACCATGGCAATCTCAATCGAGCGACCTGCGCGACGCGTAATCTCTAACTGATTACGCTTCAAGACGTTAAAAGTGCCGGAGCCGACGGTGCCTATGCCTAACAGGCCTACTTTGATGGGTTTCATATGATTTCTAAACAATAAATGGATGTTAATCAGGACTTGGGCAAAACCTTGACCACTGTTTTGCGCCTATCCCATTAATTGGTGCCGTGACGTCGTCGATATCCTTCAAGGAAATGCGCAATACGTCCGAAGGCTTCAGTCAGATCATCCGTGTTGGGTAAGAACACGACACGGAAATGGTCGGGATTGATCCAGTTGAATCCCGTTCCCTGTACCAGTAACACGCGCTGCTCGGTCAGCAGTTCATGGATAAATTCCTGGTCATCCTTGATCGGGTACATCAAGGGGTCCAGTTTTGGAAACATATACAGTGCAGCCTTGGGTTTGACGCAGCTTACACCAGGAATACTTGTTAACAGCTTGTGGGCCAGGTCACGCTGTTTCAACAGCCGTCCGCCAGGACCTACCAGATCATTGATACTCTGGTAGCCGCCGAGGGCCGTCTGAATGGCAAACTGACCAGGGGCATTGGCACACAAACGCATCGATGCCAGCATGTTCAGGCCTTCGATATAATCTTTTGCATGGCGTTTTTCACCGGATACCACCATCCAGCCGGCGCGGTAACCGCAAGAACGGTAATTTTTCGACAGCCCGTTCAGGGTCAGAAACAGCACATCATCCGCCAGCGAAGCGATTGAGGTATGTTCTTCGCCGTCATACAGGGTCTTGTCGTAAATTTCATCGGCAAAGACGATCAGTTGATGCTGGCGTGCCACTTCTACTATCTGCTGCAAAATCTCTACCGGGTACAGTGCACCGGTAGGATTGTTCGGGTTGATGACCACGATAGCGCGGGTGTTTGGCGTAATCTTGCTTTTGATGTCGTCAATGTCGGGCATCCAGTCGGCCGATTCATCGCAGACATAATGCACGGGCTTACCGCCAGACAGACTGACTGCGGCTGTCCACAAAGGGTAATCAGGTGCAGGCACCAGCACTTCATCGCCGCTGTTGAGCAAGGCATTCATGCCCATGACGATGAGTTCAGAAGCACCATTGCCGATGTAAATATCTTCGATGGTCACGCCACGGATATGTTTTTCCTGCGTGTAGTGCATGATGGCTTTACGCGGTGCAAACATGCCTTTGGAGTCGGTATACCCGGCGGCATTTTGCATGTTGCGTATCATATCCTGCACGATTTCGTCAGGCGGATCAAAGTTGAAAACGGCCAGATTGCCGATGTTCAGCTTGATGATCTTGTGTCCCTCGTCCTCCATCTGTTTGGCTTTTTCCATGACGGGGCCACGGATGTCATAACAAACGTCTGCTAATTTTTGTGATTTTTGTATAGGTCGCACCGCTGCAATCCTTGATAATATTCACAGGACATCCAGCAAGTTGCTCTGGCGTCACGCTCAAATCGCGTTTTTGGCCGAAAACCACTTGAATTGTCCTGATTAAGCCGCAATACAGAAAATGCTGCACTGCCGAACGTTCCATTCTGCACAAAGCGCCGGTTTTTATCAATGATAACTTCATCATCGTTATGAAATTAATATTGCATTAATACAGAATCTGTTACGTTGTTACGTTACTACAGCACAGTGTCTCCAAAATAAAACCAGAAACAAAAGTGTAACGTGTTTGCCTGCCTTTACAGTATTGCCTGAATAAAAAGATCATACCCATGAAAAAAATGCTTGCTTCCCTGATGATGTCCGTCAGCCTTTTACTGGTGTACCCTGGCATGGCGACGGCACAAAATGTGCTCGAAGCCATCGCGATGGACAGTGGCGGCAAACTCTGCGCCAGCCTGCTGGTGCTGGAAACCGGGCAAAGCCTGTGGCTCTTCCCAGATGCGCCTGCCCCTATGCAAAGTGTGTATAAATTTCCCATCGTTATGGCTACCCTGGCGGCAGTTGATCAGCACAAGCTCAAACTTGACCAGAAAGTGACCATCACGTCTGAAGATCTGGTTGGCGAACGCCAGCACAGCCCCATACGTGATGAACATCCACAGGGAAACATTGACATGCCGCTGCGGAAGCTCCTGCGCCACGCCATTGTTGACAGCGATGGCACAGCCAGCGATGTCTTGCTGCGCGTCTTGGGCGGGCCGGCGATAGTCATGCAATATCTGGAGCAACTGGGCATACACGACATCAAGGTAGTCGATACAGAAAAAGAAATGGGCAAAAACTGGACTATCCAGTACCGCAATTCAGCCACACCCAAGGCCATGATCAAACTCTTGCAAGTTTTCCAGCAAGGCAAGGGCCTGAGCCCTAAAAGCCGCGATTTGCTGATGAAATGGATGCAGGAAACCGATAGCAGCCCGGCCCGCATCAAGGGTTTATTGCCGGCAGAAACCATCGTCGCCCACAAGACCGGCACTTCCGGTACCCGGAATGGATTTACCGCAGCCCACAACGATGTTGGCATCGTTACCTTACCCAATGGCAATCATATGGCGGTGGCAGTTTTTTTAACAGACAGTACGGCCCCCCATACCTCCAGAGATTTGACCATAGCCAAAATCACCCGTGTCGGCTGGGACGCATGGAGTGGCAAGTGAGTCTGTCAAGTTAGCCTGTCTGGTAAGCATGAAAAGCAAGTATGGAAAGTAAGTGTAGAACCTTAGCCAACACAGCCCATCACATGAAGCCGCGTAAAAAACGTTACAATGCGCCACTTATTCCAGCCCTAAACTATAGAGCCATATAGATGAAGTTGCATTCCACCGCCACTCAGCAATACCAGACCATCACTGCTTATGACAAACACAGTGTGGAAATCAATGCGATCAGCTACAACTACAGCCTGATTGTGCTGCCCGAAAGCAAACCGCAGGCATGGTCGGCACAGAGCTTTGACCAGCTCAATGCAGCCGATTTCGCCCAAATCGAAGCGACCGAACCAGATGTAGTCATACTCGGCACCGGCAACCGCCAGCGTTTTATTCACCCTAAACTGACAGCCGCACTGGCCGCCAGACGCATAGGCGTGGAATGCATGGACAACCAGGCAGCCTGCCGGACCTACAACATCCTCATGGCCGAAGGCCGTAAAGTCGCCCTGGCCCTGATTATGGAATCCGCATGAAACAATCCCCTTATGATTCACCGCGTACTCTGTGGGCAATTGCCCTGGCCTTTCTGGCTATCTGGCTGTATATGCTGGGGTCACGCACCCTGGTACCCACCGATGAAGGCCGCTATGCCGAAATGGCACGTGAAATGCTGGCCACGGGTGACTGGATTACCCTGCGCCTGAATGGCATCAAGTATTTTGAAAAGCCACCACTGCAAAACTGGATGAATGCCCTCACCTTCGCGCTGTTTGGCCTGGGTGACTGGCAGGCACGCCTGTGGACAGGTGTGTGCGGCCTGCTGGGTGTGGCCGCAGTGGCCTATACCGGCAGCAAGGTATTCAGCTTTCGCATAGGCATCAGCGCCGCGCTGGTACTGGGTTCCAGTTTTTACTGGGCAGGCATGGGTCATGTCAATTCCCTCGACATGGGCCTGTCCGGCATGATGACTTTAAGCCTATGCGGCTTGCTGGTCGCGCAGCATGCCAGCAAAGGCAGCACGACGGAAAGAAATGCCATGCTGGTATGCTGGCTGGGCATGGCGCTGGCCACCATGTCCAAGGGCCTGATCGGTTTTGTCTTGCCTGGCGCCGTACTGGTCTTGTACACGATATGGACACGCGATCTGGGCTTATGGACGCGCCTGCATATGGGCAAGGGCCTGATCCTGTTCTTTGCTGTGACGGCCCCATGGTTTATCTTGATTGCCTTAAGAAATCCGGAACATCCACATTTTTTCTTCATCCACGAACATTTTGACCGTTTTACCAGTGATGTCCACAAGCGTGGCGGGGCATGGCATTATTTCATCCCCTTGCTAATTCTGGGCATCATTCCCTGGATAGGCATGCTGCTACAAGGTTTGAAAACTGGTCTGGGTGAAGCTGCCGGGCAATTCCAGCCACGCAAGATGCTGTTGATCTGGTCCGCATTCCTGTTTTTCTTTTTCAGCATATCCGGCTCCAAATTACCTGGTTATATCCTGCCTATTTTCCCTGCCCTGGCATTGTTGATCGCAGTTCATATCGAGGCTGTAGGCAATAAATCAGTAAAAATCAGCGCCGCGCTTTTGATACTGATCGGCATCGCAGGCCTTGGCGCTCTTGCTTACTTCCTGGGTAATCTCGATCCTGTAAAGCAAGCCTATGACATCCCGCTGTATCACGATTTCGCACCATGGCTGGTAGCGACTTGCCTGATCGCCATTGCTGGTGGCATAGGGGCCTGGTTGCTGTTGCGCAGGGGTGAGACAGGAAAAGACTGGGCCATCATCACCATTGCAAGCGCGGGTTACCTGCTTGGCCAGATTGCCTTCCAGGGACATGATCCATGGGGCAAATACATTGCCGGCACGGCGCATTTGTCAGCCATGCGTGCAGAACTGAAAGATCCTGCCACCCCCTTGTATGCGGTGGGCCGGTATGAACAAGCTTTGCCGTTTTATCTTGAGCGCACCACGATACTGGTTGAGTTTCCAGATGAAATGGAATTCGGGCTAATTCAAGAAAAGCAATTATGGATACCCAAGCGCGAGGATTTCATCAAAAAATGGCAATCACATCAGGATAAAGGCCAGCCGGCAGTAGCCATATTGCGCACCGACATTTATGAAGACTTGAAGAACACCGGTTTCCCCATGCGGGTGATAGGCCAGGACCCAAGGCGCGTTATCGTCGCCAACCTGGTCACACCCAAATAGATACTATGCCAATATACAAAGCATAGACGCACAACATTCCAAAAGAATAATATATTTACGCACAGTATAGAAAGGATCACCATGAGTGACGCGCCCACATTTCTGCCTTTTACCAAACCCAGCATTGATGAAGAAACCATCGCTGCGGTCGCAGAGGTATTGCGTTCTGGCTGGCTGACCAGCGGCCCCAAGGTAAAGGCGCTGGAAGAGCAATTGTCTGAGTATTTTGGTGGCCGTCCTGTACGTACCTTTAATTCTGGCACCTGTACCATGGAAATCGCCCTGCGTATCGCTGGCATAGGCGCTGGTGATGAAGTCATCACCACCCCCAATTCCTGGGTGGCGACTGCCAATGTCATCATAGAAACCGGGGCAACCCCTGTGTTTGCCGACATTGATGCAAAAACGCATAATATCGATCTGGACAAACTTGAAGCGGCCATTACACCACGCACCAGGGCCATCATCCCGGTTCACATGTGCGGTCTGCCCTGCGACATGGACAAGTTGTATGCCATTGCCGACAAATACAAATTGCGTGTAATCGAAGATGCCGCACAAGCCATAGGTTCAAGTTGGAAAGGCAAGCGCATCGGCTCGTTTGGTGACTTTGCCTCGTTCAGCTTTCAGGTCAACAAAAACATCATGACCGGCGAAGGTGGTTGCCTGGTACTAAATAATGCGGAAGAAGCGCGCCAGGCTGAAAAATATCGCCTGCAAGGTGTGACGCGCAGTGGTCTGGACGGTATCGATGTGGACGTGCTGGGTGGTAAATACAATATGACCGATATCGCCGCCGCCATAGGCCTGGGGCAAATGAAGCATCTGGCAGAATTCAATGCCAGGCGTGCAGCGCTGGCAAAACATTACTTTACCAGCTTCGGTAATGACTTCGAACAAGCAACAGGCGCAGAACTGCCCATCGCCGATTTTGAAAACAGCAACTGGCATATGTTCCACGTAGTATTGCCGGAAAGCGTGAATCGCGCCCATTTCATGCAGCAAATGCTGGACAAGCAAATCGGCCTGGGTTATCACTATCGTGCCATCCACCTGTTCAGCATGTACCGTCAGCGCGGCTTTACCGATGGCATGTTCCCGATTGCTGAACGTGTAGGAAAACAGATTGTTACTTTGCCATTATTCCCGGCAATGAATACGGAAGATGTCGAAAGGGTCGTGTCTGCGGTAAAATCCTGCCTTCTTTGAAATCGGTCAAAACAATACCAATGAAACCCGAACTCTCTGTTGTCATTCCCGTCTACAACGAAGAAGCTGGCCTGGCCAAGCTGTTTGCTAGGTTGTATCCAGCGCTAGACAATCTTGCCGCACGCGGTATCACCTATGAGGTGGTATTCATCAATGATGGCAGCCGTGATAACACGCCTGCCTTGCTGGCAGACCAGTATCGCCTGCGCCCGGATGTGACGCGCGTGGTGCTTTTCAACGGCAATTATGGCCAGCACATGGCGATTTTGGCCGGTTTTGAAGCAACCCGAGGTGAGATCGTAGTGACGCTGGATGCCGATCTGCAAAACCCGCCGGAAGAAATTGGCGCACTGGTCGATAAAATGCGCGAAGGTTATGACTATGTCGGTTCCATACGACGCAAGCGCCAGGATTCGGCGTGGCGCACCTATGCGTCGAAAGCCATGAACCGCTTCCGCGAAAAGATAACCCGCATCAAAATTACCGATCAGGGCAATATGCTACGTGCCTATGGTCGCAATGTCATCAACCTGATCAACCAGTGCAGCGAAGTGAATACCTTCGTGCCTGCGCTGGCCTACACCTTCGCCCGCAAGCCTACCGAAATCACGGTCGAGCATGAAGAGCGTTCTGCCGGCGAATCAAAGTATTCGATTTACAGCCTGATACGCCTGAACTTTGATCTGATGACCGGTTTTTCCATCATGCCGCTGCAATGGTTTTCCATGCTGGGCATGGTCTTGTCTGTCCTCTCGGGCGGCCTGGTGTTGCTCTTGCTGATACGCCGTTTTGTACTTGGAGCAGAAGCGGAAGGTTTGTTCACCCTGTTTGCGATCGCCTTTTTCATGATGGGTGTGATTTTGTTTGGCATAGGCTTGCTGGGTGAATACGTTGGTCGCATCTATCAGCAGGTGCGTGGCCGTCCGCGTTATGTGGTGCAGACCATACTGGAACAATCCAGTGCCGATTTGCCTGACGCGAACTGAGGAAGATCACATGAATACACCTCATTCCCCTGCCAGCGCAGTGGTGTTCGCCTATCACAGTGTTGGCGTGCGCTGTATCAAGACCTTGCTGGCACGCGGCATACAGATCAAACTGGTGGTCAGCCACCAGGATAACCCGGCAGAGACCATCTGGTTTGAGTCGGTCGCTGATTTATGCCACGAGCAAGGCATACCCTGCATTACCCCGGATGATCCCAAAGCACCTGAATTGAAGGCGCAAGTGGCTGAAATAGCCCCGGATTTCATCTTCAGCTTTTACTACCGCCACATGCTGCCGCTGGATGTATTGGCGCTGGCCAAGCGTGGCGCCTACAATCTCCATGGTTCGTTGCTACCCAAATACCGTGGCCGTGTGCCAGTCAACTGGGCAGTATTGCATGGCGAAACCGAAACCGGTGCCACACTGCATGAAATGGCGCTGAAACCGGATGCCGGTGCCATTCTTGCCCAGACTGCTGTCCCGATTTTGCCAGACGACACGGCGTATGAAGTATTTGGCAAGCTGACCGTGGCCGCTGAGCAATGTTTGTGGAGTGCCCTGCCCAGTCTGGTAGCGGGCGATTTCAAGACCTTGCCGAATGATTTGTCTGCAGGCAGCTATTTTGGTGGCCGCAAGCCAGAAGATGGCCGCATCAACTGGCAGCAAACTGCCCAGCAAGTCTACAACCTGCATCGTGCAGTGGCACCGCCCTACCCTGGCGCATTTACCGAGCAGGCAGGCCAGCGGTTTGTGATAGGAAAGGCACGATTATTCCATGGCGATGCGGCAAATTTGCCGACAGGCTTACATGTGGTGGATAATGTCGTCCTTGGCGTGTGCGGCGATGGTCGTGCATTGCACATTATTGAATTGTTAATGAACGACAAAGTCATTGCCGCGCAAGAACTGGCAGCCCATTTGTCATCGGCTGCATAAGTGCAGTAATTGCCAATTCTGAACTGACAAGCAACATTTACTTAAGAAGAACTCACTATGAAAAAAGTCCTGATACTCGGCGTGAACGGTTTTATCGGTCACCATCTGTCCAAGCGCATCCTGGAAACCACAGATTGGGAAGTGTATGGCATGGACATGCAAACCGAGCGTTTGGGCGACATGATCAATCATCCACGCATGCATTTCTTTGAAGGTGACATCACCATCAATAAAGAATGGGTGGAATACCATGTCAAGAAATGTGACGTCATCCTGCCACTGGTAGCGATTGCCACACCATCCACTTATGTAAAACAGCCGCTGCGGGTGTTTGAGCTCGACTTTGAAGCCAACCTGCCTATCGTGCGTTCCGCTGCCAAGTATGGCAAACATCTGGTGTTCCCATCCACGTCTGAAGTGTATGGCATGTGCCATGACGAAGAATTTGATCCGGAAGAATCCGAACTGATCTGCGGCCCTATCAACAAACCACGCTGGATTTATTCCTGTGCCAAACAGTTGATGGACCGCGTGATCTGGGGTTATGGCATGGAAGGCCTGAACTTCACCCTGTTCCGCCCTTTCAACTGGATCGGTGCCGGCCTGGACAATATCCATACACCAAAAGAAGGCAGCTCACGCGTAGTGACGCAATTCTTTGGTCATATCGTCCGCGGTGAAAACATTTCCCTGGTAGATGGCGGCGCGCAAAAACGTGCTTTCACTTATATCGACGACGGCATCGATGCACTGATGCGCATTATCGACAATAAGGATGGCGTAGCCACCGGCAAGATCTACAACATTGGCAACCCGACCAATAATTTCTCCATCCGTGAACTGGCACACATGATGCTGGATCTGGCGGCTGAATATCCTGAATACGCAGAAACGGCGAAAAAAGTCTCCCTGACTGAAACCACTTCGGCTGCCTACTATGGCAAAGGTTATCAGGATGTACAAAACCGTGTACCTAAAATCACCAATACCTGCGAAGAACTGGGCTGGAAACCGGTGACTACCATGCCAGACACCATGCGCAATATTTTCGATGCCTATCGCAGCCAGGTAGCCGAAGCACGCGCCCTGATGGACTAAGCCAGTACTACATGCCTACCATCGTTCTCAAGATCGACGTCGATACCTTTCGCGGCACCCGGGAAGGCGTACCCAATCTGGTACGCCTGCTGAAAAAACACCAGGCTGGTGCAACTTTCCTGTTTTCTCTCGGGAAGGATCACACTGGCTGGGCCTTGCGCCGTGCTTTTCGCCCCGGTTTTTTTCAAAAGGTCTCCCGCACCTCGGTACTTGAGCACTATGGCCTGAAAACCCTGATGTACGGCGTATTACTGCCCGCACCAGATATAGGTAGTTGCACGAAAGAAATGCAGGCTGTGCGCGATGCTGGCTTCGAATGTGGCATACACACCTGGGATCACGTGGTCTGGCAAGACAATGTACGCCAGCGCGGGCTGGAATGGACGCGCGATCAGATGCAGCAGGCACATCAGCGCTTCCAGCAGATTTTTGGCGATACGCCCAAAACACATGGTGCCGCCGGCTGGCAAATGAATTCGCATGCTTTTGCCCAACTCGACCAGTTTGGCATGCAGTATGCGTCGGACGGACGCGCCATGCTGAAAGATGATGGCAGTCTGCAAGACCCGGCTGCTGGCCCCTATCGATTGCAAACTGAAGCTTCCGTCCGGTCCTGCATACAGATGCCGACCACCCTGCCTACTCTTGATGAGTTGCTGGGACGCGACATTAACGGACTTGTCATTTCCGAGTCAAATATCGCTGCTAACATACTTCAATTGACGGCAATTCCAAAAGATCATGTATTTACTCTGCATGCAGAGCTTGAAGGACAGAAACTTGCCCCCATATTCGAGGAATTGCTGACAGGCTGGCACAAGCAGGGATACCGATGCATCTCCATGGCGGACTATTACCAGTCCATCAAGGATAGTGAGTTACCAGTACGCCCATTGTCATGGGCAAGCTTGCCAGGTCGTTCCGGAGAATTGGTCGCCCTGATCTAGTCTGTCAGCAACATTTCTCCACCCCTAACCAAGGAGATGACAGTGGCTGACACCCCCTCTGCACTAAATTGCCAGGTACCAGAATTTTCCGCTGCCATGACAGGCGGCAAAACGTTTCAATTAACTGACTATCTGGGTAAAAAGATCGTCATTTATTTTTACCCAAAAGACAACACTCCTGGCTGCACAACGGAAAGCATCGCTTTCCGTGATCTGCATGCGCAATTACAACAGGCGAATACCGAAGTATTTGGTATCAGCCGTGACAGCCTGCGCTCGCACGAGGGTTTCAAGAGCAAGCTGGCTCTGCCCTTTGATCTGATTTCCGATCCGGATGAGACTTTATGTGCCCTGTTCAACGTCATGAAAATGAAAAACATGTACGGCAAGCAGGTACGTGGCATAGAACGCAGCACATTTGTGATTGACGGCAACGGTAAATTAGTGAAAGAATGGCGTGGAGTCAAAGTAGCAGGACACGTTGATGAAGTACTCGAATTTGTGAGCGCCCAAACTTAATTGAACTCTCCAGAATTACTCTTGATAAAAGCCGCGAAAGACAGTGCCAGCAGCAATGCTGGTATGTCCTTAGCGGCTTTTAACTTTTCAGCTCTCACTTTTTGATTGAGGTTTTCATGCCATTGCCAAAAATGCCGACCAAACCAGCAGCACTGCTTTCGCCTAAAGATTATCCCAAAGCAGAAAAAGGCAAACCAGCCAAAACAATAAAATCCACCGTGCCTGAGAAAATCAAAACGGTAGAAGCTGTTCAGGCTCCTCAAAGAAAGAAAACAACAGTTACGCCCATCGCAGTTGCCAGACCTGTCGTTGCCGAAAGACCGGCGCCAGTTGTCAGTGCAAAAGCTGCCCCGGCAGCCGCTGCCAAGAGCAAGTTGCCGGACAACCGCGTTAAATCCGGCACCAGCCGTGCTGCGGACAAATCCGGTGTCAAAAAATTGTTTGTGCTGGATACCAATGTACTGATGCATGACCCTTCATCACTGTTCCGCTTTGAAGAACATGATATCTACCTGCCCATGATCACACTCGAAGAGCTGGATGATCATAAAAAAGGCATGTCGGAAGTGGCGCGTAATGCACGCCAGGTATCCCGTTCGCTGGATGCACTGGTGGGTGATATCGACCATCACGACATCGAAAAAGGGATCTTGCTGTCCAAACTGGGCAACAAGGATGCCAAAGGGCATCTGTACTTCCAGACCAAGTTGCAATCCGGTGAATTGCCGGTAGGCCTGCCCAAAGGCAAGGCAGACAATCAGATCCTGGGCGTCGTCACTGCACTTGAAAAAGAAATGCCAGGTCGCCCTGTGGTATTGGTATCAAAAGATATCAATATGCGCATCAAGGCGCGTGCCATGGGCTTGCCGGCAGAAGACTATTTCAATGATCATGTGCTGGAAGATTCCGACCTGCTGTATTCCGGCATCGTGCAATTGCCCGATGATTTCTGGAACAAGCATGGCAAGGGTATAGAAACCTGGCAAGAAAACCGCAACGGCCTAAGCACAACGTTCTACCGCATCACCGGACCGGTCATTCCTTCGCTGCTGGTGAATCAGTTTGTCTACCTCGAACCCAAGAATGGTGAAGCGTCTTTCTATGGTCAGGTCAGGCAGATCAATGGCAAGACAGCCGTGCTGCAAACCTTGCGTGATTACGGTCATATCAAGCACAGCGTCTGGGGCATTACCTCACGCAATCGCGAACAAAATTTTGCACTGAATCTGTTGATGGATCCAGAATGCGATTTCGTCACGCTGCTGGGTCAGGCCGGTACCGGCAAGACCTTGCTGGCATTGGCAGCAGGCCTGGCACAGGTATTGGAAACCAAAACCTACAATGAAATCATCGTCACTCGTGTCACGGTGCCGGTAGGTGAAGATATCGGTTTCCTGCCGGGTACTGAAGAAGAAAAAATGTCGCCGTGGATGGGTGCCTTTGATGACAACCTCGAAGTGCTCAACAAGTCAGACAATGATGCTGGTGACTGGGGTCGTGCCGCAACGCAGGACCTGATACGTTCGAAGATCAAGATCAAGTCTCTGAACTTCATGCGCGGTCGTACCTTCGTCAACAAGTTCCTGATCATCGATGAAGCACAGAATCTGACGCCGAAACAGGTCAAGACCCTGGTGACACGTGCCGGCCCTGGCACCAAGATCATCTGCCTGGGTAATATTGCGCAGATCGATACACCATATCTGACCGAAGGCTCCAGTGGTCTGACCTATGTGGTTGATCGTTTCAAAGGCTGGGCGCATAGCGGCCACGTCACACTGGCGCGTGGCGAACGTTCCCGCCTCGCCGATCACGCGAGCGAAATCTTGTAATTCGTTCTTGCTGCAGCAATGAAAAATGGCGCATATATCATATGCGCCATTTTTTTATTGAAGATTCACTTTATATAGAACTCATCCCTATTTATGAAATAAGTTCTAGGGGCTGTTAACATTCAATAAATCCAAAGGTAAGCAAATACAAGATTGATGAAGGAAAGGAAGTTTCTATCCAATTTTTCATACCGTGTTGCAAGCCTGCGGAATTGCTTTATGCGATTGAAAA